>JBICHZ010000115.1:0-4902 GCA_043101355.1 Rhodopirellula sp. JB044
CGCTCACGCGGTTTTTTGATGCGCGCACCAGTCACTCGTAGGCGATCTCTTTCCATGATTCGCACCCACCACCTCAGCGCAGCCAAGGCTCGCTGCTGGTCGTGAAACACCACGCCTCAGTCGGTGCGTCGACCATCGCCTCCGCCTCCATAAGCCAATCGGAGCAAGCCGCGGTTCACGCCCGGCAAACACCGATCGCGAGCTGATCCTCATCGAGGGGCTCGCTCTCATTTCGTCCGGTTGGGGCAAGTTTCGGAACTTCTGAAAGCGAATAGATCCGCGCTGTATAGACCGGGGCCAAGCTTCAAAGTTTTTAAAAAACAAGCCCTGAGGCACTTGTTCTTTGTGGTCAATCGGTCTGTGTATCTCGGTTGGCGAAAGCATGCGTGTCCCTTTTCGGCGAAGTCTATGCAGTGCTATTTGCCCGAGTCTTTCCAATAACTTTTGCAATCTCGACGATCTACTACGCTGGGGTAATGATTGACAATCGACAGGCGGTTAAACTCGCCATAGCAGTGCGGGCTCATTGCCTCAGCCTGACGGTGCGAGTCGCTGCCGGTGGTTAGCGTTATGGCCCCGACCGATGGCCCCCGACTGATGGCGAGGCCGTTGCGGACCGGAAGAGAGATTGCCGTATAACGTTTGCGTACGTTCCGGCAATCCGCGTTGCTGTTCAGAAAACCTCTCGTTCACGAAACCCTATCACCACCCCCAAAGGTGCAAAGAATGAATTTGCGAATGCTGTTTTGCCGCGGCTTTTTGTTTGTCGCGGCGATGCTCGTGGCAGTCTCGAGCGTGTCTGCTGACCGTCCGAACGTTCTTTACATTATGTCGGACGATCACGCCGCTCACGCAATTTCCGCGTATGCCGGTCGACTCGCGGAAGTTGCGCCGACACCCAACATCGACCGTCTGGCAAAAGAAGGTGCGAAGTTCACCAACGCGTTTTGCACCAATTCAATCTGTTCACCTTCGCGGGCCTGCGTACTGACCGGACAGTACAACCATATCAACGGTGCATTCGATCTCGGTGGGGCCGTCCAGCCGGGTAAGCAAATGCTCGCGATTCAAATGAAACAGGCGGGCTATCAAACCGCGATGATCGGGAAGTGGCACTTGAAGGTCGAGCCCGCAGACTTTGATTACTACTGCGTTCTGCCCGGCCAGGGGCATTACCACAATCCCGATTTCCGCATTCGCGGTGACAAGCCTTGGGGAAAGAACACGATCAAATTTGATGGCAAGCATTCCACCGATGCCATTACTGACCTTACGCTCGACTGGCTCAAAGTAGGTCGTGATGATGACAAGCCGTTTTTCCTGATGCATCACTACAAGGCACCTCACGACTACTTCGATAACGCACATCGCTATGAGTCGTACTTGGCAGACATCAATATCCCCGAGCCAGAAACGCTGTGGAAGCGTGATCCGCAATTTGGGTCAATCGCGACACGTGGCGCTAACGATGAGCTGTTACCACACATCGGTACTTCCATCGGCAGTCGCAATCCACGCCGGTCGTACTTGATGGACCTCCCGAAACTGTATCCGAATGAGTTCCCGGAGAATTTCGATCCGAAAAACTACACTGACGAGGAGAACACTCGTTTTGCCTACAACGCTTACCTCAAAAAGTACTTGCGCTGCGTCAAGGGAATCGACGATAATCTCGGTCGATTGTTTGCGTATCTTGAGTCCACTGGCGAACTCGACAACACCGTGATTATTTACACGGGTGACCAAGGTTTCATGCTCGGCGAACACGACTACCAAGACAAACGGTGGATGTTCGAGGAATCGCAGCGGATGCCGTTTCTCGTTCGTTATCCCAAAACCGTACCGGCCGGACAAACCTTCGACACCATTATCGAAAACGTCGATTACGGACCGACAATGCTCGACTTCGCAGGTGCCACAATCCCCGATTCTGTGCAAGGTCGGTCGTTCAAATCATTGCTGGAAACTGGAAACGAACCAGACGATTGGAAGCAAGAAGCGTACTACCGGTACTGGATGCACATGGCGCACCACGACAATCCTGCTCACATGGGCATCCGAACCAAGACACACAAGTTGATCTACTACTACGGCTGCAACTATGACGGCGGATATCAAACGCCCGCCGGTTGGGAGCTGTATGATTTGGTGAATGACCCACACGAAACGACGAACTTGATCGACAATCCAGAGCATGCCGGCTTAGTCGCTGAACTGAAAAGCCGTCTTGCTGAAACACGGCAACGCGTTGGTGACGATGGATCGCACTACCCGAAATGCGAAGAGATTGTGCAACAGTTCTGGGACTATGACGAAGCCGATCGAGCAGAAGCGGCGGAGGTTTCACACCGTTACCTGGAACGCCGTTTGAAAGAACTCGAAGCCAACAAGCGGAACATCCAAACTTGGAAAGGCGAGTAGAACGCGAGCCACTAGCAAGCCGGGCAATCGTCCGGCTGCTTGACTCTCGTTGGCACTGATTCGCGTGTTGGCGCACAGTATCTCGAGGCAGTTCAGTTTTCGGGTAGGCGGTAGTTGATCTTGCGAAAGATTCTCATGCAGCAGGGGCTATGACCTGTTCCACTACCCGAAAAGACAGCTGACTGAAACGACTATCGTATTTCGATGTTTGAGACGCCTAATCCCCGTAGCGGGATTCGCCAGGACTCAACCCCCAACGTCTCGATGTATCACCTACAGCATTCTTGAAAATGCTTGAACGTTTCAAGTCTACTGAGAGTCATTCAGACGTGTTAGTAGATTGACGAGCCGGTCGTGGGGACGACGGCTCTTTCTAACAGACTCCGAGCGAGGAAGCATTTGACTTTCTCGCCGAGACGTCTGCTCGTTCGGTTAGCAATTGGTTCGATTCGGACGAGTCGAACTGTTTCGGCGGGAAAGCTTTTTCTGGTCAAACGCTTCTATCCCGCTTGATGTTACCAAGTGTGCTATGCCGCTCCGGACGCAAGTCCATAGACCGCAAGGGCTTGCGAAAATTAATTGGGCTCGCTGCGCTCCATCGTCGCATTCGTATCTGATAGACTGAGCCACGCCGATGCGAGCTTGGGCACCCGTCAGGGCTCGTAACGTACAGGAATGTTCCCTTCTCCATGCAGTCCACGAGGTGTGAAGTCGATGTCAGATAACAAAGGTGTTGTGTACCTTGGTGCCGGAAACGTTGACGTTCAGTCGATCGACGATCCTAAGTTAGAGCTGAGTTACCGTGGCAAGACGCGTCAGTGTCACCACGGTGTCATTCTGAAAGTCATCTCAACCAACATTTGTGGTTCGGACCAGCACATGGTTCGTGGTCGCACGACCGCTCCCACCGGGCTCGTGCTCGGTCATGAGATCACCGGCGAAGTGGTCGAAGTGGGGCGTGATGTCGAGTTCATTAAACAGGGCGACATCTGCAGCGTGCCGTTCAACATTGCTTGCGGTCGTTGCCGTTGCTGTAAAGAAGGCGATACCGGCGTGTGCGAAAATGTGAACCCTGACCGCCCCGGTGCAGCCTACGGGTATGTGGACATGGGAGGATGGATTGGCGGTCAATCGCGATACGTGATGGTGCCCTACGCGGATTGGAATCTGCTCGCCTTCCCTGATCGCGATCAAGCTCTCGCCAAAATTCGCGACCTGACCATGCTCTCGGATATCTTCCCGACGGGATACCACGGTGCCTACACCGCCGGTGTCACGACCGGCAGTACCGTCTACGTTGCCGGGGCGGGCCCGGTTGGTCTGGCGTGTGCCCACGCGGCTCAGCTTCTCGGCGCGGCGGTCGTGATTGTCGGCGACATGATCGACGAACGGCTCGCGCAGGCTCGCTCGTTCGGTTGCGAGACCGTCGACCTAAAGACCGATGCGTCACTGCCGGAGATGATCGAACAAATCTTGGGTGTCCCCGAAGTCGATTGTGCGGTGGACTGCGTCGGATTCGAGGCCCGCGGCCACGGAGGTGACGCTGGAGTGGAAAAACCCGCCACCGTACTCAACCAAGTCATGGAGGTTACCCGCGTAGCCGGCGGAGTCGGTATCCCAGGTTTGTATGTGACCGACGACCCGGGCGGTGTCGACGAAGCTGCACGAACCGGTAACTTATCGATCCGCATCGGATTGGGGTGGGCAAAATCCTTGCACTTCACGACCGGCCAGTGTCCGGTGATGAAGTACAACCGAGGGCTAATGATGGCGATCTTGCACGAGCGATGCCAAATCGCAAAGGCCGTCAACGCCACCGTGATTCCTCTCGAGGACGCTGTTAAAGGTTACGCGGACTTCGACAAGGGCGCCGCCAAAAAGTTCGTTCTTGACCCTCACGGCGTTCTCGCCGCGGCAACCTAGAACGCGGTTGATTCATCGAACGTTGTCGCGCCGCCGTATTCCACATGCGAAACAGCGGCGCGTCGTTCTCGCGAGTTGAGCAATCGAAACAACCCGCCCGCTGCTGGACTCAAGGTCACGCCGTGAGCATGACGTCACGGACCGGAATCGCATGCTGTTCGCAACGCTGCAGCATCTCTTCCACAATGTCGCGATACTTGTCCGCAAACGCTCTGCCGTATTTGGCGTTGCAATGTGCGATGCGTTCTGTCGCGTTTCGCGGGTCTGCTGCCGCCGCCATCTGCGTCGAGTTAGGAATGACGGTTTTGAATGGTTGTGGGATCTTCGAGTAAGGGTCACGTATCATTTCGCGGTGCAGTGAAATTTGCTCTCGGTACAATGTCCACAGGGTTCCGAGTGCGGTGTGTTTGAACCCATACTTTCCAATTCGATCGACCAAATTTTCAGAGCCTCGTATCGAGAGCTGGTCTGGGATGCTGGGGATGATATAGCCGTCTGCGATCCGCATCATCATCTTTACCTGCATCGCTACGCTGGGCGGGCAATCGACCAATACGA
>JBICHZ010000116.1:0-5617 GCA_043101355.1 Rhodopirellula sp. JB044
AGAACGCTTTGATTTCAGACTCATCGAACACGCGGTCGGCGATCACGAGTTCATCAATGGCACCAAAGAAGCGACGTTGAGCCGAGCCGCCGGTTTCTTCCAGTTCTTCAACGGTCGTCCCGAAATTGCCGAGTTCCATGAAGTCGAGTAGCAGAGGTTCGGCGCGTTTGAACTGTCCTGTACCGATTGGTTGACCGTTGAGGTAATGGGTCACCGTACGTGTTTTCGCGTCACAGGTGACGCCCATGCATGCCCAGGTTCCCCAACGATCCGAACGTGTGTATGGATGGTCGACTGCGAGTTTGTCATAGTCGCTTTCTTTGATGCCGTGTCCGACGCTGAACAGCACGTTGTTCGTGTGGTGTGCCAATTCCCATCGAACGGTTTCCACGGTCGTTTTGCTGCGTCGTTCCATCGCTTCGCTGATCGATTGATCATCGGCTGGCGAAAACAACGCCCTGCGGCCAGGGTGTTCGGTCATCAATAGCGATGTTGTTCCTTGGGTGATCGCGTCGACACGAGCCCAAACCAGGAAGGTCGCTTTGTCGAATGCCCCCGGTACCTGGAACAGCACCCGATCGCTCGCATTGCGGTAAAGCAGTGCTCTCTTGGATCGCCACCGGCCACGATCCCATTGGCACCCAATGATTACTCCGTCGGTTGCTCGTGATGGATCCGTTGCCACGTTGGTCAACTCCAACGCACTTGGATCGTTCTCCTCGAATGTGTAGTGCAGGAGGACCGACGGATCGGCGCTCAATGTGTGCGCGTATTCTTTCCAGGCGTTGTATCGACGTCGGGCGATGGCATTTTGTCGCCCACGAATGACTGACGTTTTTAGGAATCGATCGGGAGAGTACTCGATGTCCTCGGGCCCACTCTCACCCATTCGAATCGCGTGCATTTCGTGCACTTTGTGCGTTTCGTGTTGAGGGGTTTTGATTTCAACGGAGCCTTCGGTCACATGAACCTCCGGGTTACCGCCTAGTTTGACGTCAATGCTAAACGCCGTCCCACGATCTACAACTTCCATCGATTTGGTTAGCACTCGGAACCCGTGTCCCATGTCCGTCACGAAGCAGCTCGCTGCGCCGTATCGAATGAGTACTTCATCGGCTGCACGAAGCTCAATATTGGCGGGAGCCTGCAGCAGCAAACGGACACCTGAGAGGAATTCGATTTGCACGGCACCACGGCGAAGGACTAGGTCACCGAGTCCGAGACCTTCCCCCGCGACGGGGCGATATTTACCGCTCCATTGAGCGTTGACGGCCTGGCTGAGGACGGCGACCGCGGACGTTCTCGAGTGAGAAACTAGTTTGACCCCGCCGAGAGGCCGCCGGGGCTGGGCGTTCGTGCCGCCTTGGTTTTCAGGAACGATTTCAATGGGGGGGGGGGCTTGTTGGCGAGCAAATGCGTTTTCACCTTCGATGCCCTGCTTGGCAAGCCATCCGGGAAGAAGAGCGAAAGCGACGATAGCGGCCGCTGTCGACACGAGTGCAGCCACCGCAAACCATTTGCGTCGCGATCGATACCTCGGGGCGATCTGAGACAAACCCGCCATCACACGAGATTCGAACACCGCGTCGTCGTCCCCATGTTCTAAAGCGGCCCCTAACGCATCCTCTAGCTTCAACCACCGTGGCTCGCTGGCCTGAACCGCTCGCGTTTGGCTGAGCATGGCCAACTCTTCGGCCAGAGATTGACGTAACGAACGGTCTGTCCTCAATCGTTGTAGAGCGGGGGCCATTTCAGCATCGTCCCACTCCCCCGATAGCCATGCGGCCAGCAAGATTCTCAGGTCTTGATCCATTATCCGATCTCCGCTTTGACACACTCGCGAAGCAGGCTACTGGCGCGATAGTTTAGGTTGTAAATGGCTCCCAGCGATGTCGAGAGCTCTTCCGCCAATGCGGCAGCTTTGGTTCCTTCCAAGCCCGCTCGAACCACATGTCGCATTCGATCAGGCAGTTTGCTGATGCAACGCAGGAGCGCCTCGATCGCGAAGTTGTTCTGGCGGACGAATATTTTCTCTAGGTCATGTTCGAGTAGTTGTGCCACTTCCTCCCGGAACTTCGATTCTCGCTGCGATCGACGCTGCGTTGTTCGGAAATACATCAGCAATTTGTTGCGTGCGATTCCTCGGAGCCAAGCTCCGAAGTCGCCATCAAGATCGAATTGGTCGAGGTTGCGATACGCACTCATGAATACTTCTTGGGAAAGATCGTCTGTCTCGTCACTGCGATGCAATTGGCTGCCTACGTAACTACGGATCATCAGCCGGTATTCCCGTACAAGCAACCGAAACGCGTCCGTGTCTCCTGCGAGCACCTGACGAACGGCCTGTTTTACTGGATCTGAATGCGGCAATGATTGTTTCTCCTCGATCTAGTGTTTGCCTCTCGGATTGGAATCTCACCTCAAAATCGAAAATGCATTGTGCACTTGGGCGGGGAAGCGCGGCTTTTTCGCGGAGCTCTACCCTGTCGAGCACCATTGTCCAAAGAGCAATTTGAGCGAGCGATTGCGAATCGAACGTTTGAATTTGGTTTCTTTTGGCCGCATCTGTGGGTGTGTGACTCTCATTAAAAAATGCGAAAATTGAAAACTGCGTGAGAGATTCTGCGGATCCTAGCAAACAAGTTAATGACTCGGCTGCCTCGTCCATTTTTCGTGGAAGGAGTCGAAGGCGATTCGGCCCGATTCCGATGCGGTCCGATCGCGATGATTCTGTTTGTTTTTGCCCGACTCTAGAAGACCTCATGAGTGGAGTTTCTCTGATGTTGAAACCTGTTTTGTTCGCGTCTCTGTTGCTGTTGTTCTGTGGGTGTGGGGAGGCGAAACCGGGGCCCGATGGCACAGAACAGGACGCTATTGAAGCTTATATCGAAGCCAATCCCAACGTTGATGACGGGCTCGATGTGATCGACGAAAGTGACACCGGTGAGTGAGTCGGTCAGGCTACCGTGCCGGTGAAACGGTTCAGGGTATGTTGTCTTGGCCGCGTCGACGCGTTGGTGCTGCTCGCGCGTTTGTTTTCTTTGCGTATTGTCGAACTCAGTTGTTGGGTTCGTGTTTTGTGTTTCTCTTTTCGGATTAGTTTCTTATGAGTTTCTCGCGATCACGGCGGGCGTTCACGCTCGTTGAATTACTCGTTGTTATTGCCATTATTGGTGTTTTGGTTGGGCTGTTATTGCCTGCGGTACAGGCGGCCCGAGAAGCAGCCCGGCGGATGAGTTGCAGCAATAATTTTAAGCAGATCGGGCTTGCGATGCACAACTATCACTCTGCCTACGACCAGTTGCCGATGCAGTCGGGAGGGACCGCTGACTTCACGGGAACATCACAGGCGAACACAAATGCTGCTGAGGTGCCGCGTACAAATAACTCGTTGGAGTTGAGTTTTCTTGTTGGGCTGACTCCCTTCTTCGAACAGCAGGCTCTTTGGGAGCAGATCAGCAATCCTTTGGTCGATCCTGTGAGTGGAAACATTTTTCCACCAATGGGCCCCAATCCTCGCCGGACACTGACGGCAAATGGAGTGGCTCGCTACGAGCCATGGTTGACGAATATTCCATCGTTGCGTTGTCCCTCTGATCCGGGTGTGGGGATCCCGTCGCAGGGGCGAACTAACTACGCCGGTTGCATTGGTGATGCTGTTAAGGAAACGTCCAACGGGGCGAAAAACCAAAACGGTACCAGTAATGGCAAAGAAGCGGATGTTCAAGCGTCATGTCGTGGCGTTTTTGTTGCGCGAAAAAGCACGCGATTTCGTGATATCCTTGACGGGCTTTCTAACACCATCTGTGCCGGTGAAATCTTGACCGATTTGGGTGATAACGATGTTCGGACTCGCGGTGTGCGGCGAACGGCCGGACCGTCGGTATGGAATGATGTGCAGAAGTGTGAGCGAGGCAGAGACGCAGAACGACCGCAGTTCTGGATGTCGACGCTCCCTGCTCAGATCGCGTTTTATGGGAACGCAGAACAGCGTCGTGGTTATCAGTGGGCCTTGGGGCGTCCTTATTTCACGGGTGTCTCCACGATTTCTCCACCGAATGATGAAGTGTGTTTGCAAGTGAACCACATCAACGTCGGTAATTTTCCGCCAAGTAGCCGACACCAAGGGGGGGCGCATGTTCTGATGTCGGACGGAGCGGTGAAGTTCATCACCGATTCAATCGAAGCGGGGAATCAGGCGAGCAAAACGGTGCAACTCAGTGGCGGTCTGCCTCCGGGATCTGAAAGCCCGTATGGACTGTGGGGGGCTCTTGGGACACGAGCCTCGAAAGAAGTGATTGACGAAGAATTTTAATAACGTTCTTCGTGTTTGAATCTGGTGTCTAACAGGCTTCCGCAGGCGTGCCGCGATTTTTGCTGTGCACGCCTGCGGATCGAGTGCTTCGGTGCAGGTTCGATCGCATCGAGACTTAGGATCCATTTGTTCTATGCCGATTGGATCTGCGCCCCTCGCTTTTGCGCCGATTTGTTTTGTGCGTAGGTTAATTGTTTCGTGGGCGGGGCCATTGTTTTGTCAAGTGGACCGTTGTTTGGTGGGCATGGCCCTTGTTCGCAAGACGAAGGGTTCGCATGAATGGATCCAATCTGGATAGCACTCTGAATTTGCGGCAGCAAAGGCGAGGCTCTCGGGAGGTGAATCCTGTGCGTGCCGCACCGCATCTCGATATGTCCATGGCTACCGCTCGCACCTTCGATCCCGTTTTTAATCTCCCGCAGGAGTGATTCGCCGCATGGCTCTATCGCATTGTCCGAAACGTAGGCTAGTCTTGACAACTCGTATTCCAGTTCTGCTGCTCGTATTTGTATCTGCCTCGTTTTGCACGCCTTCGTTCAGCGGCGAAGTTCACACGAGACCGAATGTAATTGTGATCCTCGCGGACGATCTCGGAATTGTCGACGTTAATGCGTACGCGACCAAGTTCACGGAAGCCAAACCGGCGGACATGTACTACGAGACGCCGAACCTGGATCGGTTGACCAAGGAAGGTCTCGCGTTTTCTCAAGCCTATGCCTGCCATCTCTGCTCACCGGCGCGAGCCAGCCTGTTGACGGGAAAGTATGCTGCGCGAACGGGATTCACGACGGCCGTTGGTGGAAACGTTCGCACGTTCTACAACCAGGCGATTACACCGCCGCAGGGCTACGTCGCTCAAGATGCACTCATTTGGCAAGACAGGATCCCAATCCAGCAGGCATTGCTCAACGGCACCACTCGCGATGCGTTGGCGTCGGGCCAGCCTTCGGACAATGGACAGGACGAAACGACTCTTGCCGAAGCGATGGTAGATCACGATGCTGCCTTCATTGGCAAATGGCATCTGGGTGGTCATGGCTCGCAAGGTTGGCAGCCTGCGGATCAGGGGTTCGAAGAGATCTCTTACTTTGACGAAGGCGGTTCGCCCTATTTCAATTGGCGAGTGACGTGGGATAGCGGTCGAAAGCTGTATCCAAAAACGCCACAACCGAAGTTGCTGCGTGGCAAGTCCGGCGGAAACCTTGGGCAGGAATATCTCACCGATGAACTGACCGAGCATGCAGTGAGTTTCTTGCAACGGCGAGCGAAATCTTTGGCGTCCGGCGGCAAGCCGTTCTTTCT
>JBICHZ010000117.1:0-10499 GCA_043101355.1 Rhodopirellula sp. JB044
TTAGAAATTAATAA
The DNA here is from genome assembly GCA_043101355.1 of Rhodopirellula sp. JB044. Lineage (GTDB taxonomy): Bacteria > Planctomycetota > Planctomycetia > Pirellulales > Pirellulaceae > Rhodopirellula. Next base: position 15 of record JBICHZ010000117.1, read on the forward strand.
TCTTACTGCATTTGAAGCGACTACGCGACCACCGAATACGTATCGCAGCAGTTGACGAAGGATCACGAGAAACCGTTCTTTCTCGCCTGCGGACTCTACCGTCCACATGAACCGTGGTTTGTGCCGAAAAAGTACTTTGAGCCGTTCCCGTTGGACAGCATTCAACTGCCGCCCGGATACAAAGCGGACGATCTAGATGACGTTCCGGCAGTAGGCGTCGCAGCGGCGCGGAACCGATACTTCGCACATATCTGCGAGCAAGGTCAGTGGAAGCAAGGTATTCAGGGCTATCTCGCGTCTGTGCATTTCGCCGACGCGATGTTGGGTCGCGTATTGGATGCTCTCGAGGCGAGTCCTTACGCCGACAACACCATTGTCGTGTTATGGTCCGATCACGGTTGGCAACTCGGCGAGAAAGAACACTGGCAAAAATACACGCCGTGGCGAGCCGTCACGCGGGTTCCGCTGATGATCCGAGTGCCCGAAGGAGTCTCCAGCACGTTGCCGAAAGGGACACCAGCCGGAGCCGTTTGCGACGCGCCGGTCAACTTGCTCAGCCTCTATGCGACTTTGGTTGAGTTGTGTGGTTTGCCGGAGAAGTCTGGGATCGACGGGCCGAGTTTGTTGCCGCTGCTCGACGATCCACGTGGCACCGACTGGCCGCATCAAAGTGTTACGTACTTGTCGAAACCGGGCAGTTACAGTGTTAACGGAAGAACCCATCAGTACATTCACTACCACGACGGCAGCGAAGAACTCTATGACTTTGTGAACGACCGCTATGAGTGGACAAACCTGGCGGCCGATCCGGAGTCGAGCGAGCTGCTCGCGAAGTTTCGGCGTTTGTCACCGACCGATTTCCATGAACGCGTCGAGCCATCGGTCGACTCGCTCGCGAAATTGAAATGGAGACCGAGTGACGGTGTTGCCCCTCCTCTATCCAAGCCGGACGGGAATGCGTTCCCGATCTACTTCACGAATCGACGGGGTGTTGCCATCGAGGTTTGTTTGGTCGATTCGACCGGAACGTTGGTCCCGAAGATTTCCGTGGAGGCCGGAGCACGAGGCAAGCAAAAATCTCGCCCCGGCGAAGTTTGGCTTATTCGTTCCAAAGCAACCGGCGATGAACTGGGGTATTTCGTCGTCGATGACCGCACCGCCGAAGCGATCATTGCAATCGCCAGCGGGACTTAGAGTTGCCACCCGCCGGCTTTAGATGTTTTTCAGCAATCTCGATCAACTGATATGCCGGCGGGGGGGCGGATCGTCGGATGCGAACCGCGGCTAACGCCGAACGGCTGAGTTCGAAATCCCGAAGTCGGGCGACAACGGTGACCTGAATCTTCAAGCGATCTAAAGACGGCTCAGCGTGAGTCCGCCGTCGACGTAGACGACTTGGCCGGTCGCGTACGGCATGTCGCCACGAGCCATTGCGGCGGCGAGTTTGCCGATGTCTTCGGGCAGGCCCCAACGCTTTTCGACCAACAGTTCCGTGTTATCGATCAGGTTGTCGTACTTCTCCGTCACGCCCGATGTCATGTCGGTTTTGATGATTCCTGGACGAATTTCGTAGACCGGAATCGCGAATTCGCCGAGGCGTGCGGCGAACAAAGAACTCATCATCCCGAGCCCGGCTTTCGAGACGCAGTAGTCACCACGATTCGGCGAGACGACGGTCGCGGAAATCGAACCGACGTTGATGATGCAACCTGCAAACGATTCGTCCGCTGACTTTTGTTCGATCATCCAATTCGCGCACGCTTGGGTGAGAAAGTACGGGCCTTGCAAGTTAATCTTCATCACCCATTCGAAACTCTCTTCCGTCGCGTCAAGAATATCGGCGCGTACCTTGGGGGCGACCCCGGCGTTGTTTACCAAAACATCGAGCCGGCCGAAACGATTTTGAATCTGGTCCAACATCGCGGCGCGGTCATCGGCGGACGACACGTCTCCGGCGCAGTACAGAACCTGCGCGCCGAGTGCTTCCAGGGCCGTGATCGCGTCGCTGACTTTGGAAGCGTCCGATCGACCGCTGAGGACGAGATCGAAACCATCGGCCGCCAGCTTTTCGCAGATTCCCAATCCGATACCACGGCCACCACCGGTGACGAGTGCGACTTTCTTATTCATGTTGTTGCTTTCGGCGAGTTGATGTCTTGGATGAGGCCTGGCTGCGCGGCGACGCTCATCAAAACGGTAAGCCGTGAACGCGAGTCCCTACTTCTGCAGATAGAACGTGTAGTAAGGATCGTCATTGATCAATCGCTGCAGGTACAACGCGGCTTCGCGAGCGTGGTAATCGCCCCACATGCAGGACTCGCCGCACGGCACTGATTGGCCGGCGGGAATGTGATCCCAGCCATTGGGTCGGTGATAAACCGAATGGAGAATTAGCCCTTGGTGGGCTGCATCGAGGCTGAGGTATTTGTCGCTCAGCAGTGTCTGCATCACCGTCAAGCCTGCCGCCGTGTATTTGTCATCTCCCAAATATCGGCCGAGTCTCATCAGTCCTTGGGCACCGATCGCGGCCGCGGAGGAGTCGACCGGTTCGGCTGTGTTGAACGGTTCTGACTCGCGGTCGTAAACATCGCTGCCGAGTTGATAGAGGTTCGGGGCACCGGTGTCCCAGTACGGGATACCGTCCGTTGGCGTGTTGGCGATGAAGAAATCGCAGGTCGCTTTGGCCATCTTCACGAAGAACGCTTCGACCGATTCGCGGCCCCCGAGTGGTTCGAGTTCGGAGTCGTCGATTGTCTTTAAAAACTCGAGTTGTTCGGCGGCGCCGGTCATGATCCAGGCCAACCCGCGAGTCCACGTAGTGAACGGTGAGAAGCCTTGTTGCGAGTTCGGGCAACGGTAGTTGCCGTCGTTCAGGTTGAAGACGCTCTCGTGAGCGGTGCGCCCCCATTCGTCATAGTAGTCGCGTCCTTCCCCATAATAGACGGCATAGTCAGCGGTCGTTTTTGCGTGTTGAACGAGGCGTTCGAGGAGGCTGGTCTTTCTGTCGTTTTCGCCCATCACGGCGTGGCCGAGTTGGTGTCCGACCGCGAGTGAACGCAGCGAACGGATGGTGTCAGCGAACAGGGAGTGCGGACCGTTGAACGAATAGATGTAGCCGCCGGTGGGAAGCAGCGTCCAGCGCTTGGCCTGGACGGCGCTCGATGCCTGGAGCGTGATGACGTAGAAGTTGCGTTCCCACTCGCTTTCGGGAATGCGGCCTTCGTTCATCAGACGCAACAGATTGCCGTACGTGCTGACGTTGTTGAAGCCATGATCGTGAACGCCAAAATGCGTCACATGCGGTGCCATCTTGGAAACCGTGGCCTGCCTTCCCATGTTCAGGAACGATTCGTCACCGGTTGCGTCGAACTGCAGGATCGCCGAGCCGTATTGAAAACCCTGTGTCCATTCCGTCCACCCTCGCGTCGTGTATTTCCCTTCGACGGTGAACACCGGTGAACCTTGCGAAGCGTCGTACTCACGATCGATCAACTCGATCTTCTGGCCTGAAACTTCCCAAAACCGTTCCAAACTTTTTTGCAAATCAGACGGTTGGATTGACGTGTTCGGTTTCATTCAGGTGGCCTTCAAGTAGTGGGGAAGCGATCAGAATTGCGGGCGGTTTCTCATCGCGAATCGTTTCATCGCGGTTCACCGTCACCCAATGTGCATCGAACGGTTCGGCGATCGGGCGTGCACGATACGCAAACCGTGCGACCTCGAACAAACCGTTGATACGGGGGAAGACAGCAATTCGCCGGCACGGTTACTCATGTTGAGCCGACGCCCGCGACAATCGCGAGGTTGTTGGTCTATACAACGCATTTTCTACTAGCTGGCGACGACGCTGCCTACTGCGCTGAAACCGCGATTTCGGAACAGACGGCGCATATCGACGTATGACTTCGAAAGACATCGTTCGGCAGGCCGCCGAGCATCGTTTCCGCCGTGGTCAGCGGTGTTTGCTTTCGCCGCACGATTCGTTGCCTGCCGACACTCGTTGCGTAAACGCACTACTTAGACGCATCGGCGATCGCAGTCTGGTAGATGTGGACATCTTGCTGAGGGAACGGGATCGAGATGCCTGCTGCGTCAAATCGTCGCTTCACTTCCCGAGTGACATCGGTTTTGACCTTCCACCAATCCGAGGTCGCTGCCCACGGACGGCAAACAATATTGACAGACGAATCCGCCAAGGCATGTGTCACGACAACCGGTTCAGGTTCGTCGAGTACGGAGTCGTGAGCTTTGACCACCTCGGTGATGATCTGTTCGGCTTGCTCGAAATCGTCGCTGTAACCGATGCCGAATTCCATGTCGACGCGCCGTTTATCGTTCGCGGTGATGTTGGTGATCACGTTGTTCCAAATTTCATTGTTGGGAACGTAGATCGTTTGGTTGTCGAAGGTGTGAAACGTCGTCGAGACCAGGTTCATCTGGTGCACAGTGCCGGTAACACCACCCGCGTTCACTACATCGCCGACGTCGAACGGACGGTTCACCAAAATCATCAAACCGCTGGCAAAGTTGCTGAGCGTGTCTTGCAACGCCAAGCCGACGACCAAACCGGTCGCACCAATCGCAGCGATGATCGGCGCGATATCGACTTCCAACGCGGTGAGTGCGACGGCGAAGCCGACTGCCAAGAGAACATTGCGAATCGTGTTGGAGATCAAACGTTCGGCGAGTTGCGAAAGATGGATTTTGCGATCGAGCAACCAGTTCACCCCGCCCGACAAAATCTTCGAGAGCAGATAGGCAATGACCAGGATCAGTACGAACTTAATGATGTTCCACGCCCATCGCTGGCCACCTTCCTTGGCCGTGAACCAACCGACGACGGTCAACCACACGGCTTCGGCATCCGTGGTGTCGAGTTCGACTCCCGATACGGCGGCGATGTACTTGCGGTACGTTTCGGCGTCTCCGCCTTTTCTTTCCCAGGAATTGAGCACGATCGTTAGCCGGTCGCTGAGCGAGGTGCGTTGGTCTTGCAAAAACGCGATCTCGTCGAGCAGTTCCGCCTTCATCCCGGCTGCGTCTTTGGCAGTTGTGTGTTCGGGCGTTTGCTGCAGTTGCTCGTCGGACGATTCTGCCGGGGTAACGCTGTCGGCTTCGCTAGTGCCAGCTTCAGTGGACGCGTCTTGAGGTTGGCTATCGATGGTGCTTCGCGCCGCTTGGACGATTTTGTCTTCGGTGTTTTTGGCGACCCGGTCCGCCAGGGCGAGGACTTTTCTTGCTTCGTCGAGTGACTCAATCGCGACCTTATTGTCATCCGCGGCGATCGCTTTGCTGGTTTTGCGAACCCCGAGTTTGACCGCAGCGATTTGCCGGGCTTTGGATTTCAGCAAGTGGAACCATGCGTCTGCTTCGATCTCCAACTCATCTTGCGTCAGCGGTTTGACCATCACCTGCAAATCCTCCAACGGCACGTTGGTATCCGAAGTCGTCAGCGGAGTCGGTTTCGTTGCATTGCTAACTTCTGCCTTGCAAGGCAGCACGAATGCGATCGAAAAGCAAACGAGGAGGAGGACGACCGCATGGCGGCAGGCGTGGAAAGGAAAGTGATTGCGAGTCATTGAGTGATTGCGAGTCATTGGGCGGTGTTTCCTTTGATCGAGCAGCGAATTGCTAGCACGAAAGGCAAGCGGCAGGATTGGACGGTCCGTTCGATTATCAACATTTCCGGCGACAGCAACACAGGCGATCTCACTCTCCCGGAAGAATGAGGAAGCCTGAAGGTTTCAGCGAGCAGGCAAATTTCCCACCTCCAACTGGCCTCAGAACGACTCTGCATGAGATGGCGAGCGAGAGCTTTCCGGCCATTTGTCAGCGCACAAAAAAGCGGCCTGCAGATTAGCAGTCGGCTTTGAAAGTACACCCCAGAGGATGTGAAACATCCGCGAAAACGCAAGTGTTTAGCGAGGTTTTCGGTGTACCCGACGCAGAAGGCGAAGCACTCGCCCAAGACGCTGCTCTACGCGTCTTAGTGCGGTCCTGGTCCACTCTGGACCAACCCACCCGGGACACTTCATCGCAATCGTTGAAAGTCGATCTTCTTGATGCGGGGGGATCTCGGTTACAATGGACAGACGCTCAACAAGGGAGAACCAGATGGCTGACGAAATTTCGATCGACGACGCCCAAGGACATTTGAAAGACCTGATCGCGGGTCTGGCTCCGGGTGCGGAGTTGGTGATTACCGATGACGACAAACCCGTCGCGAAGTTAGTCTCCGAGCAGAAGAAGCCAGCCGAGTTCCGCAAACTGGGGCTAGGCAAAGGCATGATCACGATTGTCAATGGCGATGACGCTCACTTGGACGATTTCGCCGAGTACATGCAGTGAGAGTCTTGCTCGACATTCACGCGTTGTATTGGTTCATCGAAGGCGATGTGAAGCTGAGCAACACAGCGGCCGCAGTGATTGGCGAGCCGACCAACACAATTCTTTTTAGCCCAGCTTCGTACTGGGAAATGGCAATCAAAATTGGTCTTGGCAAATGGCAGCTGAACCAGCCCTATGCTGAGGACGACAACAAGGACGAGAACCTGTGGTTCCTCGAGGACGGCGATGGGGGAGCGATCACCGGACTGCTTCCATCGGACTATTGACGTAATTTCTCGTTGCGCAATAGACTCAACTGGTACACTCATTCTGGGTGCGATCGGTCATGTACTGGTGGAGTTTTCACGGGAGACGACGAGTACCATGAAGCGACGAGACTTCATTCAGCAATCAGCGATTTTGCCCGTCTTGGCTGCATTCGGAGACGAACGGCGATTTGAACGATCAGGTCGGCTTGTTACGGATCGAGAGTTTTGTTTCGACGGTTCGTTTCAAGAATTTGAATTAAGTATCGGCGATGATCTCGAGTGGTCGATGCTGAATGCGAACCGCTTCGAGGAGTCTTCGAAAAATCGAGTGCAAGCCATTCGAGACCGCTTGGCCGGTTCGGGTGTCAACATGCCACGACTGCGAGTCCACTCTCGGCCACGGACGCCTCATCCCTCTGCGAGAGAGTACTGCATTTGGATCTTCGGAGTCGTTGTCTATTCCAACGTGCTTGATCCCGAGTTTCCCGAAGCGGGAAGGTTTCAAGCGAATAGTTTTCGGCGACAGATGGATCAGATCTACCGGGAGATCGAGCAAGTCGCTGTCCACCATCAGAGTGTCTGGGCTGCCGCTGACCCGCTCTGCGATTCAGAGTGCGTGAACGGCCGCGTACTCATTCATAATTAGCGGTCGAGCGGTCGGTTTATCGTCTTCATGAACATTTAGGGACAGAGCATATCTGACAGCTTCGCAATAAGAAATTGAGCAGGCGCGTAAAAAAGCTAACCGGCCAAGCGACCAAAAAGAGATAGGCATTCAGCGATAATCGACATCTCGATGGTCATTACCACAGCTATTTATTGCATGGTGGACGCACCGAGGCGCACCGCTCGAGGGAAGCGGGAGTGTTCGAGACGCTGGCTTCGACCGCTTGCCTACGCGGACATCAACTCGCGGGCACGCCGCCGCAAGTACAGACGCCGATGACCATGCGGAGTCCGCATGGCATCCACCATCGAAGGCTTGCCCGCCACAGTGCAGAACAGCTTGCCGAACTCGCACACCAGATCACACCAGTTGGATGAAGCGATCCCGATCCGCTGCAGCACCGGCGCAACCTTCCTCGGAGTAGCACCACGTTCTCCACTGGCTGACTGACGCGCCGTCCAGTCCAACAGCAGCAGATAGTTCTCCAGCGACATTGCGAGAAATCCCTTGTCGCTGCAACGCCGACCGCTGCCACTGGCACACGAACCAATCGGATCGAGTGCTTCATCGATAGCAAGCGGCGAAAGGAAGGGGTCTGGCTGCCGGAACGTCGTCCTCTGACTATCCTGAATGTCCCGGCTAACCGCCGCCGTTTCACGAGTCGCCTCGATGCGACGCTGAACGCTTGTGTGGTCGCTGTCTTCGAGCTTCTGGCATATTGCCGCCCGAATCGGGTTCAGATCCACATAGGCCGCGCACGCTAGCAAACTTGCTTCATCGACTAGCTTGGTCGCCCGGTAGCGGTCCTGCCAGAAGCGGCCTGTCTCTTCTTCCTCACGGTTGGCACGCATCGCAATGCGTTGACAAAGTAGTCGCATCCACCAACTGATGTTGGAAAGCCGACGACGGATCTCCTCGCATCTGACCGGGCAACCCGCGATCGACTTGATCTCCGCTTCGTTGGGCTCACAGGCCGAAGCATCGCTCTTTCGACGCTGCGGGCACAGCAAAAGCCAACGCCGGGCCACCTCTTCCTCGTCCCAGGTGGCCACAACATCCGGCCGCGTTCTGAGGATCAGATGAAAGTGATTCGAGAGGATTGCGAACCCCAGTAAATCAATCCCGAAGGCACCAGCGAACTGCTTGAGCGTGTCTTCGATCCACACTTTGCGATGATCAAAGTTCTTTCCTGAGAGCGGGTCATCGCCCATCAAGAAGCAGCGGCGACAGGTCCGATTGTAAACATGGGCGATGTTCACCTCCGCCGGATCCAAAGTCTCACAGCGCGCAAGCCGAACCATCCCTCATGTCCCGAGAATTCGTAAGAACCGCCAAAAAAAACCTTGGTGGGATAGCTTAAATGAACTGCCGTGCAATCCCTCTGCAAAATGCTCTGTCCCTTTCTTCTTTCCTTCTTCTTTCCGTCAACCCTAAAACGGGTTGACGTAAAATTGCCGCCTCCGGCGCGGGAAAGAGGAAGAAGAATCAATGCGAACTTTCTTCGTCGCCTTTGCGGCGAGTGGCTTTGTTCCGCTGTAAGTTGAGAGCGAAGTTCGCTGTATTATTTGGTTGGCATGACTGACCTCTCTCTAGGCCATTTCGCGAGAACGTTTAACGCGTTGCTTCTTTTGTGGGGCAGGAGATGTAATGGCAAGTGTGAAGCCCTCATTCTGTTGGCAGAAACGAATGATCTCAAAGAGACTGGCAGTACGGGGGTTGCCCTTACTGCTGAGCATTCGCATGAAGGATTTTGGATCGCGATCGCCGCCCAGGCTTTTGGCAAGGCCGTTGAAGCCAACAGTCGCGTTAACGTAGTCGCGAAGCAAGGATTTGCCGATGTCGATGTCACCTTCGAGCATCGCATTGAGGGCTTCCACGATCAGAGCTTTACGAAACTCTGGATCATTGTCAGCTCTTCTTTTTACGGTCTCCTTGAAGTTTCTTGTCAGTGGCATTGGTTTGTTCCCTTTCTTCTTTTGCCGCGTTCCGTTTGCGGCTTTTGTATTCTTTCCATAGTGTTTTTGCTTCGGTGATATCGGCTTGTTGTGTTTTCTTGCTACCACCGCACAGAAGCAGAATAAGTGCGTCGCCATCACGGCCATGATAGACCCGGTATCCCGGACCAAAATCAATCTTTTACTCAAAGACACCCTAACCGACGCCTTTCGTGTTGCCGCGATGAGCGGCCGCCAACTTCAGCATCGCCTTGGTAACTTTCGCCGCTACCTGAGCGTCGACGGTTTCAAACCATTTCCCGAACGGGGATTGGCCGTCTTCCGTCTCGTACTCCTTCACTTCCACCTGTGTCATAGGACTTTCCTAACTCACTGCTCGATCGCGTTTCGGTTTCCATCGGTCCATCCGTTTGGCTTGAGAGGAGCTGCACAAATACACGCAAACGCACGTGTATCCAACTCAATACCTGAATGGTAACATATACGTTACCATTGGTCACGAGGAATTTCCGCGTGGATGCGACCGACTTCAGAACAAATCGAGTTGGTCCGGTGGTGGGGCGGATGGATCGACGGGATCACTAATAACAACGGGTGTCGGCTTAGACGGTTTCGGTCGCTGTTTGGCGTAGTCAAACGGCGATTGATCAACCGGCACTTCACGGATCACACCGCCATGAAGCCCGAGACCGATTTTGTAGACGCGGTGGGTTTCAAGCCTGAGCGTGTTTTGCCAAACAGCCCATCCGTAGAGCCCATTCAATCCGAGATTGATCGCGGTCATCTGTGCCGCCCTGTGATCAACATCCTGACCGGTGAAATCCCAATGTGGCTGGAGCTTTGCCACCATCAACAACATGCGTCCTGAACCGCATGCCGGATCGCAGACCGATTTCCGTTCCTCGGTGCGTTCAGTGGGAACACTCATCCGTGCCATGACTTCGCAGACACTGTCCGGTGTGAAGTATTGCCCGTGTTCACCTGTCAATTTGCGCCTGAAACAGTACCACTCATTGGCGCTTCGAACGGTACCAGTTGGTGAGGCCGGGCCGCGAAGCGGCTCGGTGGTACTGTTTGACTTAAGCTTCTTCGGTCTGCGGACCCGTTGGGGCTCAGGACAACCCCCGGGACCCGTTGGCGCCGTGGTACTGTTTGAGTCAACCGGGGCCGAAGGCGCCAGATCGCTTGGACCCGTTGGCGCTGTGGTCCTGTTTGAACTTTCGCCCGACAAATGCCTCCGCACGGCCCCGCGAGAGACGCCGAGGGT
>JBICHZ010000118.1:0-6614 GCA_043101355.1 Rhodopirellula sp. JB044
CGAATTCAGATGCTTCGGCGAGGTTTGAGGCGAAGATGAAAGAAGCGGGACGCTATCGGTTGCAACTCTACAATCAACCGCATTCTAACCGAGGCAGCACGGTGCCGGTCACGGTTGAAGTTGCCGGGAAAGCGGTCGCAGCGCTGCGAATCGATCAAAGGATCACGAAGGAAAATGGTGCGATCAACGCGGGTGAGTTTGAGCTGCCCGCGAACAAAACGATCAGTGTTGTGTTCTCAACGGAAAACGCGGGCGGGATCGTTCATATCGATGCGATCGGTTGGGAGCGTTTGGAATAACCAACGCCCTAATGTTGCAACGTAAAAATGCGTTGCGTCCACGAACGGACGACTCGGAAAGTGGTAAAAAGACGGTACTGCGTTTTCAACAGTCGCGATGCTGACGCAACCCGATGCCGCAACAGCGAGTGAACCATGCACCAAACATTTTCAGGCGGCGTATTCAGCGAGAGCCTCGACGGAGGCCGGGCGGGAGCGGACATTGAGTTGTTGCCTGCCGGCATCGGGGCTCGCACTCCCGATGGCGAAACGTTTGTGATTCCCTATCGGGACACTCAGGTCGAGATGGGTGGGTACAACGGCCGCATGGTGTTCTGCCGCAATGCGGATCGGAGCTTGACGATTTTTTGCGACGCTCCCAAATTCCCAAAGGCATTGTCGCTCGCTGCCGCAGGCACGCTGGACGAGCAATTAGCGATTGGGCATAAGAAGCGACGCGGCGAATCACGAAGAGCGTTTCTTTTCGGCACGATTTGCTTGACCGCGATTTTGCTGTTCATCGTCGTCGGATACTTCGCCATCCGTTATGGCGCACGATCGGCCGTACTCGCGCTGCCCGTCAGTATCGATGCTCAGATCGGTGATGCGGCCATGGAGAGTATGGACCTCGGTGGACCGAAGGTGCGCGATGAGGTTGTTGTGGGTGCCATGCAGTCGATTGTCGACCGGATCGCTCCCGCCGCCGCGGTCGAAGGCATCGACTTTCGGGTGCATGTTGTCGAGTCGTCGCAAATCAACGCGTTCGCATTGCCCGGAGGGAACATGGTGGTTTACACCGGATTGATTCAAAACGCGTCCAGCCCCGAACAAATCGCGGGAGTATTGTCACACGAAATGGCTCACGCGACACTGCGACATGGGATCCAGCGGATCGGGCAATCGCTCGGGATCTGGGCCGGGATATCGTTGTTGGTGGGCGACGTCAGCGGATTGACCGGTGCGGCGGTTGACTTGATGCAGGTGGCGTCGGTGAACAGTTACTCCAGGACGCATGAAAACGAGGCGGATGCCGAGGGCGTCCGAATGCTGCATGCGGTGGAGATTGATCCGTCAGCCATGGCGGACTTTTTCGAGCACCTGGAGGAAGAAGAGGGTGACGTCCCAGGAATTTTCGCATGGATCAGCACGCACCCCGATCACGCATCTAGAATAGCGAGCGTACGGGCTCAATTAGCCGGGTTGCCGCCGGTGCAGTATCAGCCGATCGATATCGATTGGGGCGAAATTCGACAACGCATCGATAAAAATAACGACATGAACATCGACAACAGCGATGTGACGGAACAAAACTAACGGGATCCTAGCAGGGTGCAGTGATGCAAACAGAGATTCGTGATAGACCTTCCTTTGCGAACATCCGGGTAAGGTTGGAGCCCGGTGACGAGATCGTCGCCGAGGCCGATGCGATGGCGAGCATGAGTTCGTCGATCGAAATGAAAACCCAGTGGAGCGGCGGTTTTGTCAACGGCGTGCTCAAGCGGTTGTTCGGCGGCGAGTCGATGTTCGTTAACACGTTTTCCACCCAGAGCGGAGGTGAGATTGTGTTGACGCAGCCGTTTCCCGGCGACATCCAGTGCCTCGAACTCAACGGGAATTCCATGTTCCTGCAACCGGGCGCCTTCATCGCTTGTGAACCGGGGGTCAAACTGGGGCTCGGTTGGGCCGGGTGGAAAATGTTCGTTGCCCGGGAAGGGTTGTTTCGGCTCAAAGTCAGCGGGAAAGGACGCGTTTGGTTCGGGGCCTACGGCGGGATCTTTCAACGTGAAATCGACAGCGAATACATTGTGGATTCGGGACACCTGGTCGCGTACGAGCCAACCGTTGGTGTGCAAATCGCATTGGCCGGAGGAATCTTTTCTAGCTTCTTCAGCGGTGAAGGATTCGTGACGCGGGTCAACGGTCCGGGACGAATCTACATGCAGTCGCGATCGTTTGACGGTTTGGCCGCGTGGACGAACGCTCATTTGTACTAACCAAAGCGTTGAACTCCGCTTCGCTTTTATCGGTGACCAAATTCATCAGTTGAATCGGCCCTCTTTTAATCTTCCCGCTTTCCGCTGCTCCGTCGAACGCCCATGCATCATCAACTTCTCGCACAACCGGCGATGTCGATTGCCAAATTGACTTTGCAAGCCGGGGAATCGGTCACCTGTGAAGTCGGCGCCATGATCGCGATGTCCAGCGGTTTTACTGTTGAAACAACGTCGCGAAGTCGAGGCGGTGGCGGAGGGATTACAAAAGGGCTCAAACGTATGTTTTCGGGTGAGAACTTTTTTCTCAATCACTTCACCTCGAACGCACCCAACCAAACGCTGTGGATCGGCCCCGGTCTGCTCGGCGACATTATGCATTATCCGATGACCGGTGGAACGTTGATTGTTCAAGGATCGAGTTGGCTGGCGTCGGCGATCGGAATTGAGATCGACGCCACCTGGCAGGGGCTCGGCAAGGCGCTGTTCAGTGGCGAGGGAATGTTTTGGGTGAAATGCAGCGGGCAGGGAGATCTGTTTCTCAACAGTTTCGGATCCATCTACCCGGTCGACGTGAACGGTGAGTACGTCGTCGACACCGGTCATATTGTTGCGTTCGAAGACACGCTGAACTTCAAAATCGGGAAAGCCGGCTCGAGTCTCGTCGGCAGTGTTCTCGGTGGCGAAGGTTTGGTCTGCAAGTTCAGCGGACAAGGAAAACTGTATTGCCAGAGTCATAACCCGCCGAGTTTTGGACAATTGCTCGGACCAAAACTGAAAGCCCGTTAAAGCCGCTGGCCGGATCAACAGTCATGATTGAAATCACATGTCCGAATTGTCAAAAACGCTATCGGTTGGCGGATAAGTTTGCCGGGAAGAAAGCGAAGTGCAAGAAGTGCGGCGCCGTGTTGGTGATTAAGCCACCGGTCGCTCCACCGGATCACGCCGGCCCATCGCAGCCTGCAAAACCGAATCCGAAACGCACGAAGCGTGCCTCGGCAGCCGAGTCGAATCGGTCCACCATGCAGGCCCCGCAGGTCCCCGCCGTTGACCCCGTATCTGTCGATCCTGCACCCGTGGAAGCGACGCCGATCGAAACTGCGGAAGCGATCCCGGTTGCCGATGCCGTGCCGACTGCCGAAGCCGTGCCAATCGTCGAGGCCATTCCCGTTTCGGCGGACCCGTTCGATGACATTCCCGTCGCGGAGCCGGTAACACCGTCGATACAGGCGTTTGCCGATCCTGCATTCGACGCGGGATTTGATGCTCCTGCGACGGCGATGCCGATTTCGCCGGCGAAGACACCGTCGCGAGGTAGGACCGCGGCGTCCGGTGTCAGTGAAACACTCCGTGGCACCACGGCGCATATGAAGTACGAGATCAGCCAGCGACCCGATTTCTCAATCGTCAAAATCAACCTGCCTCAGGGAGGGAAGGTCTACGCTGAACCTTCCGCGATGGTATCGATGACACCGACGATGCATCTCGAAGCCGGATTGAAAGGGGGCCTTGGGAAAACATTTGGCCGGTTGCTCGGTGGCGAGAGTCTGATCATCAACACCTTCACCGCGCAGGATGGCCCGGGTGAAGTCATGTTCGCAGGTGGTGCGGCCGGTGATGTCGCCTATCACCGGCTCAACGGAAACACACTTTATCTTCAACGTGGCGCTTTCATGTTCAACAGTGAAGGTGTGGAGGTGTCCGGAAAATGGCAAGGGGCAAAAGGATTCTTCAGCGGCGAAGGTCTCGTGTTGCTCAAGGCGAGCGGCACCGGAGACATCTTTTTCAATTCGTATGGCGCGATTATCCCGATCGATGTGAACGAAGGGTTCATGGTCGATACCGGGTACATCGTTGCCTTCGAAGAGACCTTGCAATATCGCGTCACGGTGCTGCCGGGATTGCGTGCAGCAGGGAAGGTTAAGTCGTTCTTCTTCGGTGGCGAAGGTTTGGTTTGTCAGTTTTCGGGAACCGGACGGGTTTGGATTCAAACTCGCCAAGTCAAATCGTTCCTGTCCTGGGTGAACGCGTTCCGGCCGACCAAAAGCAACTAGATGAATCGACGACGGTCGGCCAAGAAGGCTGCGGAGAATCGATCGCGAGTCGCGCAGAGCGGGCAGTCGACCAATGCGCGTCCAAGATCAGCGCATGCTCGCGCAGTGTCTTCGGATGTCGTTGCACCGTGGGTTGCCCCGGTCTGCTTGTTGCTGATGTTTGCGGGGGTGCTGTCGGGACGTGATCGACTCGCCTTTCGTGACGTTGGTTATTTCTACACGCCGTTGTATCAGTGGGTGGCAGAACTTTCGCGCGAGCAGCCATGGGGCGTGTTTGGGGGAGCGATTTGGAATCCGCTCGATCAAACAGGGATGCCTCTCGCAGGCGAAACCACCACGGCCGTTTTCTATCCGCTAAGGATTCTGGTCTACACGCCACATTGGTCTACGGAAACAGCGATGGCGGTGTATGTCGTGATGCATCTGATCATCGCGTCGCTGACGGCGTATTATGCGGCCCGTTGCATCCGATCTGATGCGTGGTCCGCGTGTGTTGCCGGGTTGGTCTACTCGCTGTCCGGGATTGTTTTGTTTTCGGCAACGAACCCACCCTTCTTGGTCGGCGCGTCTTGGTTGCCGCTGATCGTGACACCGATGCTCACGCGGAAACCTCGATCCGTTTGGTTGCCAGCGGTGGCGATGGCGTTGGTGATACTCGGCGGAGATCCACCGACAGTGTTTCATGCGGTAGTGGTAGTTGTCGCGGCGCTCGTTCTTCGCGCTCTGCTCAGTCTTTGGCGACGGCGTGATCAATCAGGCGACAATCGTCAACGGATTGCGAACACCGGATGGCGTCTGACGAGAGTGATGGTGGCATGCGTCTTGGCCGCGCTCTTGTCGATGCCGCAGTTGGCAGCGTCGTTCGCGTGGTCGTCTCGAAGCGATCGTGTGCGGAGTGACGCTAGCGATAGAGCATCAAAAGTTGAAGAACAGGCGTATGCGTTTTCCGTGCCGCCGTGGCGAACAGCCGAGTTCTTGATGCCGAACCTTTATGGATCACCATGGGCGATCAACACTCGGTGGGATCGAATGCTTTTCGATGGTGGAGTTTCTCGGCCAGAGACGGCGCTTTGGACACCGACGCTATACTGCGGAGGCTTCTTTCCCGTTTTGGTGTTGGCGAGGTGGACCCGGTCACGATCGCGGCGGCGATACCGGCGGTCTGGCTCAGGCATGTCATCGTGGTACCTCGTGTTCTTGATTGGTATCTGCTGTGCGTTTGGGGCGTACGGGCCTGGATATTGGTTACGGTCGTTATTGGCTGTCGTTGACGGTGGTCTGTCGGTGCTCAGTTCTTCGGGCGTGACTTCTAGCGGGTGGATATCTGATCTAGGGAAAGACCTCTCAGGGCAATGGGGTGGGCCGTTTTGGTTTTTGCACGAGTTTGTTCCTGGGTATGACAGCCTGCGTTATCCTGCGAAGTGGTTGCCTTTCGCCGCTCTCGCCGCGGCATTGATTACGGCAACGGAGGTCCGGCGGTGTCGACTGGTACTGCGGTGTCAAAAGTTAGGCCGCGACGAGTTTGCTCAGGAAAACGCGGTCTCGCGATCGCGAGGTGCTTTGACTCGCAGCATCCTGTCCGGTTTGGGATCAATCGCAGTATTGGCGATCGGCGGTGTCGGCATGGCGACGATGCTGCGTCGCTTTCCTACAAGTTCGTTGGCTGACCCTTTTTGTGGGCCGTTTGACATTGCCGGTGCATTGGACGGGCTGCTCTTTACGGGCATGCATCTGTCGATGTTGATTATCGTTTTTTTCGCGTTGCGAAAACGTTGGGCAAATGCGCAGGCGATGGTAGCGTTGGTCGCGATCGATTTGGTCATCGCTCATCATGGGCTCGTTCCAACGATTGACAGAACATTCGAAAGGAACGTGATTCAGGCGGCGAGACTGCTGGCGAACGATCCCCTGGAGACTTCTCGATGGATGCGAGTTCACGAGGAGGGAGGTTTTCCCCCGAGTTGGAAGGAAACATCGAACGTCAACCGGATGGGGACCGTGGAAACCGGACTGCGGAGAGCCTGGTTCGGCCGTTGGCATCTGGAAAACCGGCAGGCGGTGGTCAACAACATGGTTTCGGTCGGACCCCGGGAGATGGCGGAGTTCTGGTCTGCCGCGAAGGCGTTCGAAAACGATACCTCGGTGCCTCACACTGAACGTTGGCGAGCGTGGTGCCGGTTGCTAGGTGTGTCCGGTTACCTCCGCATGGGTGACGGTGTTGGGGAAACCGTGATGCGGTTCGGCGGTGACGCGGTGCCCGAAGTCGCGGTCGAGCGTTTCGCAGACCAAGG
>JBICHZ010000119.1:0-4528 GCA_043101355.1 Rhodopirellula sp. JB044
AGTGTCGATCGCTCGTCTGGCTGCAGAACACTGCGCACCACGATCTCGACAGGCAGAGTCCGAATCAATCCAACGTCCGCCCCCGAATCATCCCCATCAGACACATACGCGACTTCCGGCACCAAGCGAACGGAGACAGGAGGAACCGTTTGCAATCCGACCTGCAACGTTTCCAGACGCATGGTACGCACCCACAAACGTTCGTCGGAATCGGCAACCGGCACATCCTCGACGTCGTTCAAATCGAGGATATCGAACGGTCCGATCGCTTCACCCATCTCTTCGAAAACCACTCGGGTACCCACCGAAGCCGACACTTCGACTCGAATGGTGAAGGGGTCCGCAATCGCGATTGACTCTCGCGACAAACTGACAATCGGCGACAGTCCGTCCGCCTCGTCATTCTTCGGAACAACGATTCCATCCTCGAACGTGCCCTCCAACGACGGCGGTTGGGCAGCCGCCCAAACTCCGAACGGCAACAGCCCCATCGCCACACTCAGCCAAAAGAGAATGAATCGATTTCTCATCTGCCCTGCCGTTCACGTCGATGGAAATAACGTTGCAGCGGTTCCACGATGTCATGACCGGTTTGCAGGTGAAGCGGCATCCACTTGAGCCGAGCAAACATCGCGTCCCGAGCGGCCGTTCGCTGAGTCGTCAATTCTTCGTACCGGCGTCGTACCCGTCGGCTGCTGGTATCGACCAAATGCACACGTCCCGTTTCGTTGTCCCGTAGGCGGATCAAACCGACGCGGGGCAGTCGCATCTCTCGTTCGTCATTGACGATGATCGGGATCACGTCGTGCCGACGACTGAGCACGCGCATGGAACGTTCGAGCGAAATTTCCGCTGCCGTTCGTTGTGCGTCCGAATCGAACACGTTGCTGGGCAAAAAATCGCTGATCCAAAAAACGACGCTGCGGCGATGAGTCGTGCGGTTGAAATGATCAATCGCTGCCACCAAATCCGTGCGACCGCCGATCGGTTCGCAGTACAGCATTTCCCGGATCAGCCGTAAAACATGCCGTGACCCTTTTCGCGGAGGAATGTGCTTTTCGATCTGATCCGTAAACAGTGTCAAACCGACTTTGTCATTGTTTTTGATCGCCGACATCGCCAACGTCGCCCCGAGTTCGGTAACCAGTTCCCGTTTGGTCTGGTGTTGAGTGCCGAATCCGATCGACGGACTGAGGTCGACCAACAACATCACGGCGAGTTCACGTTCTTCGCGAAACAGCTTCACGAACGGCATGTCACTCCGCGCCGTCACGTTCCAATCGATCGTGCGGACATCGTCACCGACCTGGTAGGGCCGGACTTCTTCGAACTCGATGCCTCGACCTTTGAACGCCGAATGCCAACTGCCGGTTAGCAATTCGTCGACTCGATGAGAGGTTCGCAGTTGAATGCGTTTGATCTTCTTTAGGACCTCGCTTGGAATCATGGCACCGCCACGTGATCCAAGATTTCGCGAATGATCGATTCGCTGGTACGCTCCTCCGCTTCGGCTTCGTACGTGATCATCACGCGATGACGCAGCACATCGAGAGCGAGGTTCTGGACATCTTCGGGCAACACGTAACCGCGCCCGTCGAGGAACGCGTTCGCTCGCGCGGCCAATGCCAGATTGATTGTCGCTCGCGGCGAACCGCCGAACTGGATCAGTCCGTCGAGGCTGAGCCCGTATGCCGCCGGTCGCCGCGTCGCCATGACCAAATCGACGATATAACCCTCGATCTTCGGATCGATCACGACATCGTCGACGTTCCCGCGAGCGGCCATGATTTCTTCCGGCGAGGTGACCGCAGCGACATTGAACTTCGGCGCCGTTTTGCTCATCCGTCTGAGAATCGTGAGTTCCTCGTCGCGCTGCGGGTAATCCACGATCACCTTCAAAAGGAACCGGTCCATCTGTGCCTCGGGCAGCGGATAGGTCCCCTCCTGCTCCACCGGGTTTTGCGTGGCCATCACCAAGAACGGTTCTTCGAGCAGGAAGGTTTCGCCGCCGATCGTTACCTGGCGTTCCTGCATCGCCTCGAGCAACGCACTTTGCACCTTGGCCGGTGCCCGGTTGATCTCGTCGGCAAGGATCAGATTGGAAAAGATCGGCCCTTTCTGAACAACAAAGCTCTGATCCTGGGGACGATAGACCTGGGTCCCGATCAAATCGGCGGGCAGGAGGTCGGGGGTGAACTGCAACCGCTGGAACTGAGTGCGGATCGATTTCGCGAGACTCGACACCGCCGTCGTTTTGGCCAATCCCGGAACGCCCTCAATCAGCAAGTGTCCACCGGTCAGCAAACCAATCAGCATCCGGTGAACGAGATCCTCCTGGCCCACGAGCACATGACCGATCTCCACTGCGATCTTGCGGAACGGTTCGCTCGCTTGGGAAAAACCACCGCCTGTAGAAGCCCCTTGCGGCGACGCGAATTCAGATAAAGACATTTCGTGACGTTCGTTTGAAATGAAACGGATGAATGACGGAAGTAATGTATTCGACCTCAAACCGGGTTCGGTTCGTAGGTTGGGTTGGAACCCGATCGACTGATTTGGTTAAATACAGCAATCTCACCGAGCAGGCCAGGACGATCGGCCGCTCTTCCCACCCCCACTGGAGTCCTCCCCAACGATGGTTCAACGCACTTTCACGTTCATGCTCGTCACTTTGTTCGCCGCAATTTGCTCTTCCACCGTTTCGGCGGCCGACCCGATGGAAGCCGAAGTTACCAACAAGGTTTATTTCGATGTCACCATCGGCGGTGAACCAGCAGGACGCATCGTGATGGGTCTGTTTGGCAACGACGTTCCCAAAACCGTTGAAAACTTCCGAGCCCTTTGCACAGGTGAAAAAGGCGAAGGAAAAGCAGGCGTGCCACTCGACTACGAAGGCAGTGCCTTTCACCGAGTGATTCCTGGCTTTATGCTGCAGGGCGGTGACTTCACCCGTGGAAACGGCACCGGCGGCGAAAGCATCTACGGATCCGATTTTAAGGACGAGAACTTTAAGTTTCGCCACACCAAACCGGGCATCCTCAGCATGGCCAACGCCGGCCCGAACACGAACGGTTCGCAGTTCTTCATCACGACGGTTCCCACCCCGCACCTCGATGGTCGCCACGTCGTCTTTGGGCGCGTCGTGGAAGGCATGGATGTTGTGAAGAAGATCGAATCGGTCGGATCGAGCAGCGGACGGACACAAACGCTGATCAAGATCAAAGAAGCCGGCGAACTGAAGTAGGGGATCTGAACTCGAGGCATAACGGACGCGGGCAAGACGCCGGCGACCGAAATCAATCACACGCAAATGAATGACTCGGACGCCAGCCCTCAAAGGCTGGCGTTTTTTATGATGAAACCGGCGACCATCAGCGAACTGAAAAAAGCCCTCGCGCCGTTGCCGCGTGAAGATCTGCTCGACGCGTGCGTCAGGCTGGCACGGTTCAAAGTCGACAACAAAGAACTGTTGACGTACCTACTGCTGAAGTCCGATGACGAAGACGGCTATGTCGACGATGTGTGTGCGGAGATCAGCGAGCAATTACCGTCGACCCGAACGGTTCATAAAAAGACACTGCGGAAGATCATCCGCACCATGGACAAGTGCATCCGGTACTCGGGTGACAAAGAAACGGAACTGCAAATTCGCATCCATTTCTGCCGACAAATTGTCGAACGCAAAATCTATTTCGGCCGTTGCCGAGTGAGCGCCAACATGTATTTGGCGCAGATCAAAAAAATCGAAAAAGCACTCGAGAAAGTGCACCCGGATTTGCAGTTCGATTTTCGCGAGCAGATGATCGGGCTCGACGAATACGTTCGGTAGTGGAACGGTTCGCGAGCTCTCGATGCGAGTCTCCACGGATGTCGATTTTGTTATCGAGGTGTTTGCGTGAGGCGGTGTCGGCTCGCAAGATCGCTCGACGTTTCTCCCGAGGCCTTACGGCCGTTCGGCTCACACAAAGTCGCTCGGGATTTCCAAGACCGAGATTCACTCTTGTCGCTACGCGAGTGGGGAAATGGTCGATAACTAAATCGACATTCCGAGACACTCGCCAACGTGATTCGCCCGGGACGCTCAATACTCGTGCGACGTTTCGCTCGATTCGGCGATCGACACCGCGGACGACTGGACCGCTTGGCGAACGGTTCGGTTCTTCACTTCCTCGGTCAAACGTGCGATCGCCTCGGCGACAGGCATCGCACCGAGGTCGCCATCGATACGGTCTCGCAGTGCGAGGTGGCCCATTTCGGCTTCCTTCGGTCCGACCACCGCCATGTAATTGACGAGGTCCAACTGAGCGTTGCGGATTTTCGCCTGCACCTTGCCATCGGAAGAATCCACCGTCACTTTCAATCCGGCCTCATCGAGTTGTTTGGCAACCGCGACGGCGTAGTCGAGCGACTTGTCACTGAGTGGCA
The DNA here is from genome assembly GCA_043101355.1 of Rhodopirellula sp. JB044. Taxonomy (GTDB): domain Bacteria; phylum Planctomycetota; class Planctomycetia; order Pirellulales; family Pirellulaceae; genus Rhodopirellula. The sequence continues at coordinate 4,426 of JBICHZ010000119.1, forward strand.
AAACGCGAATTTGTTCCGGCGCGAGCCACATCGGAAACGCACCGGCAAAGTGCTCGATCAACATCCCCGTGAACCGTTCGAGCGATCCGAACGGTGCGCGGTG
>JBICHZ010000120.1:0-3194 GCA_043101355.1 Rhodopirellula sp. JB044
CGCATCACCGGCCGGCCTCGCAGCGGCCGGCCTCCGCCGATCCCTCCGAGCCGGACCTCCCCCCGCCGGCCGGGCCGGAGCCGCCCGAGCAGCCGCGACGCGGCGCAGGCTGCCTGAAGGCGGCGCTGCTGATCGCGGTCGTGGCGGCGCCGAACATCGCCGCCGCACAGGATTTGGGCGATTCACCGGAATGGTTGCAACGACGCCGCTTGCTCGACCACGCGATCCAACGACGCGACGCGATCGTGAACCGCCGCGACTCCAGCGCGATGATGCGGCTCGTTCATCCGATCGCCGAGTCAATCGAAGGCAGCGTCGTGGAAGTGATCAACAGCGGCCGACCGGTCGCGTTGGGCACCGTCGTTCAGAAGGACCAATCGTCGAACGAACCGTTGGCGGCGGACTCCGCGGACAAAGTTGACGCATACATCTTGACCAAACGCAGCGAACTGTCGGGTGACCCGATTCGGGTCCGACTCGCCGACGGCCGACTTCTGCCCGCCCGGGTTGCCGCGGTTCGCCGGGCCAGCGATTTGGCATTGTTGGTCGTTCAGACTGACGCAAATACCGTGCAGACTTCGCTCAAACCTGTCACCTTCGAGCGGTTCGTTCCGCTGATCGGCAGTTTCCTGATCAGCCCCGATCGATCGGCTCGCGTGATCGGCCTCGGCGTCGTCGGCGCCGCCCCACGCAAAGTCGCTCATAAAGGACGTCTGGGGATCGAACTGCAACGTATCGAAGAAATCGGCGCTCGCGTTCGCAACATCATCCCCAACAGCGGCGCCGATGAAGCCGGCCTTGAACGAGGCGACCGCATCATCGCGATCGACGGTCGCACACAAAGCAATGTCGACAAGGTCGTCTCGACGCTCAACAGCATGTTCCCCGGCGAAGTCGTTCAGTTGACGATCGAACGCGACGGCAACACGGTCGACATCCCAGCCCGTCTGAGTGAATACGCGGTGATGCAGGAGTCCGAGAACGACGCACGGGTGAACGGCGCCCGCAACGTGAGACTGTCGGGATTCGAACAAGCGATCCAGCACGACACGGTGCTGAATCCGGAACAATGCGGCGGCCCGATCCTCGACGCCGAAGGGCGCGTGATCGGCATCAACATCGCGCGTGCCGGACGCGTGGTCAGCTACGCGTTGACGGCCTCGTTGGTGTCCGCGGAAGTTTCCAGCATGATCGCGGAAGCGGGCGGTAAATAACACTTGGCTGTCCCCTTTTCTGTTCGCTGCGTCAGTTGCCATGGTCGGCTGAAAGTCACCGACGAGTCACTCGTCGGCGCCATTGTCGCCTGCCCTCGTTGCGGATCGATGGTGCAAATCGCTGAACCGGAGCAGACCGCCGGCGATTCACCTACCGTGACCTCCACCCCGCCGACAACTCCCTCTGACTTCGCCACGCCACGTCAACCCAAAATGGTCGTCGGTGACGAAGCGGTCGATAGCGAGGAGATGACGCGTTCGGACATGTTCGGCGACGCGGAGATGTTCGCCGATGAACCGGGAGTCGATCCTCGATCGCAACCGCTACCCGATCCCGAAACAGCGTCGGGGCAAGCCGATCATTCCGGCCCTCCCCCTGTTGAAACACCATCGGTCGAATCGCCGCAACCCGAAACCGATGCGACGCTTCCCGCGGACGAACACACGGACTGGGAAACGGACGGGAATTGGGCGAGCGAACCGAAACGCCGCCGTCAGAAGATGCTGCTCATGGGAGCCTCCGGTGTCGGTGGGCTCGTTGTGCTCGCGATTTTGGCTATGTGGTTGTTCGGCGGGGATCCCGCGCCCGACACGATCGCGATGCAGCCCCCCGGTGCGTCCGCGCCACCGGCGGGCGAAAACACCGACTCGTCCACTCACCCTGACTCGACCGTGCAGGGCGAAACAGTTGCCCCCGCACCGCAAGAACGCACCGACGACGGCCCGACCAATAACGCGATCGACGACGTCCTCAATGAAACCACCACTGCACCAGTAGATTCCAACGACCCAGATTTCAACGATTCAGATAGCGATGACGCCGATACGTCTGACACCCTGGGCGGCCCAGCAGACTCTTTGGCGACACCGCTGCCCGGGATGGGCGGTCCGATTCCAACAGACCTGCTGCCGGACGACATTCTTGCTGGCCAAACACCGACGACTAACACACCGCCTGACACATCACTCCCCGGTGCGGATCCGGAGAGAGCCAATGTCGATGAGTCCAACGCTCCGTTGATGGAAATGCCCGCGGGGCTCGAGGCGTTCACGCAGCTCCTCGACCTTCCCGGTAACGCGCCCGACGCTCCGCCGACCATGCCGCAGTCCGCACCTGCGGAAGAACTTATGATCGAATCGGCGGCCGACGCGATGCTCGATCCAATGTTGTTGGCGACGCCGCCTCCGGAGGTGAATATTGACAACGTGATGAAGTTCCGCGTTGCGATTCAATCTGAGGGCTACCCGCTTTCCTCGTTCGTACTCGTGTGCAGCGAAATCACGCAGGTTCCGATCCAACTCGACTGGGTCGCACTCGATCTCGCAGGCATCTCACTTGCCCAGTCCGTACAGGATCGCGTTCCGGGGTGGAAACCGATCGGCGAACTGCTTGGCACGATCACAAAAGAACTCGGTCTGGTGATCGAGAAGGACGAAAACCGCCTTCTCGTTACGATCGGCAAAGAGGATCTGACCCGACGGCTCGGGCCGGTGATCGCGTTCGATGACTTCGGCGACGAAGCGGACTCGGTGAAGCAATGGGTGGACGAGTTCGTCGAACAAACCGAATGGGAGGAGCGTGAGCGGATCGGATTGCGAGCGTTGGTCACCGATTGCCTGCGAGCCGCCCGCGGCATGCCACAGAAACTCGACCCCTCCGCGTTGTCGCATTGGTCCATCACCGCCGAATGTCTCTCCGGTAGCGAACCGGCTAGCGAAGACAGCGACGTTTTTCCGGATCACTGGCCGCTCCTCGAAGGAGGCGAGTCCGGGGCACAGCTCGATACGGCGATCGCCTTGGCAGGTTTGTTACGCAAAACGGCTCGAGACAACCGTGCCACCTGTATTGTGAACTGGGACGACGCCCGCCAACGGCGATTGTCGCCCGGCCAACTCGTTCTTCCCTACGCCAATCAACCGGCGGGAAAGATGTTGTCCCAATCGCTCGCGCCGATGGGGCTGCAAACCCGAGTCGCCGAC
>JBICHZ010000121.1:0-3798 GCA_043101355.1 Rhodopirellula sp. JB044
ACCCGATGGGTGTTCGTCGATCTGCGAGCCCACCGCGCGCTGGAAGTCCCGCAGGAGGCGAAAGACGCACTGACGCTGTGTCCAAAACCTCCAAAACTCCCGTGGGAAAACTGAATCTCCGCGGGAACACGCATCAATTCAGGAGTGCCCATTCAATCGCAGCAAAACTCGACAACGGCGTGCCGGTTCCATGAGCGTCGCCGAGCACGCCGTGATCGGAACTTTCCTCGTGAACCGATCCCGTGTGATCGGCGATTTTCGCTACGGTTGGTCCGGTGTGGTGAGTGCGATTCTGAATAACGACGTAGCCGTTTTCGCCAGACTTCCGGGAAACGAAATCCCGGTTCACGCCAAGCCCGTCTTCACCGAACGTGAACTCTCGCCCCTAACCCTCTTTGGTCGAAACCGATTCAACCGAGGGCAGTCCGTTCAACGTCGCCACCATTTCGACCGCGCTGGCATCGGTTTTCGGAACGATCCGATACACCAACTCCATCGCGCCACCACGGCGTGTCGTTTGGGCCGACACCAATTGATGGCTTTCAGCGAACTGTTCGATCACGGGCTCCCAACCTTCGGTGGAACTCAAACCGATGACCATGTTCAGACGCCACGCTTTGGTCTTGCTGCTGCCGCGTGATTCACTGCCGCTGCGACTGGGTTCGGTTCGATTGAACTGGCTCGCCAAGGCGACAAAGCAAAGCCCGAAACCGGCGACCCAGTACTGGCCGGCACCGACAGCCATCCCGACCACGACCGCTGCCAAAACGAACGCCACGTCGCGCGTCGCCGGCACCGCGGTCCGGAACCGAACGATCGACAACGCACCGACCAGACTGAACGCCCGAGCGATATTGTCGCCGATGATCTGCGTCGCCATCGCGATCAGGATGCTCATCAGGATCAACGTCAGCGTCAGCGTGTCTGGAGAGTCTGCGGGCCGTTGACGGCGAGCCAACCATGCCACCACGCACCCACATAACCACGCCAGTGCCAACCGAGTGACCAAGGTTGGCAGGTTGGGATCCACCTGAGTCGTCGTGACGTTCGTGAACCATTCAGGCATTGCTCATCTGCTCCGTCGCATGAGTCCGGTGGAAAGCGGCGACGGGAATCGCCGGTCTCGCCACCACGGGGTGGGCTCGGTCCGTTCGTGTCAATTGATGCTGCATCGCGGTGCGAAATTTCGAGAACCGCGTGCCAGGAATCGGAAAACTCCGCAGCAACTCTTTGAACAGATGAGGCATCTGGTTTTCAAACTTCAGTTCGAGAATTTCAAACTCACCGAGCGACCGAAAACCGCTGCAGGTGTCTGCACGGCGTACGTCACCAGGCATCGCAACGCTCCACCCGCGAGGCGAACGGGCGACCATCTTGCTGTCGATCGTCAGTCGCAAGTTTTCGCCGTTGACCGTCGACGTGCGTGCGAACCGCCGGTACGCGATTTGGGTTGCCGGGAACAAACGTCGCTCCGCGATCCGTTTCAAGAACCAATCGCCACACCAAGGCTCATCTGTTTCGCCTGACGTTTCGTTCGATTCCGCTACGCCGCCACCGGACTGCCGCGACAGATTGAGAACTCCCGAGGCGAAGTCCGATTCGAAAACGGCGGTGCGGTTCTTTCGCACGACCATGTTCTTTTTGCGTTTGGTTTCGAGCACCAACATCTCGTCGCTGCCGTACCGGCGAACGCGATGTTTCGCTTTGCCAATCACACCGGTCCGATGATACAGATCGTGGTCGGGCGTATCGAGGTAGAGCGACTGGATGTCGTAGCTATTACTGCCATCGGCGGCACAGTTTTCATCGACACCGAGTCGATCGATCGCCCACTCCCGCACCTGTTCGGACAAATCCGCGTCGAGCATGAACTTCATCTCGACGCGTCGCAGCCTAGGATTTGTGTAGGTCACTTGGATGTCTCCTTCAACAAAAACTCACCGCGACTGTCCGCGAACGCCTTCAGATTCATCGCACCGTGACCACGTTGAGGAACCGCCTCGTGAGTAGGACTGGTCGATTCGGACATCACGGACGTGAACTGTTCGTACGATGACAAGCTTCGCGTTTCCGCTTTGACCGCCTCTTCGATGAGCGAACGTTGCTGCTGGACAAACGGTCCGAGGTTGTTCCAGTTCAGATTGTTCTCAGCGAGTTCACGAAGGTTGCTCAGATACTGCTCGCGATACTTAGGGACAGCCAACACTTTGCTGCGTAGCGGTTTGCTGGCGTCGTTGAGTCCGATCAACGGATCGAGTTCGACCGGTGAGGCGGCGTTTTCGCGTTCGCCTTGCGCCGGCCCCTCGCCACGATCCGGGCCTCCGCCTCGTCGACCGCCACGACCTCGACCACCTCCACCAGGACCACCAGGACCACCGGCCCCGCGGAACGCTTCGTTCATGTCGTGAGGGATGAAGTGGAACACGTCGTTCTTATCCAGGAAAATGCTGTAGTCGCTCGCCCGAATCCAGTAGCCGTCCGAGTTGATCAGCCCATTGTCGAGGGCCAAGAACCACAACAATTCGTCAACGTCAACGATCGGCTCGAGAGCAGCGGGCAAATCCGCGGTCGGCGTTTCTTCGAGAACGCGGCACAGTTCGATCAGTTTGGCGAGATCTTTCTCGTCGCCCGATTTTTGTTCATACGGGTGTTGATAGTTCGCCGGATCAGGACCACGGTAGTCCAGCCCACCGCCACCGCGTGGCGATCCGCTGACTTTCCACCGGGCGCCCTTGCCGCTGCCGTAATTCTCTTTCAAGAAATCTTTGTTGAATTGCTGGACATTGCTGTACACGCCCCAATACTCGCCGTTGATCACGACGCGAACCAAGTTCGATTTGGGGACAACCATGTGTTTCCCGGCAATTCTTGAATAGAGGACCGTGCTCAGCAGCGAGGCGTCGCCGTTGCAGTTAAGCAGGTTGAGCGTTTTGTATCCGAGCACACGTTGGTCTTCGTTGGCCATGTCGACCGAAACGTTGAGCGATCGTTTGTATCCCGCAGGCACCATCCCGTAGGACGACGCACCGCGAAAGCGAATCCCGCAGTTGGGATACTCTTGACCGTCCACCGTCAACGTTGCCGCAACATCGACATCGGTGTTGTGAAAGTCTTCCATCTCCGACTCCCAATCGTCGTTGGCAAAGTCGATGAAGATGGTTCGCAGCACCGAGGTATCGTAGAGTTCGTTGTCGAGCGGTTCGACGGATGACTTTTCGATCTTCTCGCCCGGTTTCGCTTCCGGCCGATTGCCACCACGTCCGCCCATAGGTCCGCCCGGGCCACCAGGCCCACCCGGTCCACCACGGCCTCCGCGTCCGCCGAATCCACCACGGCCTCGTTCGCCACGCCCGAATTCACCACGCCCGAAATCACCACGCCCGCGGCCAAATTGTTCGCGGTCGCCGCGATCGAATTCGCCACGACCTGGGCCGTCTTGATCGCGTCTGCCGCGATCGAACTCGCCCTCGTCGCCGTCTGGGCCGAACTCAGGCGGAGGCCCAAATCCGGGTGGCGGGCCGAATCCTTCCTGTGGTCCGCCGGGGCCGTCGAATCCACCCGGTCCGCCCGGTCCACCACCAAATCCGCGCTGGCCGCCGGGACCTCCGGGGCCGCCAAACCCTCCACGCTGGGCCGGGTTTTCTTTGATGAACTCTCTCGCCGGTTGCCGTTCCGCATCGGGGTTTAATAGACCAAGGAAAACCTTACCCGAAGGTTACTGAACACAGTAGAGAAAACTCTAGAAAGGTATACGGTATGGTTACTAACATTGATGATAATTTAAGATTATTATTTAAA
>JBICHZ010000122.1:0-4116 GCA_043101355.1 Rhodopirellula sp. JB044
TGCGAGCCATCTGATCGTTGGCGGCTTTGGCCATGTTGTAGGCCTTCGAACCGTGCATCGCGTGCTTCGCCATCGGGCTGCTGATGTCGTCTATGTTGCCGCCGTTTCCCGCATCAATCAATCGCTGCGCGCCGCAGCGGACCAGGTAGAACGCGCCCCACATGCTGACGTCGATCGTCTTTCGGAACTCCGTCATATCCGATTCGACCATCAAATGTCGGTCGCTGTAGGCGGCGTTGCTGACAACGATATCCAGGCCTCCCATCGCGGCAGTCGCGTCGTCGATTAACCGTTCGACTTGGTTCTGTTGAGCCATATCGGCGGCGATCACGTGTGCCTGCACGCCCTCGCGGCGACACAACTCCGCCACCTCCATCGCGGCATCGTGGTGCGAGCGATAGTTAACGACGACGTCCGCACCGGCTTTGGCCAACGCGATCGCGATCCCTCGGCCGATTCCCTGCGAGGCACCCGAGACAACCGCTCGTTGCCCGTGAAGGACCCGCTGCCCGTGAAGGACCTGTTGCTCGTGAAGGACCTGTTGCCCGGGTCGGCTATTCGGCTGCGTCGCGTGTTGGTTTGCAGGTTCGTCTGGTGGTGTTGCCATCTGGGTTCGCTGGGTCTGTAGATTAAACGGTCAAACACCAGGATAGCGAAATCCTGGGACTTCGGTGGGATGACACCCCTTTTGCACTTGTGTTGGCGGACACCTCTTTGCTATCGCCGAGATCCTGAGCAACACGCACCAGCGAATCCAGCGGCGACATCATGAACGTTCACTCACCCGACCCCAACGCCGGCGATCATGTCGGTGACAGCGCGGACCAGCCACCTGCCGGACGGAATTCACAAGTTGGTTCCTCCGTCTCGCCGCAGATAAATTCGTCGCAGGGGAACGGTACCGGCGGGGCAGCGACCAACGCAACCGTCGTCGTCGCCGATGAAAAACCACTGTCCCTTTTGACCACCGCCGGGGTGCTGCACCACGCGGGGATGCGATGCATGTGTGCGCGAACCGCCGATGCCGTCATGCGTGCCTGTGGATTGCCGCGGCCGCCGAGTGCAGAAACCTTACTGTCAGAAGTGGAAGAGATCGCCGGCGAAGTCGCTCAGGCGGTCGAACCGACACGGATCGACCAACCGTCGCCCGGCGTCACAGCAGCCAACACGGCCAAGGCTCGGTCGGGCAACGTTGAGCTGATCGTTTGGGACGTTGGTAACGACCCGATGAAAGCACTCTCAACCCTCGCAACGATCCGCGCCTTCTACCCGGACCTGCCGGCTGTGTTGCTCGCCGAACCGAAATGGGCGGGGCTGGAAAAGAAGACCGAGCAGCTCGCCGCGGCGACGCGTTGTCTTTTCAAGCCGATAGACCCTTCGGCATTGGTCTCGGTATGCGAACCGCTGTTGTGGATGCCGGCGCTCCAGTCCGCTCACCGGCTGCGTGGATCGCGTCCGAGCCGTCCGGGTTGGGTGACTCTTTAACGCAGGCTCGGCCAGAACGCTCCCTCTGGAAATCTTCGGTCGACTCGCTAACCTGCTGCCACTTCGTTTAGTTTTACTTAACCGCCGTTGTACCGGAGATTAGGGCGCGTGGGGATTTACATTGGTGTTGATGTTGGCGGGACGACGTCAACGGTATGCGTGGGCGATGAAAGCGGGAAATTGATTAAGATCACACCTCAATTTCCAACCCGTAGCGACGACGGGCCGGCCGCAACGATCGCGGACATCGCCGCAGAAATCGTCCGCGTACTCGGCAGCAGCGGCAAACAGCTCCGCGACGTCGGCATGGTCACGATCGCGACCCCGGGCCCGGCGACGTGCGAAGGCGTCCTGTTGTCGACGCCGAACCTGAAGCATCCGGAATGGAACAATTGTCCGGTTCGTGAATTACTCGAGAAGAAACTCCGCGAGGAAGCTCGCAAGGACGACCGTGTCGAAGCCAAAATCGACGGCGGCGAATTGTCGGTGCGTTACCTCGGCGACGGACAAGCGGCGGCGCTCGGTGAATTCGCGGTCCGCCGTGGCGACATCGACGTTGCACCCGAAATCGCATCGCGTTGGAACATCAATGTCCAAGACGCCCAAACCGATCTTGAGTCGCTGTTCATGGTCGCCGTCGGCACGGGACTCGGCGGAGGCGAAGTCCGCAACCGCGAAGTCGTTCGCGGCAGCGAAGGGCGGGCGGGGCATGCCGGTCACTTGATGCTGCCGGCGGACGTGTTTCGTTACGAACAGGATCAAGAACTCAAAGTGGGCAACGCGTTCAGTACAGTCGAATCGGCCGTCTCTCTGACCGCTTTAACGCATCAGCTCGCTTATCGTCTGACGCTCGATGAGTGGAAGGATCACTCACTGCATCAGATCGACGGAACGGCCAAAGATCGTGCCAAGCGACTGCGCGAACTCGCCGCCGACGGCGACGCGTTGGCTCTCGAACTGTTCGATGATCAAGCCACCGCGTTGGGCGTCGCCCTGCTGATGATCCAGTACATCGGCGACTACGATGACTTGGTGATCGGCGGCGGTGTTTGCGACCTCGCTCCCGCGGTCCGAGATCGCTATCTCGAGAAAGTCAAAGACGCGTTCTATCAACGCGCGCTCGACGGTTTCCGCAGCTTCCGAGAGATCTCGTTCTCGCATTGCGGCGATCAGGCATCCGTGATCGGTGCCTACGTCGACTCGATCGCCGGTTCCGCCTGACGCGACGCCAAGTTGGCCGCATCCTTTCGCTGACGCGACGCCGCGTGCGTCGCGGTGACGAAGATCACTAACGCAGCCCAGACGAACACGAAACCGGTTATCCGGTTTCGATCGAGCGGTTCGCTGTACATGACCGCTCCGACGAGGAACTGCAACGTGGGGCCCACGTACTGCAAGATTCCAATCAGCGACAGGTCCACACGACGTACCGCGACCGCAAAAAGGGCCAGCGGTGAAATGGTGATGAAACCGGCCATTAAAAGCATGGTTGTCACCATGGGCGAGCCAAACTGCAAGGCGCTAACACCGTTTTGGACGCGGAGTCCTAGGTAAATCGCGGCCGGCAGGAAAAGGATCGAAACCTCCAGCATCAGCCCCACCAAAACAGGCAGTGATACTTTCTTCTTGACCAACCCGTAGATCGAGAACGAAGTCGCCATGGCGAGCGACACCCAGGGCACGCCGCCACTGCCGATGGCCATGATCCCCACGCCGATCGCAGCCATCGCGACGGCGATCCATTGCCACCGGCCCAACCGTTCGCCGAGAAAGACAACGCCGAGCAGGACGTTAAAAAGTGGGTTGATATAATAGCCCAGCGACGCTTCCAGGACCCTGCCGTGATTGACCGCCCATAAGAACGCCGCCCAATTGATTCCGATCATCACCGCGGCAACGGAATAAAGGGTCCACACACGTTTGTCTCGCAGGCTGGCCGAGATCGCCCGCCAACCGCCCCACCACCCCATCCGCAAACATACCGGCAGGATGATCGCGAGCGTCACGAACGACCACACGATCCGGTGACTCGCCAGTTCCATCGAGTCCGCCCCTTCGATCTGCCGCCAATAGATCGGGAACAGTCCCCACATCACGTGAGCCGCGATCGCGCAGACCAACCCGACACGATTCACCGACGTGGATTCGTGAGCGAGTTGAGGAGCAGACAAACGTTGAGAATCGCGTAGCAAAGGTTCAGTTTCCTGATTTCGTGGTCCCGATCGCAAACACAAACGCAGGAAAGCAACCGGCGTCCCCGCCTCAGAGCACGTGGAAAGTTGACAGACTCTATCAACGTGTCAAAGGTTCAACCAGGACAACGATTTCACGAATGAGAGAACCGCCCAACCAATAAGAAACCGTAGCGAATGTCGCCAAGACTTTCGCTACCGGTCTTGGTCGTGGGACTTGTGGGTTCTGCCCCGGTAGCTGGATTCGCCAAGAATTCAGACTCCCCACCGGGAACGCACCCCCGAAGTCTGGCGACTCCGGCTACGTTGTTCCCAAGCCGTAGCGAGCGTCGCAAGAGTTTTTCTACCGGGGTTGGTCGTGGGCTTGTGGGGCTATCCCGGTAGCTGGATTCGCCAAGAATTCAGACTCAGATCGGAGGAGCGTCGGGTAGGGAAAGAG
>JBICHZ010000123.1:0-2792 GCA_043101355.1 Rhodopirellula sp. JB044
GATAACAGCGTTGCGGTCGCCCACTCATAGGCAACAGTGTTTATTGCAAGTTCGCTTTGAGAAGACGAACGTCGCACGGCTTCATCTCGATCGTACCGCCGACTCTCCGTTTCTCGATCATATCGATCATCGTGCCTGACTTGTTTGCAACCGGACGTAGCCGCACACGCCGAATACTGTTGCCAACGTTATTCAGAACGATCGTTACAACGCCAGTCTGCGGATGAACCGATTGCGACACGAAGACTCCGTATGCTTTCTGACCACTCTCGTCGGTAACCTTGATCTCCAACGGCATCGCCGCCGCGGAAGGCAGCGTCCGTTCGAACTCCTTCGTCATTTCGAGAACCGGTGCGACTCGCATATCAGCGTCAACGGCGAGCTCGCCAGCGTCGCTGCGCTGCGTCCCGAGTTCATTCTTCTGGAAACACCGCTCGCCCTCGAACACCACCATGTGGGCACCGCTGCTTGGCAGTTTCTTAAGAATCGCAAATGAATCGTCCGAGATAAAAGCGGTCGGGGGAATCACGATCACCCGCGATGCTTCCGCCGCGTTCTCTAGATCAGTCGCGGTCACAAAGCCGATCTTCCTGTTGGTCAACTTTAATGCTTCATAGATCTCCGTAACGTGCTCCATGTATTGAGCATCTTGGATCGCTGAATCTTCGCAGTAGAAGATCAAGATATCCCGGCGAGACGGCACAGCAGCAACCACATCCTCCGCGTGTGCGTTGAGTTCCTTCATCACACGTCCGTACGCATCGACCGCGATCGGCTGTGTCGCAAGTTCGCCGATATGATCCGCCTTATCACTCAAACTGCCATCTATCTTTCGTCCCCACAGCCACGGGTTGATCAACCCCATGCCATGCGAGAACGCCAACCACATCGCGGAACGAACGTACTGACGGTTCAAACGATAATGTCGCCAACTGACCGTCCCGAACCCGTGCCACTCGGAATCGTAAAACGAACGGTCCGGACAAAGCGATTTTGTGAAATCCAAAACCATCGATTGATCCACCCAAAGGTACGCGTAGCGAGACGCCCACCCCGTCTCGGTATCCCGGCCGTCTTCGTTCTTCCCGTAAAACGTTGCTCCCTGAGGAACGACCCGAAGGTCCGAACCGGGGATGTCCTGAAGTCGCGTGAGGAACTCAATGTCCATGCCCCCGTCACGGTCAGAACTCCCCAAAGTGTGTCCGAGCGTTTTGATCGACACCGGCGACCGTTCGGGATCATGACGCTGCGTCGTTTCCTTCAAGAATGCAAACCAATCGTTGACGCGGTCCATATTGAATCGGCACCAGTCATACCAAACCGCGGTCCCACGCAGCGCGGGGTCGATCGGCATCTCAATCGTTACCTCGGAAAATGCCGCGTACGATTTCCCATAGAATCGGTTAAGAGTATCGACGGTGGAATACTTCGCACCCAGCCATTGGCGGTATTTCTGCATCGTGATTTCGGAGACGCCGTTCTCGGCTAACCACCCCCGTTTCTTCGTCGCAAAGTGCGGCTCATTTGCCAACAGATGCACCTGAGGTTGCCCGCCCGCTGCCTGAGCAACCACCGGCAGCACCGCCTCGCAAAGACGGTTCAACCAATCCCGAACCAGCGAACTATCAATGTCATACTTCGTAAAATTTCGCTTTCCCTGCGATATCTCAGGATGCGTTTGAGTCATCCATTTCGCAGGCGTGTGGCCGAGCAAATGAACCAGCGGCGCCGCATTGTACGAAACGTCAACTTCCGTCTGTTTCGTCAGCCCCTCGAGCGTCCGAACCGCAACGGTTCCGTCACTGCGTAAATTTGTCAATTGGTAAAAAGCACCGCCAAGATGTCCCCACGCCTGCATGTAATCGGGATCGGCAGGCAACCAAACCAATGAGTGCGGAAACACCGGTTGTCCATCGAGGCGATAGTAAGCTGAGTTAAGCGTGACTGTCCCTTTTGAAAAATCAGGGGGCGACGCCAGCGTGATTTTTCCGGTCAATTGCGTTTCCAACTCAGCGATCGCATGATCCGCAACGTCAATGCAAGCCCGCAGTTCATTCCAGGGCAACATATCGGCTTCTTTCGGGTCAGTCTTTTTGATCCACCAAACTTGTTGAAAGATCTTTCGGACCTCTTCAACGTGATCACGGTCGTGCTGCGCCGCCATCAAATACGTCGTGATAACATGCCGCGACACCGATGCGTAGTCAGTGCAGATCCCTCGCGTTTCGGCATCATGCATCAATGAATTGAGTTTCCCCAACCGCTGCTGCACATCCCGTTTAAGGCTCGTCCACTCCGACTCCGACTGCCCCCGTACGGTGCTCGGCATCGCACAAAACAACACCAAGATGCAGATCCACATCACGGCGCAATTCCGGCCCAACCCCGCATGATTCGACCGCGTCTGACTCCCACCCACACCCAGGCATTTGAACAGAGTTTTCCCAATCAAGGCAACACGATCCCAACCCCCGACACGCAACATGTCTCGCTCTCCCATCGTCGATTCGTAGCTATCGTTCTCGTAGATCTCGTTCATCGTCCGACAGCGGGCAACCGCGATTCCCCCATGAAAACCATGGTCAACGCCGACCGGCGGATGAACCCCAGTTTGGTTCGAAGTAGGCGAACTCGCGATCTTCGTTCGCAAAAATCTACTACCGCTCGACGACCGCATTGGGAGGTAACGGCACCTCGTTTGAACGTCGCCAGCGAACCAATTCCGATCGCATCTGCTCGGTCGTCTCTGGCATCGATTCGGCGATGTTGTGTTGTTCCTTAGGGTCGTTGCC
>JBICHZ010000124.1:0-28277 GCA_043101355.1 Rhodopirellula sp. JB044
GGTAACAGCGGCGGATTAACTGCCGATTGCTTTTTTGGCTCGTTTCGCGACGATCCATTCTTCGTTCGTAGGGATGACCCAAATTTGAACGTTGCTGGAATCGTCATGCAGGCTGCCTTCGCCGCCTGATTGTTTTGATTCGGAGCGATGGTTTAGGTTTTGGGAGGAATCGATGGCGATACCGAGGCTTTCGAGATTCGCACACACGGCTTGCCGCACGACTTCCGAGTTCTCGCCGATTCCACCGGTGAAGACGATCGCGTCGAGACCGCCCATGGCGACGATCATGCCGCCCATGTGCCGTCGGATCTCTTCGACATAAACCGATAGAGCGAGTCGAGACTTCGCGTCGCCCTCGTCTGCGGCCGCTTCGATGTCCCGAAGGTCACCGCTGCGTTCGCTGAGTCCTTTGAGCCCGCCTTCGCTAGCGAGTTGTTGGAGCAACGATTCGAGCGATTGGCCCGTTCGTTCGATCAACAACGGCAGTGCGAACGGGTCGAAGTCCCCGACACGGTTGTTCTGTGGAAGACCGGTTTGCGGTGTCATTCCCATCGTGGTCATCACGCTCTTGCCGCCTTGAATCGCAGTCAGCGAACTGCTGCCGCCAAGGTGACAGGAAATGATTTTTGCGTCTTCGCGGCCGAGCAACTCGGCGGCACGTTCGGCGATAAATCGATGACTCGAACCGTGGAACCCCCACTTTTGCACCTGGTAATCCTGACGCCACTGAGACGGAATCGCGTAAGCGCGACGTGCCTCGGGGATGGTGTCGTGGAATTCGGTTTCAAACGCGGCGACCAACGGCAGGTCTGGGAAACGTTCCCGCAACAGCTTCATCGCGGCGATGTACGGCGGGTTGTGCGCGGGCGCGGCGGCGTTCATTTCCGCCATCGCGTCGAGCACGTCATCGTCGACCAGGAATGTCCCACTCTTGCGTCCGCCGTGAACGGCTTTGAAACCGATCGCGGAAACCTCCGCGGCGTCTTTCAAACACCCGTTTTGCGGATCGGTTAGCTGGTCCAAACACGCTTGCACCGCGACGCCGTGGTCGGGAACCGGCATCTCCGACTCGTTGTGATAATCACCGATTGTGACTTCACACCGACTCGTGGACGCGTCGCCGATCCGTTCGACCGCGCCGCGTGCGAGCACACGGTCATCGGGTCGCACGTCGGGCGATTGCAGGTCACCGCTGACGTCGAGCAGTTTGTATTTGAAGCTGGTGCTACCCAGGTTCGCTACGAGGATGAGCATGGGAATCTTCCTTGAGAAACGAAGGCCGTGATAATCGCTGACTAGCTGAAGTAGGCTCCGAGCAATCCGTCGGCGGGACGTGGGATGATGTGGCTGCTGACGAGTTCGCCGACTTGGGCTGCTGCCGCGGCACCGGCTTCGACGGCTGCGCGAACGCTGCCGACGTCACCACTGACGACGGTCGTGACGAGACCGCCACCGAGGTCGACCCGTTTGACGATTTGAACATTGGCCGCCTTGGCCATCGCGTCGGTTGCTTCGACGAGGGGAAGCAAACCTTTGGTTTCAATCAATCCGATTGCGTCATTCATTGGAGAAAATTCTTATAAGTGGAGATCTAAGAGATGATGTGTGTTACGAATCGCGTGCGACTATTTCTTCGCGGCGGGCAGCTTCATGACTTTTTCCAGGTCCGCGTGCGGACGTGGAATCACCTGAACGCTGACCACTTCGCCGATGCGACCGGCGGCGGCTGCCCCGGCGTCGGTAGCGGCTTTGACAGCGGCGACGTCACCGGTGACGAAGACGGCGGCGAGACCCGCACCGACTTTGTCCCATCCGAGGAACTGCACATTGGCAGCCTTCATCATCGCGTCGGATGCTTCGACCAGGGCGACGAACCCTTTGGTCTCGATCATGCCGAGCGCTTCACTAATTTTTGCCATCGAATTTGGTCCTTCTGAGAGGGTTGGGGAGGTAGAAACAATGAAAGGTCAATCAGTGCCCGCACGCACACGGTTTGGGCATCGGTTGGATGGTTACTTCGGTGGCCGCGTCGAGGTTGCACGCGTTGCCTTCGTCCGTATCAATGTGGACTTCGAGTTTGGCGGCTTTGTCTTCGCGGACGAGAACGTCGTCGAAGATCACGCTGCAGTCTTGGCTTTTGACGACTAACTGCATCATGTCGCCGTTGGACACGCCATAAAACGCCGCGTCGTGGTCGTTCATGTGAACGTGTCGTGCGGCGCGAATCACACCTCGGTCGAGTTGCACCGAACCGGCCGGTCCGACGAGAACGCAGCCCGGTGTGCCTTCGATCTTGCCGCTGTGGCGAACCGGAGCATCGATCCCGAGCGAGATCGAGTCGGTGAACGCGAGTTCGAGTTGGCTGGCCGGACGAGTCGGGCCGAGAACGCGAACGTTGGGCAGCATCCGGCGACGCGGTCCAACGACCATCACGGTTTGCTTGGCCGCGTAGAAGCCGTCTTGGTAGAGGTCTTTATCGGGTTCGAGAACGCTACCGCGTCCGAATAGTATCTCCACATGCTCATCGGTCAGGTGGCAATGACGTGCCGAAATGCTGACGCGGAGATTCGGTTTGCCGTTGACCCAACCGAGTGGTTCACCACCGGGTGCACCGGAGAGAACCGGAGCCGACGGGCTGGGTTGAGAGGAGCCGCTTTGGGCTTGCTGGATCGCGCTGCGGACGAGCGCTTCGATCTGTGCTCGATCGACGGTTGTGCTCATAGGGAGTTGGCCGAATCGGCTGGGTGTGAGGAGCGGGAAAGGGAATGAATGTGCGGTTGCGGGCCCGAAGGTTGGTTCCGAGTCGTGCCCGAGGACGTTGTGTCGGCGGACGCCTGCTTTTCCGCGGAGGCGTCACTCTGCTTTGTCGATGCCAACGTTAGTTCGGTGCCGGCCTGATCGAATATAGATTTCCATGAGTTGTCCAACTCATCGTCGGTGAGTACCCGCCCCACGTCCTCCAATCGGCATATTTGGGACAGACTGACCTTGCCGAACTTGGTGCTGTCGGCGAGCACGATGGTTTGGTCGGCGGCTTCGATCATCGCCTTCTCGCTCTCGACCAACATCATGTCGCTGTTGAAGAACCCACGTTCGGTGACTCCGGCAACGGATAGGAACGTCTTGCTGACGTTGATGTCTGCGAGCATCGCGTCGGCCATCGGACCGATCGTCACGGAGGTTCGCCGGCGAACGCATCCGCCGATCATGATCAGATCGATCGAATCGCTCGTCGACAGCAGGTGAGCGACCGGAAGAGAATTGGTGACCACTTGTAGCGGACGGTTCACGATCAACCGGGCGAGTTCGTAGACCGTGCTACCACCGTCGAGAAGGATCGTCTCGCCATCATCGATCAGATCGGCGGCGGCACGTCCGATCGCCTGCTTCCGCGCCCAACCGTCATCGCGATGCGACCGGAACGTCGCGATCGTGTCGGTCTCGCCCGTCCAATAAACACCACCGTGAGTCCGGCGGGTCTGGCCGGCCTCTTCGAGTACCTCGAGGTCGCGGCGCACCGTCGATTCGCTGACGCCGAGTATGGACGTCAGTTCACCCAACGCCGCGAACCCTTGGGTTCGGACGTGGTCTCGCAGTTTCTCGCGTCGCGACTCGGTGGACAAAGGAGCGGATCAGTTGAGGGTGAAAGAATTCTGTCAGGGATGTGAAAGTATTCTTCCATCGCGGGCGTGATGCAAGCACTTAAGTCCGAAAAAGGGGGCGATTGGCGAAAATAGACAGCTTGCCGCACCCGGTTGAAGGGGCGTTGCGATAGAATTCTCTCGATCTTGTGAAAAAATTCACTCAAGAGAGGGCGTTTGGTCGATTACCGGCGTTCAAGGTTGCAGGTGTTTCCGCTGTCGCCGAGTTGCGTCGGATGCTCTTCCGAAAGAGGGCAAATGAGTCGGAAAGATGCGAGAAGAAGCCCGTGTCGCTCCTGTTGGTAGGCTCGATCGCAGGCGTGGCAGCTGGGTTCTCGCCTTGGAGGGGTCTGTGCCCATGAAGATCGCATGCCCGAGGAGGTCACGCGTTCAGAAACACCGCCTGAAAGTGTTGCCCCACGGCTGTGCTGCCGCTATCGACGGTCTGTCGGGCTATTGCTGCCGGAGAGTTGAAAGACCGACTGCTGGGCGTTTTGGTACTCGTATCGGAACCGCGGATCTGAGATCAAACCATCGGTGGCCAACGGTGTGCGGGTGGGCGCGTCCCATGCCAGACGATCTTCCGAATCGACATCGCGAAGATGTTCGAGCAGGATGCGCCGGACCTCGAAGATTGATTTTCCTTCCATGTGAATCTTCGTGTGCGTCGAGTCGACGATCAATTCACTTTTGACGTCTTCCATCTTGGCGCTTGCGTAGTCGACCACGCCGTCGCCTTGATAGTTCGGTCCGGCGAGCAAGGGTGGGTCTTCCATAATGCCAACGATGTTGTGGTAGACGATGTCAGGCGACGTCTTCGCTTTCAACATGACGGGGAAGATCGGCGAATCGGGTGCGAGCGAGTCGACCGCGTTGGCTTCGGTTAGCAAACGCGTATCGCGAAAGAACCCAGGGTTCGCACGCGTTAAACGATTGCTGGTCGAGATCGCCATCTTCGGCAGTTTGATCAGTTTGCCGGCGAGCCAACGGGTTGCCGAGTTTGCCAGATCGCTGCCGCGGTGCGGTGTCCCGATCGTGATCACGCGGCTGATGGATTTGTTCGGACGGAATTCGAGCGCGCTGACCAGTCTGTTAACGTCCTGCGGGGGGCCACGCAACTTTTCTTTGGGTTGGTTGCTGACGATGTTCCAGAAGTCATCGCCACTGTCGATCGTTTGCATTCGCGAAATCAATCCGCCCATGCTGTGCCCGACCAGGACCATGTTGTCGATCGCGCGGTCTTGCCCGGTGGCGTCAAAGGTTTGTCGCATCGCAAACAGATCACTGCGTAGCTGCGTGGCGCTGAGCCAGAACGGTTGCCCCGACGGATAGAGATAGAACCAGAATTGATAACGTTGCCGGATCTCAGGAAAACTCCTGAGGTCGTTAAACATGTCCATCCAAGTCAGCGGGCTCGACCACAGGCCGTGTACCATCAACACCGGAATGCGGTTGGGGTCGTAAGGTTCGAGCATGTACAGCCCGCGTTTTTGCTGCGCGTCATCGGGATCAAGAAGTCCTTCGGTCGCGCGGTCGCGTTTGCGGTATTCGGGGCTATCGAGAAAGTACGCCAGGGGCGTGGTGAGGTCGGTTTCGAGTGGCACCCAGTCGTCGCCGAGTTTGATCTGGTTCGCGCGCAGCGGGTCAAAGAACTCGAGCACGCAGACGGGCGTTTCGTTGGGATCTTCGTTCGCGTAGTACGGCGTGGCGACGTTGTGGCTGGCTAGCCGAATGTCCGAACGGGTGTTGTCTGATGCCGGGAACAACTCCTGCGATTTGGCGTAGGCACCGTCATTGCCGGTTGAACACCGCAGCAGCGCCGTGACGGCGTAGCTGAGTCCTTCCGGGTAGTACTTTTCGCGAGAGTCTTCCGGGCCGCGCGGTTTGCGTACCGCAACCAACGGAACGCCGAGGCCGAATGTGGTGTGTCGATTGCGAAGCGTTTTGATGTCGAAATCGCTCACAAATTCATACCGGTCGAACTCATCCGGTTTCCATCCGCCACGCATCTCGGTGCGGATCACGAATTTGCGGTCGGCCGTTTGGATCGTGTAAGTTTGCCCGGGGCGTAAACGATTCTCCGCGCAAAGCACCCGCAGAAGGTCTTCGAGCGATTCGTTGTAGAGGTCACAGACGGCGCGGAATTGCGGATCGTATTGGTTGCGAACTTCGGCGAGCTGCGGCCCGAACAGGTATCGGTAGCTCGTTGTCAACGCGATGCCGTAGTGGTTCATCGCATCGCTGGTGTGGCCAAGTCGTTCGGCTTTTTTGCCCTCAACGTACGCGAGTTCCGAAACGGCGTACGTCAGTTCGGGGTCGAGGTTTTGGCGATGCAACTCGCGGAGTTGATTATTGCAGACGACGCAGTTCTGTTCGTAGGTTTCGGTCAGGCCGTATCGTCGTAGTGTGTGTTGGGTGCGTTCGCTGATCTCCGGACCACGCCAACGCAGCAGGTGCAAGGTGCTTTCGAGCGCATTGTCACGGATCGGTCTGTTTTCGAGATAGCGAGCCGTAATGCAGCCCGATGTCCCGCTCAGTAGAGTCGCCATCACCAACCACCAACCGAACATCCGGCGGAAAGATTCCGCCGAACCAAGGGACGTCGTGCACCGAGGGTGCGTCGCGTCGATCGGGACAGGTTGCGTGAAACAGAACATGCGGGCGAGACTAGAAAGTTCGCTCGATCCGCGTCAACAAAAGATAGGCAATTTGGGATGGGCCGAGGGGCGGGAAACGTAGGCGGGATGAAGGCGGCTTTGCGACGCGCATCCGGCGGTGCCGCAACGTTGGAGTGAAGCGTTTAGGCGATTCGGTGGTGGGGGATGCGGGAACGACGCTCCGCATGGTCCAGCCAACGATGGCGTTTCAACCCGAGGCCTTGCTTGTGTCGCTCGGTTTTTATCAGGTCGAGGCGTGGTGCGGCCAATCTCGCAGGCTAGGTTGAGTGGCCGTCGGGGGACATGCCCCAACGCGAGACTTGTTCTTTCCAATCTCGCACCAATGCTTTGCCTAAATACCACGCGTTGCCTGCGTAGCGTGGGACGAGTCGTTTGGGGTCGCTGCACAAGCGATACGCCCATTCCAGGCCGAGCTTTTGGTAGATCTCGGGAGCCCGCGTGGCGGTTCCGGCGATGAAATCAAACGACGCGCCGAGTTGGATACTGACGGGAACGCCGAGTTCGCGGTAGTTTTCGTGAATCCATTTTTCACCTTTGGGCTGTCCGAATGCCACAAACAACAAATCGGTCTTTGCATCGCGGATGCGTTTCAACTGAGCCGCGTGCTCTTCGTCGGACAGTTTTCGAAACGGTGGGCATTCGGTGCCCGCGACTTGCAATCCCGGAAACATGGATTGGAGGCGATTCGCACACGTCTCGGCGACTCCCTCGATGCCGCCCAAGAAATACACTCGGTGTCCCTTTTCGGAGGCACGACGACAAAGGTGCAAAATCATCTCGCTGCCTGCGACCCGTTCCGGTAGCGGGTTCGGTTTGAGTTGGCTGCGAAGAACAATCGGCTGGCCGTCGGCGAGAATCAAATCAGCGTCCTTGGTGATTTGGCGAACCGCCGCGTCTTCTGCGTTGAGCATGCAGTAATTCAGGTTCGCCGTGATCACGTAACTCGGCTCGCGACGTTCGATCAGACGATCGATCGCGTCAATACTCTGGCCCATATCGAGCCGGTCAAACGGGACGTCCCAAACATCGACCGTATCGCGAGGCGGCAGCGGTGCGACGGCGTCGGATTGCCGATCGGCAAGCGTCGCCGAACCGGAGCCACGCTGGGGTGCCGCCGGTTGCCTCGGTGCCTTGGCAGGCACGACAACGGGGACGGATGTCGGGGTGGTGACGGTCGTATCGAAAGTAGCGGGCATGGATCGCGGAGCAAACAAGGTCGGTACGGGATCGCGAGGTTTCGCGGTAGACTAGCTGCTCAACTCTACGTCACAGTTTCCCATCCGAAGGCAGTATTCGGGATGTTTGTTTTTACTTCAGAAGGTCTCTCGCCCGCCGCACTGTCGTGTTACGGAGCCTCCTGGAATCGCACCGAAACGATGGACGCGATGGCGGCTCATGGAACAGCGTGGGATCGGGTCGTCACGCCGGTCGCCGACCCCACCGAGCAGATCAGCCGCTGGCTGCGATCGAAACGGTTTCGTGCCGACAACATGACCGTCGTGACCGACGACGAACGGATCGCCGAATTACCCGCAGCCGACCGGATCGGCGACTTGATCGTGATCCCGCCGCGAACGAACGTCCTGGCTGAAACGTTGGAGGAAACCAATCTTGCCTCGCTCGCCGCGATCGCGTCCGAACACCTGCCCGACAACCCTCACGAGTGGCTGCACAGTCGATATTTGACACGGTGTTGGGACGCGCCCCGCGAGTTGTTCCCGATCGATCAGCTCGACGAAGCGGACCTCGAACCGATGGATCCGTCCGAATCGATCGAACACGAATTGAACGCGACCGGTGACGTTCGCAGCACCGTGCCGCCGATTCTCGATGACACCAAACCGCCTTGTCGGATCATCCATCCGGACGATGATCCCGATTGGGTCATGGCATGGATGCGAACCTATGGTTGCCAGATTCGTTTGATCGACGCGGTGGCTCACCTGATGAATTCGATCGCCGAATCGACCGGACACACGGCCGCGATTCTCGCCGGATCGAGCGGATTCGCGTTGGGACAAAATGGTGCGATCGGACACCGCCTCGGACCGCTCCGGTCGTGTCACCTTCACGTGCCACTGTTGTCAATCGGTTTTCCAAAAGGGGACACGCAGGAACCTACCGGCATTGGCATTCGTGACCGAAGGGTTAACTCGGCGGACATCCTTCCCGACGTCATGAACATGTTGAGCGCCAACGCGTCAACATCACCGATCTCTCCACAAATCTGGGCGGGCGGCGCGAGCGAACCATCACGCGCGACCGACACGACGCCACAGGTTGTCACCCAACTCGGCGAGTCGAACGTTGCGGTCACGACCGAGAATTGGTTTTATGTCCGCGAAAACGCAAACGCCGAGAGCCCGTCGAACACGGACGATGATTCCGGCACCGATCCGCCGTCATTTGATTCGTCGCTCGGCGTGCATGACGGTATCGGCAACCTGTTTCTTAAACCCGACGACCTCAACGACACCAACGACGTCGCGAGACTGAGGCAGGATGTGACCGAAGAACTCGAAGAAACGCTCGCGTCCTGACCAAAAATGTCGCCGCCGAACACAGTTCTCCTTGTGACGGGGCGAGTTCTCTCCGTTAGGACGGAGTGAGTTCCTGTTTGGCTTTCTGCAGGAACTGCAACGCTTCCATGGGGGTCATGCTGTCGAGATCCGCGTTCTCGATCTGTTGAATCAACGGATGATCGGCATAACCAAACAACGTCAACTGGAACGTGTCGCCTGATTTGCTCGGGGCGGGCGGCGCGATCGTTGGGCGGTCGTGGTTGTCCCGGTGATCGGTTTCGAGTTGGAACAAAATGTCTTTCGCACGCTCGTTGACTTCCGGTGGGATGCCCGCCAGCCGAGCAACCTGGATACCGTAACTCTTGTCCGCACTCCCGCTGACGATCCGGTGCAGGAACACCACCTCTTCCTGCCACTCTTTCACCGCGACATTTAAATTACAAACACGCGGGAGCGTTTCTTCCAACGCGGCGAGTTCATGGTAGTGCGTTGCAAACAGCGTTCGACAGCCGATTTGTTCGTGCAGGTGTTCGGTGATCGCCCACGCGAGCGACAAACCGTCGTACGTGCTCGTGCCGCGACCGATCTCGTCGAGAATCACGAGACTGCGTGAGGTGGCGGTGTTGAGAATACGAGCCGTTTCGACCATCTCAACCATGAACGTGCTTTGCCCACGGCTGAGTTCATCGCTCGCGCCGACGCGTGCGAAGATCCGATCGGCGACACCGATCTCGGCCGATTCCGCAGGTACAAAACTGCCCGTTTGAGCGAGCAGCGTGATCAACGCGACCTGTCGAATGTACGTGCTTTTGCCCGCCATGTTCGGCCCCGTGATCAGCAGGATCATTCCCGTTTCGGGGCTCTGCATGCAGTCATTGGGCACGAACTCGCCGTGCGGCATCGACACGTCGAGCCCCGGGTGGCGTCCGCCTTCGATCCGCAGCACGCTGTCGTCGGTAATCTTTGGTCGGTTCCAATGATGCTGCGCGGCGACTTCGGCAAACGCGGCGAGCACATCCACCCGCGCGATCGCGTCGGCTACTTCTTGTAACACGGCGAGGTTCGCGTGCGCCATCTGACGCAGTTGTTGAAAGATGTTCTGTTCGCGAACGGTCGCCTGTTCATCGGCGGCGAGGACTTTCTCCTCGTACTCTTTGAGTTCCGGCGTGATGTAGCGTTCGGCGTTCTTGAGCGTTTGTTTGCGTATAAAGTCGTCGGGGACTTTGTCTTTGTGGGCGTTGGAGACCTCGAGGTAGTAACCAAAGACGCGGTTGTAGCCGACCTTCAGGTTCACGATCCCGGTCTCGTCCATCTGACGCTGCTGATAAGAAGCAATCCATTGTTTGCCCCCTTTTGCGAGTTCACGCAGCGAATCGAGTTCCTCGTCATAGCCGGGGCGGATGAAGTTTCCGTCGGCCGCGGCGATGGGACATTCATCCGCGAGAGCGTTCTCGAGGTTGGTGCGAAGTTCGGGACACAGGTGCAGGTGCGATTCGATCTCGGTCAGGCAATGGCTGACTCGATCGGTCAGTCTTGCTTTGAGGGTCGGCAGGCCGCAGAGCGTCACCGCGATCTGTTGCAGATCACGCGGCCCCGTTCGTCCGGTCGCGATCCGGGCGAGCAACCGAGTCAGGTCGTAGGTTTCGCCCAAGATCTTTCGCACATCGCTGCGGAGCGAATGGTTCGACACGAACTCCGAAACCGCATCGGCTCGGTACGCGATCTCGTCCGGCGAAATGAGCGGCGCGGCGAGGTAATCGCTTAGCAACCGCGATCCCATCGGGGTCACCGTGCGGTCGATCACACCGAGCAACGCTCCGTCGCGGCCGCCGCTGCGCATCGTTCGATTGATCTCGAGGCTCCGCCGCGTCGCCGCATCGATCTGCAACACCGGGCTGCGGTTATGACAGGCCAGCGTGCGGAAGTGATCGAGCGAACCGCGTTGGGTTTCCTGCAGGTACGACAGCACCGCTCCGGCGGCGCGGATCGCGGGGCCCGAGTCGGACTCAAACCCGAGTCCCTCGAGGCTGGAAACTGATAATTGTTTGGTCAGTGATTTCTCGGCCGCATCGCGTGCGAAACTCCACGCCGGACGCCGTGTCCAAACCCACGGCATGGTCGAGTCGGGATGGATGTGCGGATCGTCCTCGCAGTAGATCACCTCGGCCGGAGCGATCCGGGCCAACTCGTCATCGAGACGCACACGTGGGAACACGCCGGTTTCGAAACGGCCGCTCGAGAGCTCCGCCCACGCGACGCCGACCATTTGAGTCGCCGGTTCGTCGGCCTGGGATTGCGGCTTGCCGTTCGCCTTGCCGCCTTTGCGTTTACCCGACGGGCTCGGCACGAAAACCGAGGCGATGTAGTTCGGCTCTCGCGGATCGAGCAGCCCTTCGTCGGTCAACGTTCCGGCGCTGACGACTCGGGTCACCTCGCGACGGACCAAACCTTTGGCTTGTTTGGGGTCTTCGACCTGTTCGCAGACCGCGGCGCGGTAACCGGCCCGGATCAGCTTTTGCAGATATTGGTCGAGTTGATGGTGCGGGAACCCGGCCATCGCGGTCGGGTTTTCGCTGTCTTTGTCTCGGCTGGTGAGATTCAAGCCGAGGATCCCCGCCGCGATTTTCGCGTCGTCGAGAAACAACTCGTAGAAGTCGCCCATGCGAAAGAACAGCAATGCGTCGCCGCACGCCTCTTTCGCCTCGTGATATTGTCTCATCATCGGTGTCATGACGAGAATCCTAGCGATCTGTCCGCCGGTCGGACAGAACCGGACGATCACATTTGTGAGTAAGGCTTGGGCGAGAGAACGAATTTGTCGATGTGGCTGACCGTACCGGCAGACCGCGGGTTCTTGCTCAGCACTTTCCAATCCGGATGGACGCGGAACGCCTTCCACGCTGCCTGCCGCGCTTGCTCGTTCGGATAAACCGTGAGGTACGTCAGGTTTGGCATCTGCGGCCCGACCACGCACTGCCCGATGAACACCGGAATGACGCCGCTGTCGAGAAAAATCGGCACCTCGCCGTTGTTAAACATCTCCACCTTCAGATCGCCGAGCCGTTCGTTTGCGCTTTCATACAAACGCAGTTCGTATACCCGGTCGTCGTTTTGCAGAGTCTCCGCGTCGACCTTCCAACGAGGCCAACACGCCATCGACGAAAGCACCTCGCTGCGGATCCGGCGGTACGGTGCATTCTTTGGTGTGCGATCGAGGTAATCTTTCGCCGCGGCGGTGTACTGAGCGTCCGCGGAAAGGGCGTCACGAATCGACGCGATTTGGTCGAGTGACTCGTACGGGATCACGACAACGATCACGTCGGCTCCCGTGTCGTCGCTCTCGTTGGGCGCGAACACGCCGACCGCATCGATCCCGTGTCGGTTGAGTGCCGGGACGAGTGCCTGTTTCAAATACTGGTCGACTTCGGCGGCGTCCCCTTTCGGACCGAGATCATAGGTACGGATCTCGTAAAACTGCGACCCAGCGGCAGGTCCTTGATCGGCACCATTGGACGTCGATTGGGCAGGTGCGGGGGGCATGGAAAAAGCGAGCGCAGCGACCAACATTAGGCTGGCCACACGGAGAGGTCGAAACGACATGGCGGGGCAATCGGGCTATTCAGAGAGGCGGGAAATGAGAACCGCAACGGTTCGTGATTCCCCAGCATAGCCGAACCGTGAATCGGTCGGCGAGAGGCCCCGAGCGTCGGCGAGTCGGCACGAGAGAAGGTGTCCGCAGACGGCATTCGCCGAGCGAGCGTCCGCGACCGGGCACATCATGTCCCCGGCCCGTGGAGTCGTCGTGAAAAGAGACCGAAAGCCCCCGGATGCCCGTGAAAACGCTGTTTTCGCGGAATTGACGTGGTTTTCGGACGATTCAACGAACGTCAGCCCATGGCCGCGAGCTGACCGCGTTCGGCTCCACGCGAAGGCGAACTCGCGGAGGTATGGACTAGCCTACGTACCTGCGCATCCGGGTCAACATCTGTTTTTTCGATTTCATGATTCCCGCCGAGCAGCGGCATTCCCGCCGCCGAAATTCGTGCGGGACACCCTGTTCTCTAACGAGCGGCGAGAGCGAGGTTTGCGTCGAGATCGCCGGTCAGGAAGGATTTGCCAGCAAACCCATCAAATTTCCTCGCGAATCCCAAACGGGGGGCGCCGCCGAGGGTCGCCTCGTCGCGACCGTGCGGGTACCCTGGCAATCCTCGAACGCCCCGCCAAGCTTTCGCATATCTCGTCGCTGTCCAAACCCGATAGGAAACTTGAAATTGAACGAACCAATGGCAACCGATGTCGCCTGTTTGAGGGGGCCGGTTCACCTCGCTGTTGACCTGGGAGCGTCGAGCGGGCGGGTGATCGCGGGAGCATCGGACGGCGGAAAATTGCGGCTGGAGGAAGTTTGGCGGTTCGAGAACAAACCGGTCCGCGTCCAGAACGACCTGCTGTGGAACCACCTCGGTTTGTGGCAAAACATCACCGAGGGCCTCCGCCGGGCCAACGACCAGGTCGGCAGCAGCGGCGAGGCGAAAATCGCATCGGTCGGCGTCGATACGTGGGGAGTCGACTTCGGTTTCCTCGACGAGAAGAACCAATTGATCGGCCCGGTGCGTTGCTACCGCGACCCGCGAAACGTCGGCCGCCTCGACGACGCGTTGCAACGATTGTCACGTGAAGAGATCTTCGCCGAGTCGGGGCTGCAGTTCATGGAGATCAACACGCTCTATCAACTGCTCGCCGCCCAACAGGCCCGCGACGTCGGATACCAGAACGCGTCTTCGCTGTTGATGATGGCGGATTTGTTTCACTGGATGTTGTCCAACGAACGGACGATCGAAGCCACCAACGCGTCGACGACCCAGTTGCTCTCGCCGGAGACCGGGACGTGGTCCGCCAAATTGCTCGACACGTTCGGATTCCCCTCGCAGTGGTTCCCCAAACCGACCCCGGCGGGAACCCCGATCGGCGTCGTCCAAGGCAGCGCCGCGGAGATCACCGGGCTGCACGACGTGCCGGTCATCACGCCGGCCACCCACGACACGGCGTCGGCGGTGTTGTCGGTTCCCGCCGAAGAGTTCGCGCCCGCGTCTCCGGATTGGTGCTACATCAGTTCGGGAACCTGGTCATTGATGGGTGTCGAATTGCCCGCCCCCAAGATCACACCGCTGTGTGCCGAACTGAACTTCACCAACGAAGGCGGCGTGCACGGCAGCACGCGGTTGCTCAAGAACATCGGCGGTCTGTGGATCTTCCAACAAATCCGAGCTTCGCTGCAACGTCGCGGTACGGCTCCGTCATGGTCGGAGATGGTCGCCGAAGCCGAATCGGCCGCACCGTTCTCGATGCTGATCAACCCGGACGATCCATCGTTGCTGGCGCCGACCGACATGATCGACGCGATCGGCATCCTCGCGACCAAGACCGGCCAACCCGCTGCGGCCAACAACGGCGTGCTGTTTCGTGCCGCCCTTGAAGGACTCGCGCTGCGTTATCGCGTGACGCTCGAATCGCTCGAGCGGTTGACCGGCTCCTCGATCCGGACGATCCATATTGTCGGCGGCGGTTCGCTGAACTCTTTGCTCTGCCAAATGACGGCCGACGCCTGCAACCGAACGGTCGTCGCCGGTCCCGTGGAGGCGACCGCGATCGGCAACGTCGTCATGCAAATGATCGGATCGGGACGTTTGGGCAGCATCGAGGAAGCACGCGGGCTCGTCCGGAACAGTTTCCCGACACAAACCTACACTCCGCGAAACAGCGAGGTTTGGGACGAGCCGGCCGGTCGGTTTGCGGAGCTGTAAGATGCATCGACGCGAGCCACATCGGCTTTCGTTAATGGCCTTTTCCTATCGCGATTTTCATTCGCGATCAGCATTCATTCGCTATCAGCTTTCATAAGCCATCAACGGCCGACTGCAACGACATGACCGCTTCTTCAACCTCGCCCGACGATCTCGAACGGACGAAGCAACAAATTCGTGCGGCGGCCCACTCGGCCCGCGATGCCGAACCGGACAAGGATCTCGCCAGCCGTGCGATCACCGACCGCCTGTTCGCGTTGCCTCAGTACGCGGCCGCGGAGCATGTGTTGTGGTACATCGATGTTCGATCCGAAACACGGACCCGGCACGCGTTGCCCGATGCCCTCGAGTGCGGCAAAAAGGTGGTTGTTCCTTATTGCATCGGCGAAGACCTCGAACTGTTTCATTTAGAATCGGTCGACGAACTGGCGACAGGCAGGTTCGGGATTCTCGAACCAAAAGAATCGCTGCGTTCCTTGGAGGAAAAACGAGTCCCGATCGATCGCATCGACCTGATCCTGGTTCCCGGTGTCGCCTTCGACCGACAGGGCGGCCGGATCGGACACGGCAAAGGCTTCTACGACAAACTGCTCGCCGGAGCGAGAGTCGACACGCTGCGGGTCGCGCTCGCGTACGAATGTCAATTGTTTGATGAGGTCCCAATGATGCCGCACGACGTTGCGATGAATCTGGTCATTACCGAAACGGCGGTCTACCGGGTGAGCGAAACGTCGGCGTGAGGTATCTTTTCGAAACACGGGTGATCACCGTGTTGAATAAAATTCTGACAACACGTCCATGCAGGCCCGCGCGAAAGCGGCGGCTCGATCGAAAAGTTATGGCAAAATGGTAATCAATGCGGCGGTGCACTACGCATGCTTGGCGATGATGGATCTGGCGATCCACGGCGAGGACGGTGCGCCGGTCCGGTCGAGCGAAATCATCCGCCGCAACGATATCCCGGGCCCGTTTTTGGTTCAGATTCTGCGAACGCTCAAATCGACCGGGTGGATCAAGGCCATCCGCGGCAGCCAGGGCGGGTACCAACTCGTCGTTCAGCCCGATTCGATCACGCTGCTCGACATCGCCGAAGCGATCGGCTGTCCGGACTCGATCGCACCGGCGAAAGACGACGAGCCGACCGCACAGCAAGCCCTCAAAAAGCACTGGCGTGCCGCCGACGAACAATCTCGCATTCAACTCAGCCGCGTGCGACTGGGCGACGTCATCCGCAGCATCCAAGAAAGCGACGAGCCGATGTTCTACATCTGAGCCGCTCTCACGCTGGATGAGTTATGAAATTTGCAATAAACTCTGTCCCACGATTCGCTCCATTAGGCTGCGTTTTGTGCCCCCGCGGTTGTGAATTCGCGAGGAATCGCCCTGCCAGGACTCGGCTTCCGGTTGAACGGCGATCCGTCGCTGTTTTGACCACACTTCCTCTCCCGCGAAATGTAATTGTGGCGCAAAATTCGCTCCGAAATTGGCTGCTTGCGCCCAATACGGGCGGAAAAATTGCCAACTAAATGCGACAATCGATGAATCAGGCGTGGGTGAGTTGCTCACGCGGCAACGTCTCGGGAAAGGGCATTCATGCTGAAATTGGAATCAAAGTCGGAAGGATCCGTGCCGCAGCCGCACGAAAGCCATTTCTATCACAACCTCGTTCCCGCCTACCAAGCCCTCTGGCCCGCGGTCGCGAAACGGCGAATCCAAGCGAACCTTTCTAACCTGAACATCCCCGCCGGAACCGACGTCCTCGAAGTGGGGGTCGGCACCGGAATGTCGCTCGAAGCCTATCCCGCGCACGCGAACGTTCTCGGCGTTGACTTGTCCGAATCGATGTTGGCGGAAGCGGAAGCCTCGATCGCCAAGAATGATTGGAAGCACATCGAAGTGCGTTCCATGAATGCAGAAGAATTGCAGTTCGACGACGCCAGTTTCGATCTCGTGACGTCGTTCCACACGATCAGTGTCGTCTCGCGGCCTGACAAAATGATGCGAGAAATGGTCCGGGTCTGTAAACCGGGTGGCCGTCTCCTCGTGATCAACCACTTCCGCAGCGAAAATCCGTTGATCGCCCGCGTGGTCGACTCGGCCGGCGGAATCACACGCCGACTCGGATGGCGAACCGATCTCGACGTCAACGGCCTGCTCAACGAGCTGCCGATCGAAGTCGAAAGCCTTCACAAGAACAACCCGCTGTCATTGTTCCGCGTTCTCGTTGCCAAACGAGTGTAAGCACGGCGGTCTACAACACTGCGATGTTCCATGCGGCCGCGAATCAGATTTCCACGGCGTCGGCATCGACCTCGATCTCTCTGCCCATCCAAAATGGCGTCGTCGCAAACCAAGCGACCGTTCCGGCCAACGCGGTCCACTTCACCGCATCGTGGCTCATCATGCCGCCGAAGTAAACGATGCTCGGCACGATCACGAGCGCCATCGCGATCATGGAAATCAGTTTCAAGAATGGTTTCATTTCGACTTGTTTCCGTTGGTGGTTCAAAAATTTTCCCAATCGCGATCCGGCATCCGATCAGCCGACGGGCGTTCGTCCCGGTTCTCAAGCACGAACCGCGACGAACTCTCTTTGGCTGGTTGATCCTCAGTAAAGGTCTCCCATCCGAAGCCCGGCGACTCCGGCTACGTTCATGCGATGGTTCGTGGTTGCATCATTTTGCTCAGCACAAAATAGATCGCCCCTGACGCGATCCAACATGGCACCACGGCATACGCCGCGAACAGTTTGTCGGGGAACAACGACGTCGGAACAAAGATCAAATACAAACCGATTGCAACCGGGATCGCCCAGGCCAGTAACACAGCGATGTTGAAAGATTGGTCGCTGTGGAACGCGTTTTCTTCTCGCATCCCGAATCGTTTCATCAGGTAGTGATCGACAAAAATGATCGCCCCCATCGGGCCGAGTACCGTGCCGTACGTCCCGACAAACCCCAGCAGTTGATTCGAAAGATTCGGAAACGATCCCGCGATGGTCGCAACCGTTCCGGCGACCAACGTCATCGCAACCCGAGGACTCTTCGGGAAGACTCCTTGGAACGCGAGGCCCGCGCGATAGATCGTCGGGTTTGCCGTCGTCCATCCGGCGATGATCACGCAAATGATCCCGGTCCAGCCGAGCGCTCCCCACGCGAGCGCTCCCGGGTTCGCGGTCGTGTCCTGAGACAGTTTGATTTGAGCGGCGAGCAACAATCCGGCCGCGATCCACGCCATGTAATGTCCGAGAAACATGCCGATCGCAGGCGCCCAACCGGAGTTCGCACTGCGGGCGAAACGGAAGATCGACAGGTCCGCCATTCCGAAATGCATCGCCCCGTTGCACAACCAGGCGAAGACAACAATCTGCCAAAAACCAAACTGCTGCGCGCCGTCTTTCGCTTGCACAAAATCAATCGCATCCTGCCAAAACTTGCCCTCGCGAAGAGCCGCAATCGAATTCGCATCCATCTGCACCAACGAGACAATCCCGCAGGCCGCAAAGATCGCGATCATCCACGGCGCGGCAATATTGGCAACCTGGGCGACGACCTGATACCCCGCGGCGGCGATAATCGACATCACAACACCCACGCCAATCACGATCAACGTGAAGTCATTGCTGCCCAACGCAAAGGTTTCATCCGGCACTTCGAACATCGTCCCGAACGGGATCCCGACCGCACTCGCCGAGACCGTCACCATCGCACCGGCGAGGAAACAGAACAACACACCGTTGACCACGTTATACAGCTTGACCAAACGATCCCCGGCGATCCGTTCGAGTTGATAGTACAACGTCATCCGTTTGGCGATCGCGATCGGGGTGACCAGAAAACGCCACGTTAAAACCGCGAGGAGGTTTCCGATCAACAGCCCGAGCAGCAGATCCTGCAGGCTCGCCCCGGCGGCGAGAAACAACGGGCCGATCATGAACTCCGTTCCGGCGGCGTGCTCCCCCGCGTACATGCCCCAAAACTTGCCCGCACCGAGTCGAGCCGATTCCGGAACCGGTTCGCGTTCGAATTCACCGCTCGTCGAATTCTCTGCTTCTAGGTGGGTCTCCGCTTCTAGGTGGGGTTCCGATTCTACGTGGGCTTCCGCTTCTACTTGATTTTCATCTCGCAATGAATCATTCCTTGCAATGTACGCACAGGGCGAGTTCGTGGGGATAGGCAGTGGCAAAGGATTCGGTAGAGGCGGCGTGACCAGGCCGCTACCGCCGATTCACATGACGGTCTACACGGTTGCAACCGTTTCCGGATGCGTTTCGTCGCGTTGGGTAAGAACCGAACGTTCGTAGTCAGCGACCGCCGACATCCAGTTTCGACCAAAGGGGACACCGGCTGTTTCGCAGTAGTAATCCCAAACGGCGCCGAACGGCATCGTCTTTTGCTCTTCCATCAACGCGAGCCGTGACGTGAAGTCGCCTTCCCGTTCGAGCCGTTGCAGTTCCTCACGCGGTTCGAGCAACGCCATTAACAACGCCTTGAGCGTGTTGCGTGTTCCGATCACCCACGCAGAAACACGGTTAATGCTCGCGTCGAAGAAGTCCAATCCGATGTGGACTCGATTCAGGTAATCACCCCGAACGATTTCCTGCATGATCGCCTGCAACTCATCGCTCATCGTGACGACATGGTCGCTGTCCCAACGAACACCGCGGCTGACGTGCAACAACAACTCGGGGACATACAACAATGTCGAGGATATCTTGTCGGAAATCACCTCGGTCGGATGAAAGTGTCCCGCGTCGAGACACAGGACTTTATTGCGCGTGATCGCATAGCCCATGTAGAACTCGTGCGAGCCGACCACGTAGCTCTCCGAACCGATGCCGAACAGTTTGCACTCGACCGAATCGAGCGTTTCAGACGCGTCCATTGATTCGGCAAAGATGCGATCGAGCGAATCGGCGAGACGTTTCCTTGGCGCGGTGCGATCGGCGGGCAGGTCTTTGTACCCGTCCGGCACCCAAAAATTGTTCATGCACGGCGAACCCTGCGCCTTGCCCATCGCGGCCGCAATGCGTCGGCACGCCATCCCGTGTTCGATCCAAAAATCACGGATGCCCGAATCGGGGTGGGCCAGCGTGAATCCGTCGTCGGCGTTGGGGTGGGAAAAATAGGACGGGTTGAAATCGAGCTGCACACCCTGCCCGCGGGCCCATTCGATCCATCCTTGGAAATGCTCCACACCGATTTCGTTTCGCTCGACCGGTTCATCGAACTCGCCATAGATCGCGTGCAGGTTCAACCGGTGACTGCCCGGGATCAACGCGTAGGCCTGTTCCAAATCGCTGCGCAGTTCCTCCGCGTTCCTCGCACGCCCCGGGTGATTTCCGGTCACGGCGAGCCCACTGCCGAGCGTTTGGCACGTGTTCTCAAACCCGGCAACGTCGTCTCCCTGCCAACAGTGGACCGAAACCGAGACGTCGCGAAGCCGTGCCAGTGCCTCTTCGACATCGACGCCCACGCTTTGATACTGCTCAACCGCCAACGCGTAGGCGGTTTCGAGCCTAGAAGAACTGGTCATTTATTTCGCTCTGGATCCGAGGAGTTCGGCAGACTAGGTTGATGTTAACAGAAGCACCGAAGGAAGCCATATTTACCGCTATCAGCAGGCAAAGAAGGCCTAGTCCACCGAAGCTGCTCCAAACAGTAGCCAATCGCGAGCCCGCATGCCCGCACATTTGTGCGCCGCAACAGCACAAAAGTGCCACATCTCGCATTTTTTCACGAATTCCCATGACCGAGCCCATTCGCGTCCTCCGCAAAAGCCAGTTCTTCCACCCCGATGGCTTCCCGATTGTCGTCACGCGGCGCGACCCTCAGGAACCGTTCGGCTTGCACGCCCACGAGTTCTGGGAGATCGTGATCATCACCGGCGGAAAGGGGCGGCACGTCACCGGTGTCGACTCGTACGAGTTGTCGGCCGGCGATGCGTTCGTGATCGGCGGGGCCAGGCCGCACGACTACCAAGACCTCGAAGAGCTGCGGCTGATCAACATCCTGTTCGACAACGATGAGCTGCCATGGGATCTCGGCGACCTCAGCGAGATGCCCGGCTACCACACGTTATTCACGCTCGAACCCGCGTTCCGGCAACACCACCGCTTTGACAGCCGCCTGCGGCTCGAGCCAATGGATCTGGCGTTCGCCATCGAAATGATCGAGAAACTCGAACACGAACTCAACGAACGTGCCGCCGGTTTTCGCGTGCAATCGATGACGTTGATGATGCAGTTGATCACGTTTCTCGCTCGGTGCTACGAACGTTGCCGCACGCCACGCAACCAAGGGCTGCTCGAAGTTGCCGACGCGATTGCGCACATCGAAATCAACTACGCCGATGTGATCACGCTCGACCAACTGATCGAAATCTCGAACATGTCCAGGAGAAACTTCCTGCGAACGTTTGAAACCGCGATGGGGGATTCGCCGATCCAATACCTGATCCGCCTGCGGATCCGTAAAGCATGCGAGCGTTTACGCGCGAGTGAAAAGAGCATCACCGAAATCGCAATGGATGTTGGGTTCTCCGACAGCAATTACTTCAGCCGAAAATTCCGCGACATCATCGGCATGTCTCCACGAGAGTACAAACGGATGTACCGAGAAATCCCGCTCCCCACCGCCGGAGAACCGGAAACCGCGGAAGTCTCCAAAGCGTTTTGAGGATTTTGCGGTGTCAAATTTGGTTCACAGCAGCCGCGAAGGAGAGACGAGTCGACGCCCCGGGACACTCGCCCTTGACCTGCCGGTGGCTTTCCGGCTACCAACGATGCTGACGAAGGCCGGAGTTTCGGCCCCGAATCCTCCCCAATCTGTTCCTCAGGACAATCGAAAATGCTTCGACCCGTTTTGTTGGCCATCGCGGTCGCGTTCGTTTCTCTCGGCACCGCCCCCGCACAAACCGCAATGGCAGACGAGATCGTTTCCTACCGGTGCGAGAAATGGACCGCCCGTCACGAACACGACAAAAAGCAAGCCGACCAAATCTACGAAACGCTGAAAAAACTCAAATGCGAAGTCGAACGGCACAGCCACAACGGGCACATCGATATCAAATACCGTTGCCCGAAATGGCTCAGCCATAAAGCCAAAACACACGCCGATGCTCACAAACTCGAAGCGTGGCTGAAGGCTCTGAAGTTCGAAACCAAACACGAGCACTAAATGTCGTTCCCGATCTCTTCGGCGGCGGCACTCGGCGCCGCCCAACTGGCCGGCCGTGCGATCGAAAGCACGGCGAACGCGGTCGCAGACTTTGCCGACGTCCTCGGAAACAACGAGGCCGACGACTTGGCTGCGCAAGCGTCCGACGTTGCGGATTCAGGTTCGGCGGACGGTTCGGCCGAGGCAACCGATTCGGTCCGCGGATTGCTGTCCGATTGGATGCGGCAGTTCGGGTTCCATGGCGACGAATCGGTCCACGTGCAACTCGACGCGGTGAGCGGCGGTGTGCAGCTCGAACTCGCCGACGCGGCTCCCGCCGAGCAAGCTCGATTGAGCGATTTGCAGGCTCGAATCAATAGCGACGTTGATCTGCGAGAGTCGATCGTTGATGCGCTGAAACAAATTCCGGGTGAATCGATGTCGCTGTAGCGAAGACGCGCGAAGTCATAGCGAGTTTCGCTACCCGGGAACGACGCTTCAACGCACGACTAAATCGGGCAACCCCGTTCGACCCATTCACTCGTCGCGTCCCAATCGTCGATCGCGTCGGCGGGGGTTTCTCCGATCAGCCCGCATACCCATCCCAGCGCGATCAGGCGTTCGCAAACGACACCGGGGTCGAGGACTTTCGAGACGTCTTTTCCGGTTTGCTCCGACGCGATGATTGCGTGCAACGACTGGTAATGCAACTCAGCAGCGTCGAGCAATTCGGCCGTGCCGCGCAGTCTCGCTTGTTCGACGATCGCGTCATCCGGCAGGTCAATCATCAACCGTGTCATCGACGTCAGATCCGCCCGCTCATCCGGCCATGGCAATTCGAACTGCATGTCCAGCGCCCACTGCAGCGTCGCCAGCGCCTCGTACCGCCACACCAACTCCGACGCCGCCTGTGCCAAACCGCCCTGCGTCGCCGGGGAAACCTCCGCGTCGAAGAAGGCTCGCTCGCGCGGCGTCATCGCCTCGTACCCGATCGGACATCGTTCTCTCATTCGATCCGCGTCAATCACTCGGCCGCTGAGAATCGACTCGGCTCGCGTCGCGATCAAGAACGTTGCGATCGCACGACGCGCGACGTTTGCGGGCGACCGAATTTCGACTTCGAGGCTGCTGCGGATCGGCAGCACACCGTCAACCGGATCGATCAATCGGTTATTCAATTGGACGGCGACGTTCGCCTTTCGCTGCCGCGACTCGACCGGGAAAGGGATCACGGCTTCCGCGTCTGGACCGTTGGCGTCGCGATCGAGCAGCAATCGACCGGTGGGATCGAGCACTCGGTAGTCCGCCGCGATTAATAGTGCATTCGCATCGATCGCCCAGCGGGACAATTCCTCACCGGTCGCATTCCCATCAGGCAATTCGACGGCGAGCACCTGTTTGCTGTGTCGCAGGTGGGCGCGGATCGGGTGAGCGATCGGGGCCGCGAACCCGGGAGCGGATTCATCGTCGAGCCATGCGAGGCACGCGTCGACGCTTCCCGTTTCAGAATTTGCGTGCTGCTCCGGCTGGCCCGGTTGAATCCGGGTGACGTTTTCGGCCAGCGACGCGGAGGGCTCCGGAGTCTCCCGCAGCGTCGACACGGCAAACAGCCGTCTACTGAATTCACCGTCGGCCGGCGGACTGCCCGCCGTTTGCGATTTGGTGGAATGGTTCGGCGACACCGGGATCAGCCGACGCCCCACTTTTCTTGGAACCAGGCAACCCGGTCGGCGCGACGCGGGCTGTAGTTGGCGGTCGGTTTGAACTTTTCGCGTTTGAGGAAACTGATCATCGACGCCGCAGGCACTTGAGCGTGCTGGGTGATCGCGTCGGTGGTTTCCGAGTCAGCTTTCCAGTTGTAAAGGATGGCTTTTTCCCGTTCGAACCATTCGTCGAGGTACTGAGCGTCGGTC
Source organism: Rhodopirellula sp. JB044 (assembly GCA_043101355.1). Taxonomy (GTDB): domain Bacteria; phylum Planctomycetota; class Planctomycetia; order Pirellulales; family Pirellulaceae; genus Rhodopirellula. Next base: position 23,713 of record JBICHZ010000124.1, read on the forward strand.
GAACTGACGACGACGTGCTCGTAATCCTTCTTGCAAAGGAACCCAAGCATCCGTCCCGCCATCTCGCGGGTGCGGGCTGTGTCCCCATCGCAGGTCGCAGCGGCAACGTTCCACACGGAGGTGAATCCGTGCTCGTCGCAGTCTTCCTTGTTGTATTGCAGGACAACTTCGGGAGCGGGTTGCGGGGCTTCAGCTTCTTCGGTCGGCTCGGTGGTCATAAAAGTCTGAGAACACTCATCGAGGGGATTTGTGAGGAAATCAAAGCACTATTAGACGTAAAATTCTCGTTCTAGAGAAGTCCCCTCCGCAAATTCAACTTGGTGAACGCTGCTCGATGCGTCATACTCAAACCCGCTACGGAGCGTCTGACCGGCGGTCCGAGCGATAGGATTCCATGGACGCGGTACCGCGGATGGCGGGGAACACGGATGGCAGGGAAAAGGACACGACGCAAACGCTCGCATCACGACCCGGCAACCGATCTGCTGCCGCTGCGCGATATGCCGAGTGATCCGCCTGCCGTCGATATGTCGCCCAGCGGTCACGCGACGGCGCGAACCTCTCGATCGACCAGCGTGACCGATTCAGAGGACGCCGCTTGTGTAGACGCCGCTTCAATCAATACCGCCAATACCGCGGACCGGGTTTCCGAAGCCATCCCCTCGGCGAATTACCGCGTGGATCAGCGGACTGGTCCCGCGCCCGCGGTCTCGCGGTCCGTCCGTACTTCTGAAACGTTGATCGAGGGTTTTGGCGGCAACCCGTTCGACCCGTATCACGCCGACCGGATGGAGATCGCGGGGTTCAGCGGCCGACCGACCGAGATGATCGGCGGCGAAACACGTCGAGAGCTTCGCGACCAAGTCCAATCGTTGTGTCCGCCGGTGCCGGGCGTGTACGGCATGTTCGACCGATCGGGCGAATTGATTTATGTCGGCAAAAGCAACTCGCTGCGAAACCGTCTGGCGAGCTACTTCGGCCAATCCGCACGCGGCGAGAAAGCTGGCCGAATCATCGAACACACCCGTGCGATCCAGTGGGAAACGCAACCGAGCGATTTCGCCGCCCAACTTCGCGAACAATCGTTGATCCGCCGCGGGGTCCCGCGGTTCAACGTGCAAGGTGTTCCTGAACGCCAACGTCCCGTTTATCTATGTCTCGGTCGCAAACCCGCCGAGACGTTCTACATCGCCGCGTCGCCACCGGCGGCATCGGACTGCGTCGCGGTGGAAGGCCCGTTCTTCGGCGCCGGCCGGATGTCGCGCGTCGTCGACGCGTTGAACAAAACGTTCCGGCTGCGTGATTGCAGCCAACAAACCGTGTTTCAATTTTCGGAACAGTTGTCGTTGTTTGACGACTCACCACGGCCGGGTTGTTTGCGATTGGAAATCGGCACGTGCCTCGGTCCATGTGCCGCCGCCTGCAGCCGTCAAGAATACGCGACTCGGGTCAGCGAAGCGGAGAGCTTCCTCGATGGGTTCAACGAAGAGCCGCTGACCGCGACTCAACAGATCATGGAGAACGCCGCGGCAAACCAACAGTACGAGTTAGCCGGCCGAGCCCGTGACACACTGAAGTCACTCAACTACGCCCAACGCAAACTCGGCCACCTCGCCGACGCCAGGCAAAAGTACTCGTTCATCTACGCGGCAACCGGATACGACGGCAAGTCGATTTGGTATTTGATCCGTCGCGGCGAAGTCGTCGATGTCGCGGCCGCGCCAGCCAACGCATCGCAGTACCGCGAAATCAAACCATTGATGCAAACCTGGGCGTCGCGCTTAACCGCAGGCAACGGCAAGGTCACGTCCGATCACCCGCACACGGTCTCGGTAGTGGCAGCCTGGTTTCGCAAACACCGACGCGAACTCAAACAATGCTTCCCACCCGAGTCCGCCGGAAGAAAATACCGCCACCTCTCTCGTGTCCCGGTCGGTTAGGACGGCTTCCCCCAGATCCCCCTCACGCCGGCATCGCCGCTCATGGGTATTACAACGGAACCTGGGTGTCTTCAAAAACCGCTTGGCGAGCGAAGCACATCTGATTAGCAGGGGGGTTTTGCAACTTCTTGACCTGAAGGTTTTGCAGGCCATTCGTTCGCGATTGTGAGAAACGAAAACGCTGCAACGAAGCCCATAAATTGCTTCAGCCTTCCCGGCCGGATGCCGAGCCTACGGTTTTGGTGCTGCTGCTGCTACGCTCAGAAGCTCCGTGTCTCTCAAGGCCATTTGCTGTACGCAATAGCACTGTGGCTTGCTTTGTAGACGCGGTCGCTACCGGACGCTCCCCTTCTTGCCGTCGGGTGGTTTGCAATCGGCCTATTCTTGGGCCATACTCCAGGTCGCGAATTGTGAATGCGAAGGCAGGAGCGGTTTGCCCTGTAACATTCGTAAAAAAATTGACAATCGCTCGTTGGATCCGACGTGTGCGCGATGCCGTCGCCTTCCCAAGCCGATATGCCAGAGTTACTTGCTGCCTGCCCGGATTGCCGGGGGCTCATGCGTGTATCGCCAGAGTGGATCCGGAAGACCGCCGTTTGCCCCCATTGCGGAAAAGGCTTCGAACTTACGAGCTTTCACAGTGGATCGGCAACTGGCAAGGAGGCTAGCGAGGTACCGCTCGGACGGCTGCATGCGTCTCAAGGAAGCAGTCCCACCGCGGTTCGTCGTGTAGAGAAGGTGCCGTCTGGACATGCTGTCCATGGCAAACCTGCTGACGCGGAGAAACGCCTGGGACGCTACAGGCTAAAGAAGCTTCTGGGCAGCGGAGGTTTTGGCAAAGTCTATTTGGCCACCGACCCCGAACTCGACCGCCAGGTTGCGATCAAGCTACCTACGTTTTCTGGGGTGAAAAACGCTAGCGAGAAGTTTCGGATGGTGGCCAGATCTGTCGCCAAGCTCCGACAGCCCAACATCGTTGCGGTGTTTGATCACGGGCAATCTCGCGAGCACGTGTACATCGTCTATGAGTATGTTCCTGGCGATACCCTTGAACAACGAATGGCTTCAGAGCAGATTGAGGAACGCCAGTTGGTTGAATGGGTCGCGGTGCTCGCCGATGCACTGTCCTATGCGGCCGGGGAATCGATCGTCCACCGCGATATCAAACCCGCAAACATCATGATCGATACCCGAGGTCGTCCACAAATCATGGACTTCGGATTGGCGGTGCCTCTGTCCGATGGAGTCGCCGCGACAGGAGGTGGCGTGGCGGGAACCCCGAGGTATATGTCACCGGAACAGGCTCGAGGTGACCGAGACATTGGGCCGTCGAGTGATCAGTATGCTCTCGGTTCCATTCTCTATGAAGGTCTCACGCAGGAGCGGGCCGTAAGTAATTCTGGTGCAGCGGCGATGATTGAAATCGCAGAACGCGAAGGCCCACCGCTTGAGCCACTGGCGAACGTCAACGCGGATCTTCGGCAAATCTGTTTGCGAGCGATGGCCAAAGAGGCAGAGCAGCGTTATGCCGATGCGTCGGACTTTTCAGAGGACCTCCGCCGATACCTTTCGTATCGTCCGATACAAGCATCAAGACCTACGCTAGCGCGGAGGTTGCGATTGTGGTCGCAACGCAACGCCTCCGCGGCTATAGCGAGCCTCACCGCTGCGGTGTTGCTAATTCTGGTTGCCGTCATTTCATCAGTTGCGGCTGTGAGGCTGGCTTCGCAGCGGCAGCAACTTCAGAGAACGCTCGTAATTGCCGAAACGGCCAAGAAGAGGGCCGAGGAACACCAGGCGGAGTCGGAGCGACAGGAACGTTTGGCGCAGGCTCAAGCCGAATTAGCACGTAAGAATGAGATTCTCGCAACAACTGCCCGTCTCAAAGCGGAGGCTGCCACCGCGGAAGCGGAAGCCGCGTTAGAACGAGAATTGCAAGCTCAAGCTGAAACCAAGCTCGCTCAAAAGGAAGCCGACGAAGCAAATCTTCAACGGTTGGCCGCGTCCGAGCAAGCCGAATCGGCGCAGTTTCAATTGGAGTCAGCGGAGCAGGTCACCCGCACGCTCCGCTACGCCGAGTTCCTCGCAAAAGCACACGCTCAAATTCTGCAGGGCGACCCGTCCGCGGCAACCGACACGCTCAATCAATGCTTCCGATCACAGCGTGGGTGGGAATGGGGTTGGCTAAGATGGAGAGCGTCTGTTGCCACAAATGAGGCCACGCGACTCGAGGAGGTTCCGCAGGCGACGTTGAAGGCTTTGTCGAGCGGGGGGCTGATAAAAACTTACGATGCCGGCAAGACGCTCGATCCACCCTCGGTCGATAGTCAAGATCTACCGTATGTCTCTTATGATCCCGATATGTCGCTCGCGGTCTATCTAAAAAAAAGCGACGACCCCAATGCTTCAAAAGCCGTTTTTGGAAACATTGTCACGAGACAACCGGTTGAGTTTGGGGCGGAACTGTTTGACAAACCGATGGCCAGACTACTGGGGCCACTTCGATTCGCAGTTTCCGTTGGCGGAGTGCTACAACTCGACGAAAAAGGGGCGAAATCATACCCTCGGAAGTATGAGATCTGGGAGTTGGCCAACCAAGCAGAGTCTCGTTGGGAAGGTTCTTCA
>JBICHZ010000125.1:0-6288 GCA_043101355.1 Rhodopirellula sp. JB044
AATGGAATCATCTCGAAATTTATGCGATCGGAACGACATCGGTACACGTCGCCAACGGTGTCGTGCTAATGGTGCTCGAAGATCTTAAGCTTCGGGGCAAGCCACTTTCGCATGGTCAAATTCAAATCCAAAGCGAAGCCGCCGAGTGTGAGTACAAGGATATGAAGATCCGATCGATCGAGGATTTTCCTCCAGAGATCAAGGCTCAAATGCGATTGCGCGATACCAAGACACCATGATCGAATTCAGTCCAATTCTGTCTGGCGATGAGTCGCAAAGATTGCCTTGATCGTTGCCTACAATCACGGCGGAACATGTGAACAGCGTTCACGAACGAAACCCCCTCCGCCCAAGGCTCACGCGTCGTGCATCTGCTGATACTTCCGCACCAATTGTTTGACAAACATCCAGGACTCGAGGAATCCCCCGAACGTGCGACGCTCTGGGAACACTCGTTGTTCTTCGGCGATCCGAAGCACCCCGCGTACTTTCACAAACAAAAACTGTGGCTTCATCGAGCAACGATGAAACGGTATCTCGCCGTTCTCAATGAACGTGGGATCGCGGCGGAGTACATCGAACATTCCGCGGATTCGCCAAAGACGACCAACGAAGTCATCGCGCAGATCGCCAAGACACTTCAACCAAACGAAGAAATCGCGATCGTCGATCCAACCGACTTCCTGGTTGAAAAACGTTTGCGTGCCTCTTGTAAAAAGCACGGTGTCGAACTGCGTTTCCTTCCGAACCCGGGTTTCCTAAACACGACCGAGGAAAACCAGACTTACCGTGACGGGAAGACGCGATGGTACATGGCGGATTTCTATCAATGGCAGCGTCGACGCCTCGATATTCTGATCGAAAATGACGAACCGGTCGGCGGCCAGTGGAGCTTTGACGAGGAGAACCGCAAGAAGGTCCCGAAGAAACGACTCAGTTCCATTCCAAAGAACCTCGAACTCGATCGGGACGAGATTGACACCAACGCGAAGGAACATATTGAGACCTCGTTTGCGAATCATCCTGGATCGCTCGACGAACTCTACTACCCGACGTCGCACGACCAGGCGTCTCAATGGCTCGATCATTTTCTATCCGATCGGTTTGAGAACTTCGGTCCGTACGAAGACGCGATCGAAGAAGGCGAGTCATGGTTGTGGCACAGCGTTCTGACCCCGGCGCTGAACATTGGTTTGTTGACGCCCGCGGCGGTCACCGACCGCACTCTGCAATTCGCTAGCAAACACGACATTCCGATCAATTCAGTCGAAGGATTCATTCGGCAGGTCATTGGGTGGCGAGAATTCATGCGCGCCACCTATGAGGACCAGGGCGTGCCGATGAGAACGACCAACCATTGGAAACATCACCGCGCGATCCCGGATTGTTTCTACGACGCGTCGACAGGAATCGATCCGATTGATGATACGATCGAGCGACTCCTGAAAACCGGCTACTGTCACCATATCGAACGCTTGATGGTGCTCGGAGGATTTCTGTTTCTTTGCGAAATCGATCCCGATGACGTTTACCGTTGGTTCATGGAAATGTTCATCGACAGTTACGACTGGGTGATGGTGACCAACGTGTACGGAATGAGCCAGGACGCCGCAGGCGGGATGATCACAACCAAACCGTACTTTTCCGGCTCATCCTATGTTCGAAAGATGAGCCACTACGCTAAAGGACCGTGGTGCGAAACGTGGGACGGATTGTATTGGCGTTGGATCTGGAATCACTCCGATGAACTGGCGAAAAATCCTCGGTGGGCGATGATGTGCAGCATGGCGAAGAAGATGGACTCCGCTAAGAGAGATCGGCATATCGAAAACGCAGAAAACTTTCTCGCAAAACTCGATCAATAGCGTCCTTCGCGAAAGGGTCGCCGAGACGATTTAGCATCGCTCGGTTTCCCCACCCTCTTCAAAAGCGGATCTAGTTTCGGGAAAAAAGTAACATCGTGTTGGTATCACGGGCGTCGCATTGTGAAGTACAATGACTCACCACAATGGTGCCTACCGGTACGTCGCGATCCCTCGCGAAAATCAAGCCGTGCCGCAGCACTCGAGTCCTTCCCACCTCCCCTCCCACCTCTATATACCTCGTTGCGTTTCAGAACGCAGTGTCCCGAGGTTATCTGAACGCTTATGAAATTAGTTTCTCGACTCAATCGTGTTCTGAGCTGCGTTTCTCTCACAGTCATTTTGATTGGCATGTCGATGTCGCCGTTGTATGCAAACGACGGAAACTACGACGATGGAATCGTCCCGGACGTGATCACCAGCCTCACCGAGGTGGAACTGCAACAACTCAAACGGATGCGTCCGAAGTACCTGCAACCGGTTCCCGTTAAGACCAAGGCCGCGCCAACCACGTTACCGATTCAACCTCGCGAAGGTGAATCCATCGTGTTCCTTGGCAACACGCTCGCATCGCGGATGGAGCTCTTCAACTATTTTGAGACCGCTCTTTACGAACAGTTCCCCAATGCGAACCTCACGTTTCGAAACATGGGCTACCCCGGACATACTCCGGCGTATCGCCCAGAGGCCGGTCGCAAAGATCCGTGGGCGTTCCCCGGCGCCAACCGATTCCGACCAGAGATTCGTGGCCACTTCGGCGAGGGACACTATCCCGCGCCGGACGAATGGCTGACGATCGTGAAGGCGAGCACCATCGTCGCGTTCTTCGGCTTCAACGAATCATTCGACGCAATGGAAGGCGTCGACAACTTTAAGAACGAACTGCGAGCTTTCGTCGATCATACGCTGACGCGTTCCTACCAACCCGGCGTGAGCCAACCGCCACGTCTCGTTTTGGCAACGCCGATCGCAACCCAAGATTTGGCCGAATACGATCTACCCGATGCAGGTGCACGAAACGAAATACTGAGCGTCTACGCGGAGGCCGTCAAAGCCGTCGCGACGGAGAAGAAGGTCGGTTTTATCGATCTGTTCACTCCCACGTTGAAGTGGTTCACCGAGTCGAACGAACCGCTGACGATCAACGGCGTGCATCTCTCGCGAGCGGGCTATCAGAAACTCGCTCCTCTGTTGGTTAACGAATTGTTCGGTGCGGATGCGGCCCCGCAGTCGCCCAAGCCATTGCTGTATCAAGCCGTCCAAGACAAAGCATGGTTTTGGCGAAACGATTACCGCATGCTCAACGGCGTCCACGCGTACGGACGACGATGGGCTCCCTACGGAAACTTCAACTACCCCGAAGAAATCGAGAAGATCCGTCAGATGACGGTGCTCCGCGATCGCAACATCTGGGCGATCGCGCAAGGCAAATCGTCGACCATTGAAGTTGACGATTCGATCACTCGTCCGCTCTCCTCGGTCGAAACGAATTTCCGCCTTAGTGAAAAGAACGGCACTGCGGATTTCTTAGATGCCGAGAAAGAGGCAATGAAGACGTTCACACTGCCGGAAGGCTACGAGGTTTCGTTATTCGCTTCCGAACAAGAATTCCCAAACCTCGGCAACCCCGCTCAGATGCGGTTTGACAACCGAGGTCGATTGTGGGTTTCAACGCTGCCGAGTTACCCGCACTACAAACCGGGCGACCCGAAGCCGAACGACATGATTCTCATCTACGAGGACACCGATGGGGACGGACGAGCGGACAAGGAAACTGTGTTTGCCGATCACCTGCACATGCCCATCGGGTTCGAGTTGGCTCCCGAGGGTGTTTATCTTTCGCAGGAGCCTTTCGTGGTCTTGTTGAAAGATACCGACGGGGACGATCACGCCGACGAAATGGAATACCTGCTCGATGGCTTCGACCCTCACGATACGCACCATGCGATCTCGGCTTTCGATTCCGACCACGGAAACGGCATCTACATGTGCGAAGGTCGCTTCCTGCACTCGCAGGTAGAAACACCGTGGGGTCCTCAACGGATGACCGACGGTGGCGTGTGGCGTTTCGATCCCAAGTCATGGAAAGTCGAACGCGTCATGCAGACCGATCTTTCCAACCCGTGGGGTGTTGCCCACGACGAATACGGCCAGACCTTCGTCAACGACGCGTCGGGCGGCGCCCAATACTGGATGCTCGGTTATTCGATCAAGATGCCCCATGCTGCGGAAATCGCGAAGGTGTCGAAGTTCAACTACGAACACCACGCCCGCCCGACGTCCGGTTCGGAATTCCTTTACAGCAGTCACTTTCCCGATGAAGTCCAAGGCGATTACCTGTACGCCAACACGATCGGTTTCCTCGGCATCAAGCAGTACGAAACCATCGAGGACGGTGTTGAGATCAAAGGGAAACATCGTCAAGACCTGATCCAATCGTCCGACGGCAACTTCCGTCCCTGTGATTTGGAAATCGCTCCCGACGGCAGTTTGTATTTCATTGATTGGCACAACACGTTGATCGGTCACATGCAACACAGCGCGCGTGACCCGATGCGAAACGCAGAGTACGGACGCATCTACCGAATCACGGCTACCGACCGCCCTCTCGTCGACCCACCAACGATCGCCGGAGCCTCGATCGAGCAACTCTTTGAAAACATGCGTTTGCCGGAAGTGAACGCACGCAAGCGTTCGCACCGGGAACTGCGGGGACGTGACAAACAAGCCGTCCTCGATGCCGCCGCGGCCTTCGCTGAGGAAAACAACGACGACGAAAGGTTGGTTCTCGAAGCATTGTGGGCGACCTGGGGCCAGCACGAACTCTCGACCGATCTGCTCGAAAGATGCATGCAGGCAAAAGACCACCGTGTCCGCTCGGCGGCCGTTCGAGTGGTCCGTCATTGCCTGGACGTGCTCGACGATCCAAAATCCTATTTGATCGCTGCGGCACAAGACCAACATCCTCGCGTTCGGCTCGAAGCTCTCTCGGCGGGTTCATGGCTCGGTGGCAAGGCCGGTGCCGAAGTTCTGCTGACGGTCGCCTCCTATAAAACCGATCGATGGATCCGAAACGCACTTAACGCAGCAATACAACTGCTCAAAGGCGATGTCGAAAAGTTGATCGAAACGAAAACAGTCAGCCCAGAGAACTTGCTCGTCGATTATGACAAGTTGATCGCGGGCAAGTTGGAAGGTGCGATGAAGCCGAAGAACTATCGCACCAAATCACCGAAGTTTGATGACAAGGACTTCCGACGCAAATACGCGTTGGGCCAAACGGTGTTCTTCGAAGAGGGATCCTGCTATGCCTGTCACCGTGACACCGGTGAAGGCATCGTGCGGATCTATCCACCGCTTGCCGGCAGCGAATGGGTCAACGGCGATCCAGAACGCTTAATCAAACTGACGTTGCACGGAATTTGGGGCAAGATCCGAGTGCGTGGCAAGGTGTTCCAACCTGACCAAGGCGTCCCGCCGATGACCGCGATCGGGAACATGTTCACCGACGCCGAAATCGCGAGCGTGCTCACCTATGTCCGAAACAGTTGGGGCAACGATGCGGATGAAATCACGACTGAACAGGTCAAACAAGTCCGCGCCGCCACCCAAGACCGCCAGCAATTCTACAGCCCTGAAGAATTGTTGGAGATGCACCCGTTCCCCGAAGGCAGTCGTCCTGAGTTGATCGAAGAAAGCGAAGGCGATAATCAGTTGGAACAAAACCTCATCGCCGAACCGCTCGCGGAACTCGTCCGCGAGATTCGAGAAAAGGGTGACGCTGTTCGAGGTGCGAAACTGTTTTACTGGGAAAAGACCGGGTGCGCGACGTGCCACGACATTGGCGAGGGTTATCAACTCGGACCGATGCTGACGACGCAGCGCGATGACATTACCGATGCCCATTTGGTTGAGTCGATTTTGAAGCCGTCGGAGAAGATTCTCGAAGGCTACCAAACGGCGAACGTGATTACGGCCGATGGAGCGATCTTGTCCGGATTTTTGGTCGATGAAACCGATGACGAGGTCACGCTGAGTATCTCAGCCGACCAGGGCAAACCGCGGGTGATTCCGATGGACGATGTCGAGGACGTGATCACGTCCAATACGTCGACCATGCCAACCGGGTTAGCGAACACGTTGGAGTCACGAGAGCAGTTCTTGGATCTCGCCCGGTTCGTGATGGAAATCAACGACGGCGGGCCCGCAAAGCTGAAGGAGCTCAAGCGGAAAGCGAAGATCCGGAAATAGCTCCGTCCAAGATTCGACTCCACAAGGTAACGAAACTCGCCGAGAGTTTCGGCAAGGGTCCTGCGATTCGCCGAAAGCCCTGGCGGCTTGTCGAAGTAGTTGGATTTGGCTTCGACTTGGTTGGTTTCCCCCTTACCCCCGCTCGCGATGAGGGCGTAGCGGTAGCTACGGGTTC
>JBICHZ010000126.1:0-29331 GCA_043101355.1 Rhodopirellula sp. JB044
GATTTGCAGGCTGGCGATATTCTCGATATCGCGACCCTCGGTGCGGTATCCTCGTTTGACGTCTTTCTGCCGAATTCATTCGATCCGAGCCAAGCCAGCAGCAGGTTCTGGTTCGGGCAAGACGGCCCCGAAGATGACGAACCTCTTACATCTTCCTACCCTGCCGATTCGCCACTCCAAACGCTCGGCAATGTCTTTGCATCGCAGGTCGTACCGTTCGACGGTCGATACACCATCGCAGTGTCGGCAGAAAGTGGACTGTCCGCCTACAACATCGGTCTGCGTACTTATCGACCAGTGACCGAGAGCCTGCCGGTCGGCCAAGGACAGGTCGTATTCCTGGACTTCGATGGCGGCAGCTTCGCCCGTGACGAATTTAACTTCGCAACCGCTGATCCGGGTCTTCCTGTCGGCGGACGATTCCGGGTTCCAGATATCAGCCAAACGCTCGACGAAGCCGGTGTGGTCGTTTCGTCGTTTGACCAGTATCGACAAGTTGCCGAGAACATCGTCGAAACCGTTGAGCAACAGTTCGAAGACATCGGAGTGTATGGCTCTAACGGATCGTACAGCACAACGGGTACCCCCGGTGATTATGGAATCACCATCCTTAACAGTTTTGACCATCCCGATCCAGGCAACGACCCGCTGGTCACTCGAGTCGTGTTTGGCTCAATCAATTCCTTCGACGAAATCGACGGGGCCGGCCTGTTAGGACTCGCGCAGACGATTGACGTCGGAAACTTTGACTTGAGCGAGACCGTGTTGGTCTGGCTGGACAATGAAGTTGCTGCTTCTGAAGCAGTTGAGACCAGTGCTGCATTTAGCCTGTTCGATGTTCTCGGACTGGAAATCGGTGCGACAACCACACATGAGTTGGCTCACGTATTCGGCCTCTATCACACCAATGGAAACAATTTGACGCCATCGCTCATCGATGGTGGAGGAGCCCTGAACAACGAAAACGGTCTGGGCGTTGGTGTTGACGGCATCCTTGGAACCGCAGACGACGTCGAAGTGCGTTTCCGCACCGACTTTGTTGACCCTGGCGGTGCCATCACGTTCGGCACCCTTTACAGCGCTGACACAATCTCACACACCCTGGCGACGGGGACCGTCGGCAGTTCGTCGGCAGGTCGCGTTTTCGACGATCTCAATGGCGACGGCAACGGAACTGGCGATCCAGGACTCGCAGGCGTCACGGTCTTTGCCGATACCAATAACAACGGCGTGCAAGATTCGACCGAAGTCAGTGCTGTTACCGACGCGAACGGCTCGTACTCCCTTTTCGCCGCGTCGGGAACCTACACTGTCATCGCGGTGACACCGACCAACTACACGCCGACGACTTCAACGTCACAAAGTTACACGACGTCTAGCGGTACCGCACCGACGTTCGGGTTCGGACAAGTCAATCCAGACGTCACGGGCAAGAAATTCTCCGACGTCAATGGCAACGGAGCTCTCGATGAAGGCGAACCGGGCGTTGAAGGAGCGTACATCTACGCCGACCTCGATGGCGACAACCGTCCTGACCTCGGCGAGCCGTTCGATATCACCGACGAAAACGGCTTCTACACTCTTGACCTCCCCGTACTCGGCCGCGCGTATGCGATTCGGGAAGTCGAGGAACCCGGATTCATTCGGACGTTGCCCAACAACACCGAAGGGGAATGGGTTATCAACTACACCGGTGGTGCACTCGGAAATAACTATCACTTTGGTGGACTTCCGTCACGTGACTACGGTGACGCCCCTGATAGCTACTTGACCAGCATCGCTGCGGGCGGCCCGAGTCACGGAACCGTCACCGGGCTGACAATCGGAACTGAAATCGACCGAGAATCCGACGGCGTACCGAGCGACGACGCGACCGGCGACGACGTCGTCAACACGACCACCGGCCAAATCGATGATGAAGACGGAGTCGTGCAGAGCGTCGCACTTCGTCCGGGTGCAACCGGAACGATCACCGTTACGCTGACAAACACCACCGGCAGCACCGGCTACCTGCAAGCGTGGCTCGATCTGAATGCGGACGGCGACTTCCTCGATGCGGGTGAGCAAATTCGTACCGATGCCGTCCTCGGAACAGGGACACACAACATTGATGTCACCCTTCCAGCTAACTTCGACATCAACATCGACGGAACCGACGACGGCGTACTCGACACATTCAGCCGTTTCCGATACAGCCTGACTCCTGGTCTCGGTGTCGGCGGTGGTGCGGACACCGGTGAAGTTGAAGACCACGCAATCCGGATCTTGGCAGCCAGCAACACCGGCGGCTCGGCAAGCGATGACTTCCCGATCGTCCCGCAAAACGCAGTCGCGTACCCGATCGACGTCTTGGCAAACGATTTCAGCACGCCAAGCGATCCGTTGTCGATTACCAATCTCAACACCACAGGCACCCGCGGAATCGTTTCCATCTCTGGCTCCGCCGGCAACCAGGTCATTCTTTATTCGCCGCCGAACGGATTTACCGGTCAAGACACCTTCCAGTACACCGTCAGTGACGGAGACACCGCGACGGTTTTCGTCAACGTGCAGTTTGCCACCGACGCACCGATCGCGGTCGATGACATCTTCGAAGTTGCCAGCAACGAGACCAACGTTCCGCTGAATCTGCTCGACAACGACATCGCATCGGTCGACGGCGGATTGCGGATCACCCAAGTCTCACGCGGCACCAGCGGTGGTACGCTGACGATCGAACCGGGCAGCCGAGGCGTGCGGTATACACCCGCGGACGGCTTTGTCGGCACCGAACAGTTCTCCTACTCGATCACGGACGACTCCGGGCAAACGTCCGACCAAGCGATCGGGACGGTCGTGCTCACTCCACAATCGCTGGCCGACGACAAAGCCGAATACAAGATCGAGATTCTTGACGAGAACAACGACACCGAACTGTTAACCCTTCAGGCGGGTCAAACCTTCCGCGTACGAGTGTCGGTTGACGACATTTCGCAAGCGGACACCGAGGCCATCCAAGGGCTGCAGTCCGCGTTCGTCGACCTGCTCTACACCGCTGAACTCGTCACGACGGTCGATACCAATCCGAGCGACGCCTTCCCGTTCGACATTACCTTCGGTCCTAAATTCCAAGCCGGCGCTTTCCAACTCGGAAACTCGCTCACACCAGGTTTGATCGACGAGGTCGGCAGCACGCAATCGTTCAGCAACCTCGACACGATCGGCAGCTCAAACGACTTGGCATCGTTCACCGGTTTCGAAGAGGTCTTCACAATCACGATGCAAGCCACCGGCTCCGGATTGGCAACGTTCAAGACCGATCCGACCGAAGCCGCCGTGAGCGAAACGACGCTCATCACCGATACCAACCCAGAAGTGCTCGACTACGACGAGATCCGCTACGGCTCGACTGAAATCGAAATCGCACCGCTCGGGGACGGCTTCCCCGTGGCTCTTGATGATTCGTTCCCTCTCGGAGTGGACTCCGTGGGCGCCACAATCACCGCAGCCTCTTCGGCCCGGTTCGATGTCCTCGACAATGACTTGATCGGGGACAACGACACCGTCACTGAGTTAACGTTGAAGGAAGCGGCACTCAACGGCACGGTTACCCGCGTCGACGTGGGTGGGGATAACGATCCATCCAACGACTACTTTGCATACACGCCAAACGTTGGCTTCTCCGGGTTCGATCGTTTCTCTTACATTTTGACGGTCGAAAGCCCTGACTTCGGCACCGTACGAAGCGTTGCTGAAGTGACCATGACGGTCGGTGCGGTCGATAATCCACTCGTCAGCTATGACTTCACGTTCGTCGATGAATTAGGCCAAGAGATCACTTCGGTTCCTGTCGGTCAACGCTTTGGCTTACGTATCGACGCGATCGATCTGGGAAGCGGACGTCCACCGAGCGAAGCGGTATTCGCCGGCTTCCTCGACGTTCTTTACAACACGGACTTCCTCTCGACCATTCCTGTCGACAACGGTGGAGACCCAGACGTCTTTGACTTTGATGTCGAATTCGATCCACAGTTCTTGATCGACCCCGCCGTCGGCGTGAATGATCGCCCTGGACTCATCGACGAATTCGGATCCAACCAAGCCAGCCTTGGTGGATCAGGACTCACATTGGCAACGATTTACTTCCGCGGTGTTGCTCCTGGAACCACCACCGTTACCGGATCACCAGCCGATCGCTTCCCATTCCAAGACACGCTCTTGGATCAGAATGACGATCCGGTCCCGGTTGAAAACATCCAGTACGATTCGGAAACGATCGTGATCACCGGTTCGGGTGAGCCGTTGCAAAACGCCGCGATGCCGCCGGATGTCAACGGCGACAACCTGGTGACCGCCATTGACGCACTGATCGTCATCAACGAAATGTCGCGTCGCGAGGCATCGGGAGAATTCGCCGCATCGAGCGATCGGACCTACTACTACGATGTCAACGGTGACGGATACGTGACCGCAGTCGACGCTTTGCAGGTCATCAATGAACTCAATGCGACCACGGCGCCAAATGGCGAAGCGATCGCTCCTGCCCCGGTCGAGCAATCTACATCGGAAGGTGAACCTACCGACGAGGTGATCACCGATCTGACATCGGACGTCAAAGTCATCGGCGGTTCGCAAGACGACGACGATGTCGTTGCTTCGCCTACCGACTCGCCTTCGAGTTCAGATGACGATTCTGACGGCGACGATCTTCTGTCCTTGCTCGCCGACGATATCGCGAATCAATGGAGCTAGAGTTGTTTGCTGACGAGGATATCGTCCTCGTCCGTAAGATCTCGAGTAAACCCCCGATGGGCGAACATCTGTAACATGCGGTGATTGCGTGGATCCACTTCCGCCGTCACCGTTCGGATGCCCCATCCATCGCAGATCGCAAGGCACTCGTCGGTCAGTAAAGAGCCGAGCCCGCGTTGTTGCCAAGGATCAGCGACCAAGACCGCGAATTCTGCTTTCTCGTGATTGGAATCGGTCACGAGCCTTCCGACACCGGCGATTTCCGTCTTACCATCTCGATGTGTCTCCGCCACGATTGCGAGCTCACGTTCGTAGTCCGTAAAACAGAACCGTGCCGCGAGGTCATGGTTGCTGCACTGCAACAGGTAACGGAAACGCAACCGAATGGATTCCTCCGAACACGTTGCCAACATCTCGCGCCATTTCGGCTCGTCTTCCGGAGCGATCGGGCGTAAGACGAATTGAGTGCCATCGGCGAGTCGGCAACGACGCACGTATTCGTCCGGATAAGGTCGGATCGCCAAATGGGGAAATTGCGGTGATCGATCAGGCGATGTCGTGCCATCGTTGGGCATGTCCAAGTCGATCACGATGTTCGCATCCAACGCGATCGT
This sequence comes from Rhodopirellula sp. JB044, assembly GCA_043101355.1. Taxonomy (GTDB): domain Bacteria; phylum Planctomycetota; class Planctomycetia; order Pirellulales; family Pirellulaceae; genus Rhodopirellula. The sequence goes on from JBICHZ010000126.1 coordinate 5,346, forward strand.
GCGTTCCGGAGTGACCAGGAGCGGATTGACATCGAGTTCGACGATCTCGGGGTGATCGGCGAGAAGATAAGAGAACCGCAGCAGAACACTCAGCAATTGATCCATGTCGACGGGCGGCCGGCCGCGATACTCGCCCAACACCGGCCAACACTGCAATCGTTCGAGCATTCGACGCGCGAGCCGCTCGTTCAGTGGTGGCAGTTCAAGGGAACGATCCTGTAACAATTCGGCATCCACTCCGCCGGCGCCTACCAACATGACCGCGCCGAAAACGGGATCCCGTCGTGCCCCGATAAGCAACTCCCGTCCATGCGGATCGACAACCATCGGCTGCACCGTCACACCGCGAAAATCGGCATCGGGACGGCGTGTCTGGCAGCGTTTTTGGATTTCATCGAACGCGGCTCGCACGCCATCCGCATCGGCAACGTTGAGGATCACACCGCCGACTTCTGTCTTGTGCACGATGTCTGGGGAGAAGACTTTGACCGCAACAGGAAAGCCAACCTGTTGGGCGTAGCGAACAGCTTCATCGGCGCAACTGGCGACGATCGGTCGCGTCGTCGCGATCCCGTACGCTTCCAACAATGCCTTCGAATTTGACTCAGACAACAACTCCGACTCACTCAGCATCAAAGATGCGAAAGATTCACGCAGCGCCGCCCGATCGCGATGAAACTCAATCGGCATCGTCCGGGGCGTTTCCTGCAACACCTCCCGGTTCTTGGAATACCGGTAAAGATACGAGAAGGCACGCACCGCTTTGGCCGGTGTGTCGTAAACGGGTATCCCCGCCTGTGCGAGCCGAGTCGCCCCCTGACGAACCCGCTGCCCGCCCATCCATACCGCGAGAATCGGTTTGCTGACATGGCGTGCTGATTCGACCAAGGCATCCGCGATGCCGGTCGCGTCGGTCAACGCCTGCGGCGTCAGCACCACGATCGCGGCGTCCACCCCCTCGTCCTGGAGCACAGCCTGAACCGCGCGGGAGTATCGCCGAGGAGTTGCGTCACCGAACAAATCAACGGGATTGACGACTCCGGCGCATCGGCTTGCACTATCGTCATTGTTTTTCAAAAGGTGAGCAGGCGTGTTTTCGATCAACTGCTCACAGGGATTTTTCCCATCCGAACTACTGCGTAGTCCCTCGCCACTGACATCGGACACCAAAGCCGCATCTCCATCGTGCTGCGTGTTATACAACTCGACGGTCGTGTCTCCTGAAAACTCGGCGAGCTTGCATTTCTTCTGCAAGACCGCATCGGCCACCATCACGCCTGCGGATCCCGCGTTGCTGACCACGGCTAAACGCGCACCGCGAGGTGGCTTGTGATGAGCGAGCAGTTCCGCGCAGTGAATCAGATCATCAAACTCCTCCACCCGCACCACCCCTGCGCGAGCAAACGCGGCATCGTAGACGGCATCAATCCCAACCATCGCTCCCGTATGCAGCGCGGCTGCCCGCGCCGTCGTCGCAAAGCGTCCTGACTTGTATGCGATAATTGGCTTCTGTCTCGCAAACGCCCGAGCCGCGGACATGAAACTTCGAGCGTCGGCAATCGATTCGATGTACATGACGATCGACTCCGTATGCGGATCCTCCGCGAGGAAGTCGATCAAATCTGCGATCGTGACATCGATCAGGTTCCCCAGGGACACAAAGTGCGAGAAACCAACGCCTTCCTTCTCCGCCCAATCCAACATCGCAGTACCGAGCGCTCCCGATTGTGTCAGCAGTGCGATATGTCCGCGACGTGGCGACGTATCCGCAAAACTCGCGTTCAGACCAGAGTGCGTGGAGATGATTCCCAGTGAGTTTGGGCCGATCACTCGCATGTTCGGATAGCGTTTGGCGACGGCAAGTAATCGTCGCTCTAACTCTCGCCCATCCTCTCCCGTTTCGCGAAAGCCTGCGGAGAGAATCACGACGCCGCGAACCCCTACTTCACCACACTCTTCGACTAGCCCTGGGGCGGACTTTGCAGGCGTGCAGATCACGGCGAGATCGATCGCGCCTTCCACATCCGATACACGATCGACACACCGCACATCTTCGACGAGATCATAGTGACGGTTGACCGCGACGATCTCTCCCGCATACCCGGCTTTTTGCAGGTTCCGGACGACCGTGTTTCCTACGCTTCCTTCCCGTTGGCTCGCACCGATAACCACCACACGTTTCGGAGAGAGAATTCGGCGTAGGTTGCGAGTAGGCATGAGCGTGCTTCCGGTGATTCGGTCGGATAGAATCGACAATAGCGAAGTCTTTACGGCGCATCCAGACCGTCGTAGCAGTCGAGCGTCCGCGTCACGCCTATGCGGCAATTCTCATCACGCAGAACTTAGCCGAACCACGTCCTTGCAAACATACTGGGGCAAGTTGTCGCAGAAACTACGGCGATCCAAACACCGCGTTCGATGTCCTATGCAACCTCGAACAGACGCGTGGTTCCGCGTACCGTTGGGCGGCTTCATTCGCTCATGAAGAGACAGTCCGCCGTGGGTGGTACGTCGTGTTACTCTTGATCGCCTGGATCGAGAGCCTCTTCCACCTGTTGATAAGTCTGCATCATTTGGTCGAGCTGTTGGAGCAACCGGTCAAGGTCACGCCCATTGTCAATCGACTCGTTCAAGAGTGGTCGCATCCACTCCTGCATTAAATGAAATTGGCCTTTGATTAGTTCCGCCATCACCCGGGGAACCTTGTGTTGAACGAGGACCTTTTGCTCGACCGGCGTATTCGATTGTTGCCGTGCCAGCTCTTCGATTTGTTCCCCGGTGGATTGCAATCGTTGACCGATGGAGTCTCCGATCGCCACGAGTGATTGACGCAGCGAGTCGACACGTGCGTCCATGCGTTGTTCGGACGAATGGTCTTCCATCGCAATCGCTTTCGCAATGACTTGGCGAATCGACTCCAACCCGTCACGCATCGATGCCAGTTGACGCATCACTTGGCCGACCTGATCCTCGCTATCCATTCCGGCCATACGAACGCTTTCGACGAAGGCATACTTGATCGCGTCCCACCGGGCTTGTTCGTCCGGCGTTAGAATCCCCATCAATTCTTTGAATTTCAGAACATTGGCTTCGTTGTCCGCGGTCAGAGTTTGCGCGTCTTGCTCGTAGTTGCTCACGATCAACGTCTGCAATTCGGTATCGTTCATCACCGGCGCGACACGCTCAGCAATTCGGTTCATATTTCGATAGCTGCCCTGCAGTTTGAAAGGCGGTTCGGTCCGATACGCATCGGCCTGCGCGGCCGATCGAATGTATGCTCGGTTGACGCGAAGAACGACGTCGCGGACGCGCAGCAATTTGCGAATGACCTCGAACATGTCGCGGACTTGATCGAGTGAGAAGTTACTCTCGAGTTCAACCCCTTCGATGGAATCACGCTGAGCCGCCATCGCGATCTTTCGAGCGTCCTCCGGTGGCGCCGTCGATAGAGGTGCCAACGTCGAGTTACTCGACAGACAATTCTCGATGTAGCTCATCTCGAACGCGTCGGCACGGTCTCCGATGATCTCGCCGAGGTTGTAAACATCGGCACGGTTGGAAAGCATGTCAGGTATCTGAAAACGCTCGCCACTTTCGGTGTACGGGTTCCCCGCCATGACGACGGAAACACGCCGACCGCGAAGGTCGTAGGTACGTGTTTTTCCGTCCCGCACACCTTCGATCTTTCGCGTCGCATCGCACAATGAGATGAACTTCTGCAACAACTCCGGATGCGTGTGTTGAATGTCATCGAGATACAACATCACGTTGTCGCCCATCTCCAACGCCAGGTTCAACCGTTCCACCTCTTCACGTGCGGCCGCGTTGGGGGCTTCGGCGGGATCGAGCGACGTCACCCCATGTCCGATCGCAGGGCCGTTAATTTTCATGAACACCAATCCGAGACGATTGGCGACATACTCCATCAACGTTGTCTTTCCGTATCCCGGCGGCGAGATTAACAGCAACAACCCCATCCGATCGGTTCGCTTATCTTCACCCGCCGTTCCCATTTGCTTGGCGAGGTTGTCGCCGATCATCGGCAAGTAGACTTCGTCGAGCAACTGATTGCGGACAAAACTACTGAGCACTTTCGGTTTGAACTCCTCCAGACGCATGGATTCTCGCTCCGCGTCCACCAACGTCGACTTCGCTTCGTGCAACGCATGAAAACGCGGAACCACAGTACGTCGATAGTCTCCCACCCGGCGTATGAACTCGTGGTAATGCACCGTCATCGCCCCGTCGACGATCCGTTCATGACTGCCAACGAGTGAATCAACCTCCACCGCGACAGGGACATCCACTACCTGCAATCGACGTTCGAGCAAATCGTTCTTAGGTCCGTCCGGTGTTTCCGCTGGATCGCTTTGAGATTGCTCAATTTCTAGCAGCAAGAGCCACGCGAGTTCATCCCGGTAATCAGCGTCGCCATCGCCTGGAGCAGTTCCACCATCGGGTTGTCGCTTTTTGATAAACGCGTCGCACCAATTGCGTGCCAAGATGAATGAGCGCACGGGATCATCAGAATTCGGCTTCAACCCTGCGATCAACCATTTCTGGCGATCGCTCTGCGGTAACGCGTTCTTAAATTCGCTGAGCAATTCGACGGCGTGACCACTCGCGGTCGCTTTGGTCGGTGCCACGAGCAGTTCGTTGAACAGATACTCGGCGAGCCGTTCAGCCGTGATGGATTCGCCGAACAGAGGTTGCCAGACGGAAACATGCTCGCCCGCGAGGCACGCCAATCGCTCCCGAAACTGCACGGCGGGTTCCGCATGCGGGTACGCGCGAGCTAATTTTGCGAAGCCGGCAATCCAGTGCTTCATCTCAGATTGTTTTTTCGGATCGAGAATCCGGTTCCACCAAAATTGCCCACACGCTCGCAGGCTTGGTTCATAACGAAGCAAGCCGAGTTGTCGGTCGATCGACAGCAGAGCGTTCAAGATGGCCGCCGTGTCACGGTCGTGAACCCCTTTGGCGTAGCCTTCGTCAAACCGACCGTTCATTTGCTCGGCAACCCACGCGGCATCCACAGCCGTCTTGTGAGCCAATGCTCCCGAGGTGAGTTGCTCGAAGAGATCCATCGCGAGAAACTCGGAACGATAGACGTGTCGGTTTTCGCTAACGAGCGGTTGGTCCCAGAGGTCGCGTGCATCCTGCAGTCGCGGATCACGCAGCGGCTCGAAATACTGTGTCCCCGTTAAGTGCAGACACAGCTCACCGCCTCGTAACACGGTCGTCAGGTCCAGTGGCTGCGTATTGACGGCAAACCTTCGTTCGCCGAGCCGGATGATATCGCCGCCGTCTTCGAACAGGTCTTGTCGATCTTTTAATCCACGAGTCGCGTCCTCACGGATTACCTTCAACCGTCCCTGCAAGTCACCAACCCGGACCGCATCGCCGAGTTCATCAAGTTCATCGATCAGACTACGGATCTTTCCGACCATCAGGTCGCCCGCAAAGTAGGCGGCGATCGCGTCGGTGGAATCCATCGACGAGACACGCGACGAAATCGCCTTGAGAATCCGATCGGCGGCAGACGACAGTGATTCAGCGCGACGATTACGTTTCTCGACCAACGCAACCTTGCGAGATTCAAACGCCGTGTAGACCTCTTCGCGTCGTTCGGCGAGAGTCTCAATAAACTCATCGAATTCGGCGAATCGCCCCTCGAGTTCCTCGAGCCCGACCATCACTTTCGTCAAATATTCATCGCAACGTTCGGGCGTATCGCAAACGTCGAGATAGCCCGATGTCGATTGCTGCAGCAATTTCATCTGCGACGCAAACTCGGCACGGCCCTCGAGCCCGATCAGATCACGGCGGCGGTTTTTGAGCGAACTGCGAACACGGTTGACGTCCGCAAAAACATCCCCGATTGCATCGATAATCTGAGTTCGCTTGGTCGCGTCCTCGATCTCCAGGTTGCTAACCGTTTCGGTTAGCAGTTCGAGCTCCGAAGACGCTTTGTCGATCTCATCTTCAAGCTGCTTCGCTTCCGCGACGCTGCTGATCTCGGGGATCTTGCCCTCGGCCTCGGCAATAGCTGATTGATACGGCGCTAACGAATTGCCGGTCAACAAAAAGTCAACACAACGTCGACTCAGTCGCTGCGTAGCCTGCGTCAGTCGGTTCTCCAGATCATCCGCGAGAGCGAGATCGGCAAACTTCAATTCCTTCAACGTGATCGCGTGACCGCGATGCTCGCGCAAACTTGTCAGGGAACTGACAAACTCTTGAATGCTCTCGAATCGTTTGCGGTCGATCTCTTTGAGCGTTCCCTCAATTCCTGATTTGACTCGGTCGGTTTGTTTCTTCGTCTCGGTACGTACCCGAACAACTTTCTCGAACTCTTCGACCGCAGCGGACGCTGCATCGCGGATGCTCGTCAGCGCCACATCGAGTCGCTGAGTTTCTTCGTTCCCGATCCAAAAATAGCTATCGAGAATATCCCCTGACTTTTTGACGAGGTCTTGATACAGCCCGTCATAGCTATCGTCTTTCTCGATCAGTTGCAGGACTTCGCTGCATTCAGCCATCCCGCGAACGAGATCCTGGTTACCAATCTTGAAAAGCAATGAATCCGTCTGGCTCGGCGGCAGGTAATTGTCACCGACAAAAGGGGTTTGCCAAATTTGGATCGGATGATGCTTTTGCGGCGACTCATGCGCCTTGAAACAAACCATCTCTCCGGCTTCAAAAAACGTTTGGCCGTGACAGGCCAACGGTGTCTCAACCGTCTGGCGAATTTGGTTGTACCGAAGCTGCACGTAGGTCCCGTGCTCGACGTTGCTGAATAAGTAGAGGTAGTCTTCGCCGTTGGACGACGCGATCGTGCGTTCATAACGCATATCGGCGAGACCGTGGTCGAATCGTTTGAACTCGCCCGACTGCAAGTAATAGCCACCGGGGAAGATCAGCCCTTGATCGCCCGGCAACATAACGCATGCGTGCTGTATTTCGTCGAGACGAACGGCTTCGTTAATTTTCCCGTTGAAAACAATGTACCGAAACTGGTTCTCCTGATACGGTTTGATTTTCATCAAGACCAGATTGCCGACAATCGCATAGTAAGTCTCGGCGTCGTCGAGCTTCTGATCGGGATTGTCGACCGGTTCGGCGTAGATTCCTTCTCCGCTGCTCGTGTTGTTTTCCACCTTCACGGTCAGATCGCCACCGACCGTTTCGACAAACACTTTGTCTTCGATCGAGATATGCGGATGGTCCCCGTAGCGATGCATGTCGCGAGTCGCACGTTGCCAGGCAAACGCGTGCTGTGGAGGTTGCTTGACCTCATGGTCACTGCGATTGTCGATATACTCGACCTGCGATCCGGCAACCCGCCACTTGAAGGATTTGATGTCGTTGGCGGTCTTGCCAACTTGGAAAACCATGTGAAGGGTCGGGCCGTTTACAAAGAAACGCAGGAACGTCGTTCCTTTGTAGAACCGATAGAGTTCTTCAAAGTCCTTGACGAAACGTGGGTCACTGATCAAGTCCAACGCAGACGCATGGAACTCGTGATCTTCCATCCGATAGATCGAGAACACATCAGGCAGCCGAATCTCTGTCTTCAGTCCAAACTGAACGTTGTATCCGAATACAAAGTGATCCCCGATCGAAACGATATCACGTGGCACGCAGTTGTGTTCGGTCGAGATTCGCTGAGTCGCGATCAGTCGCGTTTCGATATTACCGAAGACGTCATTTCGCTCGGCATTCAGTTTGCCGATACGATCCCGCAGATCATTCGCAGCATCGCGAAGGCGATTGCGAAGAATTTCGTAGGTTCCGCCGGTGAGTTGCGTGTCACTCATAGGATGGTTATTGGCGAGTAGCTAGTTGGACGCTTGGTTCGACGACGGCTCGGCGGGTGTCGCAGCACGCCACCGAGCAGCCTGATCATTGATGACACGATCACGTCACCGCGTCCGCAGCGTTCACCGAAAAGAGATCGGCAAACTCGCAGCAGCGCGGCATCGCAATCCGCCTGAGTCACTAGCCTTTGGACGTCGGCTTGACCCGTTTGGCGGCGACGGTGTTCTCCCCGTTGGAACTCGGCTGAGTCAGAAGTCGCCCTGTTTTCTGGTCCGAGACGTTGGCGGTTGCAGCAATGCTGAGCAAGCTCGTCAACTGATTTCGGACGTCGTCGGTCGATGCCATGCCGAGCATTTTGGCGATCAACGCGGCGATCGAGAGATCTTTGACGCCATCAGTATCCAATCCAAACTGGCCGATCAAGTCTTCGATTTGGCTGCGGAAGTAGTCCGCGTTGCCGTCGAAGAAGGTGTCCTTGATGTCGGTCGCCACTTTGCTGTTGTAAACGAATCGGTCGATCGCTTTGCCGCCCTTGACTGCGGACGTGATTTGATCGAAGAACTCGCCGTCTCCACCAACGATATCGATCCGTGCCGCCTTGAGGGCATCGCCAATGACGCCGGCTTGGCTCTCGGCGATTCCACGCTGAGCATCGATCGCTGCGATCTCGACATCTTTTTCCTTGTTGAGCGACAGTTTGAACTCTTCGTGTTCCTTGCCGACTCCATCGAGTTTCTTCATCGCCTCGGCCTTCTCGGTAATTCCGGTCGCTTCGGCGCTGTACTTCTCGCGTGAAACCTTCGCTTCGGCGAGACCTTCCTTCTCGAGCGAAATCGCTTTGGCTTCCTGCACCTGAGCTTCGGCGAGCCCGACCGCAGCGGCCTGGGCCGATTCGGCTTCGGCGAGCATCTTCGTTGCGGCAGTTTCTTTCTCGGCCGCGTCGCGTTTGGCTTCCGCTTCGATGCGAATCTTCTGCGCGATCAATTCGCTCGATTCTTTCTCAGCTTGAGCCAACTTGGTTTGGCGAATCAACTCTTCTTCCGCTTTCATCTCTGCGGCGGTGACCTGCACCTTCTTGGCACGATCGGCAGCAGCGACTTCTTCGGTGTCCTTGATGCGTTCTTGTTCTTCGACCACGGCCCGTTCGACCGCGACACGTTCGCGAATCACCTCTTGAATGTTTCGCTTCTCGACCTCGATCGCTTTCTCTTTCTCGACTTCGGCAACACCAACCACACGCATGCGTTCGGTCGCTTCGAGGTCACGATCGCGGGCAACACGTTCGAGTTCGACGGCGTCGGTTTTCTCTTTGTTTCGCAACGCGACCAAGATCTGCCGGCCTTTGTTTTCTTCGGCGATCCCGATTTCTTCTTCGGTCCGGATACGAGCACGTTCCGATTCGAGACGCTGTTCTTCGCGAACCTTGGCGGCGGCGGCTTGCTCACGCGATGAAATTTCGGCAATCTCGCGTTGTTGTTTCTCGACGGCTTCCACCCGTTGGCGTTCCAACGCCAGGATGGTTTCTTCCGCTTCAACGTCTTGTTTCTTGAGCGTCTTCTCTTTATCGCGGGTGAATTGGTTTTCTTTGACTTTCTCCGTCGACGTCAGTTCGGTAATCTTCTTGATACCTTCTGCATCGAGAATGTTACTCGGGCTGAGCATGTCGAGCGGAGTCTGTTCGAGGTAATCGATCGCCGCGTCGTCGAGGCGGTAGCCGTTCAAATCGGTACCGATCACCTTCAGAATTTCGTCCTTGAACTTGTCACGTTGGTCATAGAGATCAATAAAGTCAAACTGCTTACCAACGGTTTTGAGAGCTTCGCTGAATTTCGCGTCAAACAGTTCGCGGAGCGTATCGAGTTGGCTACAGCGTTTGGCGCCGATCGCCTCGGCAACCTCTTTCATCTCCGCAGGCGAGTTTGCGACACGAATAAAAAAGGCGACTTTGATGTCCGCGCGGATGTTGTCCTTACAAATCAACCCGGCACTTCCCTCGCGATGAATCTCGAAGCTCTTTAGCGTCAGATCCATGTATTCGTATTGTTGGATCAGAGGAATCACCAACATCCCTTGACCACATACCGCTTCCACACCACCGCGACCGGATCGCACGATGGCGCGATCAGGGCCGACCTTGATGTAGTATTTCTGCAGTAGAACGACGAAAAACAGTACACAAATCAGTGCACCGACGATCAGTACGACCGCACCGTCCACCAAGTAGGAGCCGGAAATGGTTGCGAGAAGCATGGAGTGAGTCCCTTAATGCAGCGGATCAGGAAAAGGGGGAGCAAGGAACAGGGCCGGTGTGGACGACAGGCGGGGCGCAGAAAAGGCCGCAAAAAGCCGCGTTTTCGCCAACATAGATGCCTTTGAACGTGCAGGTCGCCGCGGATCAGTCTAATCAATCCCCAGTCTAGGGTAGGACACGCCAGACCATTCTGCCGAACTGCTCGCCGGAAAACGCAAAAACAACGCGATCGCGCTGAGTCCAACATGCAATGGGCAATCGAGTGGCATCCCGGACATCCCGGGCCGGGAATGTCGCCCCGACAGCGAAAGACACCCACGCCCTCAAACGCATGCCGCGTCATACCGCGTAGAAACGTCTGATCGTTATAAAAAACGCAGTCCTAACGAAAGCGACTCGCAACGACGTGACGACGCGGTGTCCCCTTTCCGGTCAATTCACCCGACCGGCGAGAGAGATCGGGCACCAGTCGTGTCGTCATGAGTTGAATCCCATGAGGCAGGATGGAAAGAGCGAGGTCTCGATATCGCGCCTCATGAAACTCTTCCGACTGGACAGCCAGAATCAGCCCGTTCACCCCGGGGAGCAAAACGGCATGCTCACAACTGCTGTTTTGCAAAACCATCTGCTCGACCGCATGGGGGTGAACCTTAAATCCATTGTCAAAAACGATCACGTCGTCGGAACGCCCCAGAATTCGGAACTGACCGTCGGGCTGTCGCTCGACAAGATCGCCGGTATCGAGCCATCCGTCCGAATCGAATTTGTCGGCGGTGGCTTGCTCATCGTCCAGGTAACCCAACATCACCATTGGGCCGCGAACCGACAGGCGTTGCTCATTGATTCGGGTTTCGCAACCCGCCACAGGAGGCCCGACACACCCGGCAACCGTAGCGCCCGGCGAGGCACTGCAGATCACTGGAGACGTTTCCGTGCATCCGTATCCTTGAATGACCTCGATACCTCTTTGTCGCAACGCTTCAAAATGCTTTGTCTGCAGCGCGGCACCTCCACACCCGAGCAGGCGGAGCGTTTGCAATCTTGGATCATTGGCCTGCGTCCGCTGCAGAACGGTCTGTGCGATCGTGGGAACACAATTAATCAAAGTGGGTGCGTCGGAACCGCCAGAGACACCAGAAACATCGATCCGATCCAAGGACGCGCGTCCATAGTCCAACGTCCAACGACAACCGGACATCAACCATGTCCCCATATCACAGGTTCTCGCATACGCGTGCGCCAAGGACAAAAGGGTCAGACGATGGTCCTCCGCATCCTGCGGAACGGCTCGCAGTTTGGCTGCCGCGTTGGTTGTCAAATTGCGTTGAGAGAGGACAACGCCACGCGGTTGAGAAGTCGTTCCACTCGTCCACAACACCAAACTGGCCCGATCGAGTCGGACCTCTTCGGCCGCTTTCTGCAATCTCTCGACCGCCGCGAGCAAACTACCGTCCTGACTCAACCAATCGGCACCGGACAAATCGACCGACTCCGCGTTTGCTTTCTTGCGAAGCATACCCCGGGTCTCGCTAGGCAACTTTCCATCGATCGCTATCTCCAACGTGCCGCTGGCAATGCAGGCCAACGCCATAACCACGTCGTTCTCGATGTTGTGACAATCGTAGACGATTCGCCGCTGGTCGGGTTCCGTTGCACGGCCAACGGTGGCACCGCTGGGTGCCTTGGCGACGTTTGCGATCAAACGGGCGGCATGCTCAACCGCGACGACCAATTGCCCCCACGTCCGCGGAGGCATATGGGGATGCTTCAACGCGATTGCGTCGGGACGCTGCTGGGCATGCTGCAACAAAGCATCGAGAAGGTGTCGATTCATCTCAGATGTTTTGTCAGTTCGTAAAGAAAAACCGCGCCCGCGACACTCACGTTTAGGCTATCGGTCGAATCTGGCATCGGCAGCGTCGTACGCACGTGACAGGCCTGCTGGACCGCTGGATCGAGCCCATTGGCTTCGTTGCCCATCAACAAGACGGTCGGTGCGCCGTGAACCTGTCGCGTGAGGTCTTCGATGTTGACGGCATCGGGATCGAGCGTCGTGGCGGCGAATCGAATCCCGTTTTGTTGCAGACCTGCAATCTGTTCTAACGGCTGATCGAACTGATAAAAACGATGATTGAAAACCGAGGCCATGCTGACGCGGATCACCCGACGAACATAGGGGTTGATGGTAGCGGGACCGATCAAGACATCTTCGACTCCCATCGCAGCGGCCGACCGCAGCAGACTGCCGACGTTTTCAGGGTCACTGATTCCGATCAACCCCAACGAGACGGCAGGACGTGACCGTCGCAGTTGTTCGCAACCCCGCAGTGGCGGGCAGTCGCCATGAGCCAACACGCCACGATGAAAATCATAGCCGGCGATGTTTTCTCCGAGAGCCGGGTCGACGACATACACCGGCACGGAATCGGGAAGCAGATCGAGGTATTTCGGTTCCTGACCTTTGTGAAGCAGTATCGATCGTATCGATAATCCGCTCGCAATCAGCCGCTTCACCACGAGCGAACCTTCCGCGATGAAGCCCTGACGGGGATCGCGCAGGCGAAGATTACGGTACGCCTGAATACGCGAGTCATGGGGATCGGTCAGTTCAATCAGCATTGCTACGAATTGCGGATTCGAGTGGTGTTCATGATTCGAGAGGTGGTTCGGACCACTCGTAAGGTTTAACGGCTATGCCGCCTGTGCTCGTCGTGTCTTGCGAACAAAGATGGTTTTAACGGGTGCGGGTCGATTCGTCGTGCCGGTCTAGACGATTACACCGCCTGCCGGGAATTACCGGTATGTGCTTTTCGATCCGCAAATCACGTCAAGGAATACGCACCACGATGTCAAATTCAATCTGGGATTGGTGGTTCGGCGACGGACAACTGCAACTCCCCATGGTCGGCCGCATGGATGTTATGCGTGTGGATCGATGGTTCTACTCGACCGGTCGTCGATTGACGCGGCGTCGCCTCGGCGTTTTCCTCGCCGCAATCGGAGTCGTCGTTTCAGGTACATCTTCGAACGCGTGGGCTGACGAACCTCGCGTTGAGTTTGCCGGCCCCAATGCGAATGAGAACATTGTTTCTCCGACCACCTTTGCGATGATTATCGCCGATGAAGACGTGAGCGGGAAGTCCGCTGCATCGGATAGCAACGCGACTGATGCTGCCGAAACTCTCGATGAAGACGCTCTACGGGAGAAACGATTGCGAGATCTGTTGGGTGAAGAGACCGACCCACTGGACATGGACGATTACAAAGGCGACGGTGAAAATGCCGATCGAGAGCCGCTAGCTTCCGACTTCGAAGACGACGACGAGGATGCATTCGCAGAACCGTTCATCGAAGAACGATTGCCTGAGATTGAATCAGGTCACTTCGTGCTTCCTCCAATCCGAGCCGTCTCGATCGATCAAAAACCGATTGGAAACGGACGTGTGCCCGACGGACTGCGGGCCGGAAAAGATCTACCACTCGTCCCGCTTCCCGAAGACGGGTATTCCCGATTGGCTCTCACCGGTGGCGGTGCGTGGCCACGTCTGATCCGGCCTTGGGCAGCTCCAAACACTTATTCACACCCGTTGTATTTCGAAGATCGGATGCTCGAACGGCACGGTCACGAACGATGGGGATGCTTCCAACCGCTCGCAGCCGGTGCTCGCTTCTTTACAACGTTCCCGATGCTTCCTTATCTGGCGACGGTGCAAGAACCGTGTGACATCGTCTACAGCAAAGGTTACTACCGAGCCGGTTCGCCGGTACCGAAAATGTACCAACGCCCGCCTTTGGAAAAGCGAGCTGTTTTGGTTGAAGCCGCCGTGGTTTCAGGAACCTTCATCGCATTGCCCTGACGGGGACGTGCGAGTCGAGCCGTTTAAGAAATATTCCAACGCAGGTCATCGTACCTGCAAGAAAACACCGTCCGTTCGCTCATTGCGGGTCATCGACAGGGAAGTCGACCGCGGTGAGCCCGGCCTTTACCACGTATAGCAATTGAGATCAGCCATGGATCGGCAGTTCACGAAAAACGATTGTGTTGAAACAGACAGCGTGCCAACGCAGAATGCCGACGTGAAACGCCGCGCCAGCAAACGTCGTCGACGTCGCGTGCTGGCCTCGTTGTTGTGTGGCTGTGTCAGCACGCTCGCCACGGTCGGATGCGGTCTGACGCAAAAGATCCCTGACAGCCCTTACGATACGAAGACATCGTATCACGATCACTCTGCTCTTCGCATCGAGTACCCTCAGGTACACGAGTGTGCCACACCATCATCAACAGCGGCGGCCTCCGCGAACGCCCCCAACGCATTGCAAGACCCGGCAAAGATGCCGGCGATCGAATTGACGTTGCAGGACGCGATTCAGCAAGCTCTTCGTAGCAGCCCGGTCTTGCGATCGATCGGAGGCGCCGTCGTGACAAGCCCTTCGGCGGTTACGACGTCGTATGACCCCGCACTTGCCCACGCCAACCCGTCACTCGGTGTGGAAGCGGCGCTGTCCGCGTTCGACGCACAGTACTCGCAATCGTTGTTCTGGGAGAAAGTCGACCAACCGAGGAACTTCAGCCTCGCGGGACTCGGAACGGTCTTCCCGTCCTTTGCAAATCAGACGGTTGCGTCTTACAGCAATGAAATTACCAAACGCACCGCAACGGGTGCGAGCTTCGCTCTGCGTAACGTCGTCGGCTATACCCGTACCGATGACCCGAGTCGCTCGAGCCAATTGTTCCCAAGTGCATTCACTGGTTACCTGGAAGCCGAATATCGCCAACCGTTGATGAAAGGTGCCGGTGCCACCTACAACCGAATCGCCGGAACGAGTGGTGCGATCGGAACGTACAATGGTGTGTTGATCGCCCGAGTCAACGAAGACGTTGCGTTGGCCGACTTTGAGGCTGCGGTGATCTCCTTGATCGCCGACGTCGAACAAGCCTATTGGGACCTGACCGCCTCATACCGAATTCTCGAAGCGGTCGTCAAAGGGCGAGAGGCGGCACTGCAGACGTTCCAATACCAACAGGTTCGTCTTGAGGTTGGAACGGGACGCCGGGATGAAGAAGCCCAAGCACGCTCGCAGTACTACCAATTCGAAGCACAGGTTCAGTCGTCGTTGGCAGGCACGACCGGCTTGTATGCTCTCGAGCAACAGTTGCGTTACCTGATCGGCATGCCAGCTTCCGATGGTGCATTGCTAAAACCAACGACGTCGCCGGTGGATGCCAAAGTCGTCTTTGACTGGGAGAGTGCCCTCGGCCAAGCACTGGCAAGACGAGTTGAAATTCGTCGTCAGAAGTTCAACGTCAAACGGCGTGAGATGGAATTGACAGCCGCAAGGCTGAACCGACGTCCGCAAGCCGACTTCGTCGGACAATATCGCTGGCGTGGATTGGGCGACCATTTGGTCGGAGATGGCGATGGTATTTCGTCGAACGATAACCTCGTTCATTCGATCACCGATGGCGACTATCAAGAATGGAGTGCGGGTGTCGAATTCACCGCGCCGATCGGTCTGCGTGCCGCCAGCAGTGCGGTCGCTCACGCGAAACTCAACCTGCAACGCGAACGTGCCTTGCTTAGCGAAACCGAACTTCGCATCAGTCACGACCTCGCCGACGCGGCGCGTACGATCGAGTTGACCTATCAACTCGTCGAAACCAACTACAACCGTTACCTCGCTGACTTGAGACAGGTCGACGTGCTTCGCCGGCGGTATCGTGACGGAACCGACAACATTAACTTCCTGTTGCAAGCACAACGGCAGGTGGTCACCAGCGAAGTCGAGTTCTATCAGTCGATCTCAAACTACAACGTTGCGATTCGTGACTTCCATCGTCAGAAGGGATCACTGCTAGCGTACGCCGAAGTGAACTTGGCGGAAGGAGCCTGGTGCCCGGGAGCGGAACGCGACGCCTATGAACTCGGCCGCTTCCTCGAACCTCGATGCCAACCGGAAAAGGTCTGCGTGCCATGTCCGGTAACCTCGGGACCGTTTGATCCATCGGCAACGCAGCCAACCGTGGGAACCGTCTCAAGCAACGATTGGCAAATGATCGACGAAGGAATCAGTTCGCCGGGCGATGTGAACATCGCCACCGAGTTGCCTGCTCCCGCAGAATCGCTCGACGCACCTGCCGCTGAGCAACCGTAGACACGGTAGAACCTGTCACCGCGGCGGCGGCAAGAAAGCCGTCGCGGTGTAACCGAGCGTTGTGAACCTAAGCTGCCCGAGACGTTTGATCGGAATCGGTTTTGGAACCAGTATCTGACGCAGACTCGGCGTTTCTCATTCGAGAAACGGCACGTTTTTGGCGTACCAATGCCAGGGCGGCTTCGCCGATCCACGTATCGACCCGGTCACGCGTCGGCGGTTCGGCGCCGCGCAGGTAACGACGGCCTGAATATGTTGCCGCGTATGCTTCAATCGCTCGGTGCAACGCGTCAAGTTTGGTCTTGGCGATGCTGTCGGCCGTGGCGAATCCGGCGCCAACCAACAACTGCGTATCACGGGCGAGCATGTCGGGCAACTGACACATCAAGATTGCCTGACAACGCCACGCATGCAACGTCTCTTCGGTGATCCAGCGGGTTGCCAATCGATCGGCGAGCTTTGCCGGATCCGATGCCAAAAATTCGCCGACTGTGTGAACCCCCAACTTTGCGAAACGCGCCGCCGTTTTCTCACCGATCGAAGGTGCATCGACGAGGTCGTCTTCCACCCGCAGTCGTACGTTGCCTTTCTGTGGCGAGACAAACGGGATCGTTGCCGGTTGTTGATCCACGACAGTCAGACTCGCTGTGGTGGTGTCGACTTCCTGCGTGTTCGCTGCGTCTTCGACGTCGTCCGACTGTAGGATGCGAATCATCGAACCGTTTTGACGTTCGGCGCGGAGACGGTTGTACTCACGTTCGCGGGTATAGATATTGCGGACCTTCTCCATCACACGCAGTTCGCTGGGCATGTTTTTCTCGATCGCGCCGGTCGCCTCAAACTCATCGATCAACGCGCGAATTTTTCGCTGTTCGACGCTATGTTCCACGCGGCGTATCCAAACTTGGTGTGGAACCCGAATGCCAGCCAGCACGACGCCCAAGGTAACACCTTGCGTCGGAAGAGGTTTGTTTCGCCCCTGTTCGGCGTCCAGTGCGGCTCGCTCGATGACCCGCGCCCAACCGGTCACGCAAAGGCCGATCAATTGAGCGAAGCATCCGCGAGACACATTGTCCAATCCTGCCGGCGGGTCGCTGCGTCCCTTCTGCAGGTCATAATGTTCGAGAAGTGTCTCGTAATGATCGTGAGCAACTCTCGCTGACGACAAGATGGCTTCGCCCAACCACCCCGGGCTGTCTGATAGTTGAAAGACGGTGCGCGACGGGTCACGCTGCCATTGTGCGAAGAGCGACGCGTAAGATTTGGTCACGCTCCATTCGATAGGTCGGTGCAGAACCTTTTCAACGGGAGTTTGCGCCGTGTGAAGAGGCTGGATGGGGTCGGTAAAATAATGGCTCAAAACGCCCGCCGCATGGGCCGCGTCACTCCATCGATCGGTGCGGAGATACCGTTGCATCCGGTCGTACCACTGATGAGCGACGCGTGGAGCGCCGCCCCAATAACCGTCATCGACATGAATGACGTGGTTTTGAAAGTCGCGAAAGCGAACATCGGGATCCTTCGCACCCGCGAGGTAGCGATGATGATGCCGCAACAAATGGCCAACGAATCGCTCTCCCGCGGGAGTCCCCACCAGAGGCAGGGCGTCGATGGCAAAATGATGATGCGTGCTGCGGCAATGCGCCGCTCGCAGGATCGATAGCAACAGACTGGTTGACTTCTGAGTCACCGGCTTCACTCCGCAGACAGAAATCGCCGATGAATTCGGCGTTCAAATTGGGATCGCGAACTCGAAATACCGACCCGCATTCGGACCACTCGATAAGAGCGTTTTGACAGTTGACGTGTCCGATCCCCTGTAGGCGGATTCGCCAGAATTCAGGGCACCGAAGTCTGGCGACATCGGCTACATCAATTCAACAAACGCTCTAGGCGGCTCGTTTTGCCACCTTTTGCTTCGTCGAGGCGACACCGTAGGCGGCAGCCTGACGAGCCAATCGGGTCCTGAGTGATTGGCCGATTTCTCCGGCTCCCAACGAATCGTAGTGCAACACTCGCTGCGTGAACGATTCGCGACTCAGGGGGCGAAACTCACAATGACCGGCGGGCGGTGTGACGCTGCCGTACTGCGATTGCAACCGGAAGGCGTGATCCTTCTCTGCAACCGCGTAATAGAGATCGTATAACTGATCAACTTGAAGCGCCGAAATATCGGCGAGAGGTCCGATGGCCACGTGAGCATCCTTGCAATGGAAAGATTGGGAGAGACCAGGCATGCTGAAGTATTCCAAAGACAGCTTGGACCTGGCAAGATTGAAATCGAAAGTCAGGAACAAAGAGCGTTTTGCTTAACCGGCAAAGTTTATCCGACGGTGTGAACGAAACTGGTTTTCTAGAGAACTTCCATCCTCCCTTTGGTCGATTTCTGCCGAACAATAGCGAATAGCCGGCGTGGTCAACCAAGTGGAGGACCCGACGTTTGGCCGAAGAGGTCGGATCGGTGAGTTGTCGTGGTGTGGGATTGCGACAAAGATCATCGAACCGAGAGCTTCTCGTAGTTGATAAAGAGACGGCGGATCGACGTTTGGGCACGTCGCGTCCGCCGTTTTTTTATGCAATGACCGATGCGACCTCATGGCCGCACCAAGAAACGTTCAACGTCTCCGCTCGCCTTTATGCGGCGGGATTGAGGTACGACGACAAACGTTCGGCACGCGAAGGACTCTGCAGTTTCGCGACCGCTTTGGCTTCGATTTGACGAACGCGTTCTCGTGTGACCTTGAAGATCCGGCCGCATTCTTCGAGCGTGTAGCTGTAACCATCAACGAGGCCGTAACGAAGGCGGATGATTTCACGCTCGCGGAATGTCAGCGTCTTTAACAAATCGTCGATTTTATTCCGCAGCATTCCGCTCGCTGCCATTCGGACCGGGTTGTCATTCTCGTTGTCCTGAATGAACTCGCCGAAACTGCTGTCTTCGCCTTCACCGACGGGGCGATCAAGACTGACCGGGTGACGGCCGATGTCCATCACGCGGCGGACTTCTTCGATCGGCACTTCGGTGGCTTCCGCGATTTCTTCGTAGGTCGGTTCGCGACGCAACGTTTGAGTCAAACGTTTCTGAGCTTGGCGAAGTTTGCTCAAGACATCGATCATGTGAACCGGGATGCGAATCGTACGGGCTTGGTCGGCGATCGCACGAGTGATTGCCTGGCGGATCCACCATGTCGCGTAGGTGCTGAATTTAAATCCACGGCGATATTCGTACTTATCCACCGCTCGCATCAAACCGGTGTTTCCTTCTTGGATCAGGTCGAGGAACGACAATCCACGATTGCGATACTTCTTGGCGATCGAAACGACCAGGCGAAGGTTCCCTGCACTCAGTTCGCGTTTGGTCGCTTCGTACTGATCGAAGAATTTACGCGTGCGAACCATACGGTTGTGAAGGCTGCGAGGGCTTTCTTGCGTGACGAGCATCAACTCGCGGAGTTCTTGACGGAGGTCGGCGGCTTCGTCTCGGCTCATCGCGTCTTTGCCGAGCGTGTTGAGACGATCACGGATGAAGTTCATACGACCGGAAATTTTTTCCAGTTGATGCAACAACGGAGTGACGCGGCGGCTGCGGAGGCTCAATTCCTCGACCAGCTCGAGACACTTGCGACGTCGGCGGAGAAAACGATTGCGAACTTCAGCCTTCAAACGCGGCGAAACACTCCGGCGAACCAGAATCTCAAAATCGGCTTGGTTTTGCTCGAGCAATGGTTCGAGCGTTCGCAGGTTGTGCGGCATCCGCTGCGAGATCTGTTCTTTGGTCAAACGTTCGGTCAGCGACACTTTGATCGTTCGATCGAAAGGCAACTCTCCGCTGTGAACTTTCTTCAACACGTCGACGGTCGCACGCATCGCGTAGTCGGTTTCGAGCAGCGAGCGTCGATATTGCTTGCGAGTGATTTCAATTTTCTTCGCCAGTGAGATTTCTTCCTCACGAGTCAGCAAAGGGATCTCCGCCATTTGACTGAGATACATCCGGATCGGATCCTCACTGGCTTTGGGCAGATCCGCGGCCGTTCCGATCACGGGCCCACTCGTGTCCTCGACACCGGCGAGTTCTTCGGTCGACGCTTCGATCGCGGAAGCATCGATCACCTCATCCGCATCGACGTCGTCAGCTGACACGTCGAGTTCCCCCTCCAAGTCAGCTTCCTCGCCCGAGAGGTCGTCGCCTTGACGCAGCCCGGCAACATTCGGCTGCGGAGTGTTCTTGGGCTTTTGAGCGGCAGCGGCCTCGCGTGCCTTCTTCTCAGTCGCTTCGATCAGTGTGATGCCGCGTCGTTCGAGTGCGGCTAGCAACGTGTTGAGCTTTTCCGGATTGACGTCTTCGTCAGGCAGGTAAGCGTTAACCTCATCGTAGGTCAGGTAGCCGTCCTTGGCTCCGCGGGCGATGAGTTGCGAGAGATTTTGATCCATCAATTGCATGTTTCTAACTTCGTGTTAAAGGGTCTCGTTCCATCATGGAACGGTGAGCCGTTGTCGGCATGATCGTTTTGCCATCCGGAGATGACGGGTTTCGATCACGGGGAGGCGATCCGTTCGAGAGCGGGAACGCTCGGGCGAATCTACGACGCGGGCTCGAAAGCGGGAAAACGAAAGTGGTCTGTTATGTTCGAGAAAGTTTCTGTGATTAAAACTCGGGGCTCGAGGTTCGAAATGTCGCGACTCGGAACGGATCCGAGAGTCACTCAAATTGGAAGTCGATTGGTCATTTAAGTCAACGCGGATTATGGCGAATTCGTTCGGCGTCAATGATCGCTTGCAAAACTGCGAGTTCCTCGTCTTCGGGAAGTGTTGCCGATTCGAGCTGATTGATCTGACGTGATTTTTCGGCTTCGAACTCACGTTCATGAAACCGCGTGAGGATTGCCGCATAACGTTCGTGAGGTGTCTCGGTAATCCGATCGGCTCGACTGTCCACGCGTTGTTGCAGGCTGATCACTTGGTTCTTCAAGAACTCATTCTCCAGCAACGTCAGCAACGCGTCGGAGTCCAACTCGTGACCTTGAAGATCGAGTTCCTGATAAGCCGACAAGAGCATCTTGGCCGTGGTCGATTGCAACCAATCCGGGTCAATCGCCTCGATCGCCATGGCCGCCACTTCGGGGCTCTCGAGAAGCGTCTCGAACAACTCACGATCAACGCCGGTCAGCGGTTGGGAATCGAAGTCATTGATTCGACGATTGGAAGGAACCGACATCGGCGAGGGAGCGGACATTGATGACGGTGCCGACATCGACGGCATCGAATCATCCATCCCGAACATCGCCGCGTCTTCCATCGCTGCGGAAGCAAACGGGTCGTCAAACCCCATGTCCGCGTAATCGTTGGGTGACGGGGCAGCCGGCGTGGCCGATAGGTTCGAAAAACGGTCGCTTCCCGAAGTGCGATTCGATTGTGTCTTGGGTTGCGATGGCGTTTGGGTTTCAGCAGGACGTTTTTGATAACGTGCCTTTTTGGCTTCACTTTGTTTGCGGTCGGCACGCAAGGCATCAAGGCGACGCGATAGACGGTCGACCGGCAACTCAAACGTGCGGCTCATTCGCAGCAACAACTGGTCAATCTTTAATGCCGCACGATCGTCGTTTTGCGGAACTTTGACAAACAGACCGAGCAGCGATTCGATCGCCGATGTCACGCGGTGCGTGTCACGGGTCAAGTCAACGCCTTCGGTGAGCCGGGCGATCTTATGGTCGACCGCATCCGGTGCGTTGGCTGCCAACTCGAGAAGCGCCGACGATGGATGCTCCGCGAGGTAGTCTGCCGGATCGGAGTTGTCCGGTAGCGTCAGGATACGCAGATCGGCGTCGGCGGTTACGAACAGATCGAGGACCTCCTCGGCGCGACGTCGCCCCGCATCGTCGCCGTCCAATACGAGAACAACGCGTGGGGCAAACCGTTTGAGAATGCGAACGTGATGAGCGGTCAGCGCGGTCCCGAGAACCGCGACCGCGTTTTCGATCCCCGACATCCGCGTGGCAACCACGTCGGTGTAGCCTTCCATGACGAGGACTTCGCCGGCCGAACGGATCGCGTCACGGGCCAAGTCGAGGCCGTAGAGTTCGGAGGATTTTCGGTAGAGGAGTGTTTCAGGACCGTTGAAATATTTGGCCCCTGCGGATGCTTTGCCCCCGGAGGACTCTTCGATGCGTTTCGCGATCGCCGGAATGATTCGACCGCCGAGCGAGATCACTTTTCCGCTCGCGTTATTGATCGGAAACATCAATCGGCCGCGGAAAAAGTCGTAACAACCATCGCCACCATTTTGGCCGCCGCGTGGTTTGGCGACACCGCAAGCTACGGCGACTTGCTCGGTGAAATTCTTCCGCTTCAAAAGGTTAACGGCAAAGTCCCACGAGTCGGGAGCAAAGCCGATCCGGAAACGTTGGCGGTTTTCATCATCGATCCCGCGAGAGGCGAGGTAATCCCAGGCCGCCTTCGCGTCATCGGTCTTGCGAGCGTCGAGTTGCTCGTAGTACGCCTGAGCAACCGCGTCGATCGCAGCTAGCAGAGTCGGTTTGTCGTTGGGATCGCCGGGTTGAGTCTTGGGGCCTTTGCGGAACTGCGGCAACTCGATACCGGCTCGTTCGGCGAGCACTCGCAACGCGCCGGGAAAGTCGAGCCCTTCACGCTTCATCACGAAACTGAATACGTCACCACCGATGTCACATACCCAACACTTCCACGATTGTCGTTCGGGGTTCACCGTCATCGACGGTTTGGTGTCGTTGTGGAACGGACAACGAGCGACGAAGTTACGGCCTTGTGGACGCAGCTCGAGATCGCGACCGACGACATCAACGATGTCGGACGCGTTGCGCACTCGCTCTTTAACGTCGAAGTCCGTCTGGAATGACAAACCAGCGCTCCTGCCAGTAACGTCGTTGACATCAGAAAGCAAATTCCGGTATTGGAATGTGGTTCCCATCTGTCTCCGACACGATTGCGTGGTGACACGTGCTGTCGAGTCAATGTGCGGATGAGGTCGAACACATTCGCGTGTCCAAATTCTCACCGGCCATCACACGTTCAGCAGATGCCGTTAGTGAATCGGTCGACCCGATCAATCACGACTGTGATTGGTGCATCACCCTTCCTGGATGACCGGCCCGCTCGCATCGTCGACGATTTGTGAAAGAGGGCCGAAGCATACTTCCTGTGCGTCGAGATTCGAACGAAACGCCGAGGCAAATTTCGATTCGATACGTCCCTGTAGCGTCGTGTCTCAACCGGGTTGGGGTGGTGTCCCTCAGAAATGTCGCCGGTTGGCCGCTTCGTTACAAGCAAGACACGAGTTTGGTGACCTTTCGAAAACCAGTCAATAGCAATCGATAGGCAAACTTGAGCCGAAGTTGCTTTTTTGAAAGAAATTTTTTAGCAAAGAAAGTCCGCCGAATTCCCCATCGCAGCCTCCAGATTTGCCGGCTCAATTGCCCGCGTACGCTCGCGTGGGACGACTCAAGGGCTCGCGGGTCTCCTCAAGAGCTGAAGGCCGAGCGCCAACGAAAAGCGGCGTCCGATTCCCAATGGGAACCGCACGCCGCCGTGTTGAAATCGTGTGGACCGTTTCGTCGCGACGGGCCGTTAGAACACGCCCCCGGTTCCACCGCCAATACCGCCCGTGCCACCACCAATACCGCCCGTGCCACCGCCAGCACCTCCACCGGTTCCGCCACCCTCTTCACCGGTGACGAAGTTAAACGTCGTCACGTCCGCGATTTGGATGAACTGCGGTGCAGGACTGAT
>JBICHZ010000127.1:0-16421 GCA_043101355.1 Rhodopirellula sp. JB044
CCCCGCTCTGATCAGCGGTACTTCGCAGTTCGGCCCGATGAGCCGCGAGATGAAGAACGCGGAACTCGACGCGTTCGAAAAACAATACGGCTACAAGCCGGTTTCGCTGCCGACCAGCATCGACATGCTGGCTGTCTACGTCAATAAAGACAACCCGATCAAGGGTTTGACGCTTCAGCAAGTGGATGCGATTTTCTCGAAGACCCGCAAAGGCGGCTACTCTTCAGACGTTCGCACATGGGGACAAGCCGGCCTGAGTGGTGCGTTCGCATCGCAGCCGATCAGCCTCTACGGCCGTAACTCGGCATCGGGAACCTATGGTTACTTCAAGAAGAACGCCCTCTTCGGTGGTGACTACAAAGACGAAGTGAAGGAGCAACCAGGCAGTTCGTCGGTGGTTCAAGGATGTGCCAGTGACAAGTACGGCATCGGATACAGCGGCATCGGATACAAGACCGCTGATGTTCGGGCGGTTGCATTGGCTTCCGAAGAAGGTGGCGACATGGTGGAGGCGATTCCGGACAACGCTTACACCGGCGAATACCCATTGGCACGGTTCCTCTATCTCTACGTGAACCACAAACCAGGTAGCGACCTCGACCCATTGCGTCGTGAGTTCATTCGTTACGTCTTCAGCAAGCAAGGCCAACAGGACGTCGTCAAAGACGGCTATTTCCCCGTGCCTGCAGCGATCGCTCAAGAAGCTTTGTCGAGCGTTGGAATCGAGTAGAGAAACGAGTTACGCACTTCAAAGTTTGCCGGTCCAAACCTCGTTTCCGCGAAGGTTTGGGCCGGCCATGGAAAACAAAGAATGAGTTCGGATCAACCGACAACCGATTCACGCCCCGTCGTTCGCAAACGCTCGCGAAAGACCCGCACCAGCGTCCTGCTGGCTGACCGGTTTGCAGGTCTGCTCATTAAGCTCGGGGGCATCGGCACGATCTTGACCGTGTCGCTCGTGTTCGTCTTTTTGCTTTGGGTGGTCTTCCCGCTGTTCCTGCCCGCTGCCATGCAATCGCAGGAAGACTTCCCAAAGAAACTGGCTTCGCAAAGCTCCTCCCTGATTCACATGGGAGTCAACGAATATTTGCACATCACGTGGACCGTGGATTCCGATGGGAATCTGGTTTGGTACCACAGCGAAACGGGCGAACAGATCGGCAGCCAAGCACTCTTTCCCGGGGAAACACCGACCGCATGGTCGTTTTCGCTTCGCGGCGGTCATGTCGCCTTCGCGTTTGAAGATGCAACCGTCAGGTTGGGGACAATCGGATTCGAAACATCCTTCGTTGCCGACGACAATCTGCCTGATGAAGTCACCGACCTGCCGATCGGCGACGGTGTCCCGTATGAAGGCGGGATTCTAGAGCGAACCCCGGAGAATCAATTTCGGTTGCAAACGCTGGTCGCCGACTTGCAGGATCCGATCAAAGTCGACGTCGATTCGAAGATCACTCTGATCGATCAATCGGTTTCATCGAAAGGAAAGATCTTCGCGTTGTTGACCGAGAATGGCGAGTTTCGCCTCGCCCGGGTAACCGAACGGAAGAACTTGCTCACCGGAAAGATCACCACCAAGCTTCGCGAAGGGAAAACGCAAGTTGAGCTTTCCGACGGTTCAGCCCCCAATCGCATCATGCTCGCGGGCCTCGGTGATTCCGTCATCGTTACATGGCCTGATGGGCGTGCCGAACGATTCGACTGCCGCAACGCGAGTAAACCGACACTCGTCGAAACGGTCGACCTCGTCGAATCTCCCGACGCTCGGCTCACTGCGATTGAATTTTTGATCGGCAAAACATCGGTCGTCACCGGAGACAGCGACGGCAATGTCGACGTGTGGTTCCGTGTTAAACCGGAAGACGCAACCACCTCCGACGGCGCCACTCTCGTCCGTGCCCACCGACTTCCCGCGGGCGACTCTCCCGTCGTGTCGCTAGCCGCATCGCCACGTTCTCGGATGGTCGCCGTTGGGTTCGAAGACCAATCGGTTCGCCTGTTTCATGTGACCAGCAATCAAGAGCTCAGCGAAGCGAAACTGACCGATGGCAACCTCCCGGCCACTCACCTCGCCATCGCCCCGAAAGACAACGCCGTTGTCAGTATCAACGACGACCAGCTTCAGATCTGGGCCGTCGACGCGAGCCATCCTGAGATCACATGGTCGTCCATCTTTTCCTCGGTCTGGTACGAGGGTTACGCGGAACCGGAGCACGCTTGGCAGTCGTCCAGCGGAACGGACGAATTCGAAGAAAAGTATGGCATGATGCCACTCGTCTTTGGGACGTTGAAGTCAACCTTTTACTCGATGCTGTTCGCCGTGCCGCTCGCACTTCTCGCGGCCATCTACACGAGCGAATTCCTGCACGCGAAAGCAAAGGCTCGTATCAAACCGACGATCGAGGTGATGGCGAGTCTTCCGAGTGTCGTGCTGGGCTTCCTCGCCGCGTTGTTCTTTGCACCGTTGGTCGAAGACATCGTGCCGGAAGTCTTGACCGCCCTGATTACGGTTCCGTTCGCGTTCCTTCTCGGTGCGTATCTGTGGCAACTCTTGCCGGCGTCGTTGGAAGTGCAGTTCCGTAAGTATCGTATTTTCGGAGTCGCGGTCGCACTGCCTATTGGTTTGGCGATGGCGTATTTCTTTGGCGATTCGGTCGAGCGATGGCTGTTCGCCGGCGACATCAAGGCGTGGCTCGATGGCCAAATCGGAACGGGCACGGGGGCCTGGATGTTTATCCTTCTTCCACTCAGTGCGTTCCTGGTGATTTGGTTTGTCAATTCGTTGGTGTCGCCTCGTATCCGCAGTGCCGGCAAGCATTGGACCCGATCCTCGTTCGCGCAAATCGACTTGGTGAAGTTCTTGGTCGCCTGTCTCGGTACGGTCGCGATCGCATACATCGCATCCGCATTCCTGAACACACTGGGCTGGGATCCACGCGGCAGTTACGTGGGAACGTACGTCCAACGGAACTCACTCATCGTGGGAGCCATCATGGGATTTGCGGTGATTCCAATCATCTACACGATCGCCGATGACGCGCTGTCGGCGGTACCCGAATCCATTCGCGCCGCATCACTCGGTGCAGGTGCAACGCCGTGGCAGACCGCAATTCGCGTCGTCGTGCCGACCGCGATGAGCGGGCTGTTCTCTGCCGTGATGGTCGGTCTCGGCCGTGCTGTTGGGGAAACGATGATCGTCCTGATGGCGGCCGGGAACACTGCGTTGATGGACCTCAATGTCTTCAACGGATTCCGAACCCTCTCGGCAAACATCGCCGTCGAACTCCCCGAAGCGGTCATCAACAGCAGTCACTATCGAATGCTTTTTCTCGCCGCGCTACTTTTGTTTGTTATCACGTTCGTCGTCAACACGGTGGCCGAAACGATCCGTCTTCGCTTCCGCAAGAGGGCCTTCCAGCTATGAGTATTGACACGATTAACGATGCCGGTTCAGTGTCGGGATCACCCTCCTGTGAGCCATCGAATACGCCGCTGAAACGTCGGCTGATCGGTGGCGGGCAATCGCTCGCCGCACGATCCGAACCGATGCTTTGGTTGCACGGAGGGGCGCTAGTGATTTGTGTGGTCATGATCATTGGGTTGTTGCTGCTCGTGCTTTATCAGGGAGCAACCACGTTTTGGCCGGTCGCAATCACACAGGTGCGTACCCTCGACGGTGACACGGTCCTCGGCGAAGTCACCCGGAACGATCGTTATCACCTCGGCTATGGAGATATCGGGACATTCAGCGAGCCGGTTCGCGAGGAAGCCGTCGCTTTACTCAATCCGATCTTTCAGAAGAAACTGTCGAAGATTGAAGACCGCGACGGGGTGGCGGAATTCATTAACCGGCAAAGCGAGTCGGTCGAGCGGTCGCTGCAGAAGCTGACGTCCGGACTGCCCCAAGTCGTCGAAGCCCCAGCGATCGAACGCAACGCCCTGACCGACGGAATTTCGGAACTGCTGTCAGCGAAACAGTCCAGCATTGAAACACAAGTCGCCTCCGATATCGAAACCGCCCTGCAAGCGGACGACACCGGAGCCGCCCTGTTCTCGCTTTGGCAGTCCTGGCAAGACGCCGAAGCCACCTGGAGCTCGACGCCGGATCCCGCCGCGATGCTCGACGCGATTCAATCCGACGGCGACGTTCTTCGTTCAGTCTACGGCAACCGATTCCTGACCCTGCAGAGTTTTGATGTCGAGACTGCGGCTCATCGCAGGTTGTTTCGTACGGGCAACTACGAACTCACCAACGAACACTTCACCTGGGTGAGTGACTTCGCAACCGAACCGGACAGCGAATCCGATCCCGAGTGGGCGGTACTCTTTGAACGTTTGACCTGGGGGCGTTTTTACGGCGTGCCGAAAGAGTTGCAGATCGACGGCGAGGCAACCGAGACGGAACCTCAAGCGGTTTGGGCAAAGTTCTTAGAACTGCATCCTGTCGTTCGTGATCGATGGCACCAACGCCGTGACTTGGAAATTTCGGATACCGGTCAAATTAACCACGAACTCGAGCAGGCCCGTCTGGACCTACGAAGCATCGAATTGGCAAACGGAAAAGACTCGCCGGAATGGGAAGAAGCCAACAAGCAGTTCCTCGCTGAGAAAGAAAAGCTCGACGAAGCTTTCGCGGAAATCCGGTCGCAGATTCAATCGCTCGATGGCGAGAACGATCGCTATCAAATGATCGTGACCACGTCGACCGGGCAGGAGCACGCAATCCCTCTCGCCGACATTGTTCGGACCTATCCCGCCAACCAGTTGGGTTTCAGCGAACGCCTAGGCATTTACTTTTCACGTTGGTGGGAGTTCTTGTCCGACGACCCTCGAGAAGCAAACAGCGAAGGCGGTGTGTTCCCCGCGATTTGGGGCACGGTCGTGATGACGTTGTTGATGTCAATCGTGGTGGTCCCGTTCGGCGTCTTAGCCGCGTTGTACTTGCGTGAATACGCCAAGGCCGGATTGATGGTCAGTATCGTGCGAATCGCAATCAATAACTTGGCGGGTGTCCCGAGCATCGTGTTCGGTGTGTTTGGTCTGGGCTTCTTTTGTTACCTGATCGGAGCTTCGATCGACCAACTCTTTTTCGAAGCCAAACTGCCGAGCCCAACGTTTGGCACCGGCGGGATCATGTGGGCCGCACTGACACTCGCGCTGCTGACATTGCCGGTCGTCATTGTGGCCAC
Source organism: Rhodopirellula sp. JB044 (assembly GCA_043101355.1). GTDB lineage: Bacteria > Planctomycetota > Planctomycetia > Pirellulales > Pirellulaceae > Rhodopirellula. The sequence goes on from JBICHZ010000127.1 coordinate 5,190, forward strand.
CGAAGAAGCACTCGCCGCGGTCCCCCGATCGATGCGTGAAGGATCGTTGGCTTGCGGTGCAACCAAATGGCAGACCATTCGCCGCATCGTCCTGCCGCGAGCGATGCCTGGAATCATGACGGGAATGATTTTGGCAATGGCCCGCGGGGCAGGCGAAGTCGCACCGTTGATGTTAGTCGGTGCGGTGAAGCTCGCACCGGAATTACCGATGGACGGTCACGTTCCGTTCGTCCACCTCGAACGCAGTTTCATGCACCTGGGTTTCCATATCTACGACCTTGGTTTTCAAAGTCAAAACAGTGAAGCGGCAAAGCCGATGGTCTTCACCACCACGCTGCTACTCATTGCGTTGATTGCCCTCATGAATCTATTAGCGATCGGCCTTCGTTCTCGACTGAAGAAGAAGTTCGCTTATAGCCAGTTCTAAGTGTTTCCAAGTGAGCCAACGCCATGCCGCGGGCTCGATCACAGAAACACACCCTTACGGACACGACGATGCAGAACGAGACGATGAAAGAACCGAACGCTCAAGATAGCAGCAGCGCAGTGGCCCCCAATAATCCGACGGAAGTCAGACGACTCGAGCGCATCGCCGCGGGAGAACACCTGCCGTCGGAGATTCACCCTGAGATTATGGACGAATCCGCGATACTCGAGATCAAGGACTTCTGCCTTTGGTATGGCGCCAAGCAAGCTCTGTTTGATGTTTCGATGAGGATTCCCGCTGGGAAAGTCACCGCGTTGATCGGACCGTCGGGGTGCGGGAAATCCACATTGCTTCGCAGCGTCAATCGCATGAATGACTTGATCGACGGTGTCCGCACCGAGGGTGACATGCAACTCTACGATCAATCGATCTTGGCTCCCGACGTGGACGTCATCGAACTTCGAAAAATGATGGGAATGGTTTTTCAAAAGCCGAACCCTTTTCCGATGAGCATTTTCGAGAATGTCGTCTACCCGCTACGCATTGATGGCGAAAACAACCGTGCCGTTTTGGACGAAGTCTGCGAACGCAGCCTCCGAGGTGCCGCGTTGTGGGGCGAAGTGAAAGACCGACTTCACGAAAGCGGCCTGAGCCTCTCCGGCGGTCAACAACAGCGTCTGTGCATCGCCCGAGCCATCGCGAGCGAACCGGAAGTGCTCTTGCTGGACGAACCTTGCTCGGCTCTCGACCCGGTCTCATCGGGCAAAGTCGAAGACCTGATCTCGGAACTCGCGGGCCAATACACCGTCCTCGTTGTGACGCACAACATGCAGCAGGCCGCGCGGGTAAGTGACTACACGGCGTTCATGTATCTCGGACACCTCATCGAATATGGGAAGACAGAGGTGATCTTCAGCGAGCCGAGGCTGCGAGAAACAGAAGATTACACCACCGGAAGATTCGGTTGATCGACCCGTTCACGATTTCAATCCCCCCACGCTTTTACCGGACCACCATCATGTTGCATCGTCTCTTTGTGGCAACCTTCGTCGCCTGCCTAACGGTTGCGAGCACCACAAACACACAGGCTCAAGATTCCAAACGCCCCGAAGCTCAAAAACGGTACGCCGAATCGCTCTGGAAATACCTCAGCGAGACCGACTATCGAAAATGGGAACGAATCACCCCCAGCAGCGATTTCCCCAGCGGACCACCGTCGGATGATTCATCTCAGCACTTCCGCTTGGCATCCAAAAACAGCGACGCCGCGCAGGGCGTAGGAGTCCTCGTCGTAACCGAGCACTACCAAGGTGACAGCGATACTCCTACTGCCATTACCGCCCGACGAAAAATGGCCGAGGGGTTTGATGCCGACAACGATGATTGGCATTGGGTCCACTACGCGGCGTCCGGAAAGCCCATGGCGATCTCTGCGGAAAACAACCCGTGGGCGAAAGACGGATTCGCGGTTTACGAAGAAGACGGTCGACTTTGGGTCTTCGAAATCAGCAGCCCCGAGTTGACTGACTTCGTGGAAAAAGGCGAACTGGCCAAACACGTGATTCGTCCCGGGGTCGGCCCCGCAGGAATGACGCTCAAAGCTCCCGACGCCGAAACCATTTCGCGATACCTCACCGCCAAACCAGGTTTCGAAACCAAAATCGAAGACGGACGACTTTGGGTATTCGCTGCCGGCACGGAAGAACTCAACGACTACGAACAACAAGGCGAACTCGCCAAGCACGTCATCCGCCCGGGCGCTGGGCCGATGGGGATGACGATGAAAGCTCCCGACACCGAAACCCTGGACCTGTACCTCGCGTCCAAGCTAGGGTTCGTGTTGAAGTTTGACGATGGCCGTCTGTGGGTTTTCCGAAAAGGATCCGAGGAACTCTCGGACTTCCTCGAGCAAGGCGAATTGGCAAAGCATGTCATTCGTCCCGCCGCGGGCCCCAACGGAGTCACGTTGAAGGCTCCCGATGCGGAAACTATCGATGCCTATCTCGTCGCACAACCCGGGTTTGTGACGAAACTCGAAGACGGTCGCGTGTGGGTGTTCCGCAATGGAAGCGAAGAGCTCAAAAACTATCGTGAAGCAGGCGAATTGGCGAAACACTTCATTCGTCCGGCGGCCGGTCCAGGCGGTCTCACTCTCAAGGCACCTGACGCCGAAACCATTGATGCCTATCTGCGGGTATGCGGATTGAACTAACGCGGTTAGTCGATCTTTTCCCCTCATTCCCGACTTTGCACTCATCATTCAGTGCGTGACACGTTCGTGACGCACTGAATGAAAACCTTATGGAGATCGTTACGTGAAAACCTATTTGATTCAAAACCCAACCATCAACCTGATCTTTGCCTGTCTCGTGCTGATCTCCGGTTGCAGCAATGAGGAACTGAACACGCCTCATTCGACACTTCAGGGCTCCGGTTCGACGTTCGCCGAGATCATCGTTCAGAAATGGGCAAGCGAATATGAACGGCGTAACGAAGCGATCGAAGTCGTCTATGAAGGCATCGGAAGTGGTGGTGGGGAAAAAGAATTTCTCGCCGGTAAAACGGACTTCGGAGCGACGGACGCGGGCGTCACTCAGGACGTGATCGACTCGGTCGACGGCGGAGCAATCCAAGTCCCGATCACCGCAGGCGTTATCGTTTTGGCATACAACCCGGAAGGCCTCCCTAAAAACTTGCAGTTGCCACGTGAGGTCTATGCCGACGTGTTCCTCGGGAAAGAAGTCCGGTGGAATGACGCCCGCATTCAAAAAGCCAACCCCGACCAAGACCTTCCCAAGGAAGTCATCCAGCCGGTCGTTCGGCTCGACAGCAGTGGAACCACGTGGGCTTTCACCAACCATCTGTCCTCAATCAGCGATGATTGGCGAGAAAAGTATGGCAACCCGAAAGCAACCGGGGACACGGACCTCGGTGTCAAGACGCTCAATTGGTCCGGGCAGAACTTGAAGGGGGATGGAAACTCGGGCGTTGCCGGTTTGGTCCAACGGACACCCTATACGATCGGCTACGTCCAATACGGTGCGGCACGCGATGTGAACCTTCCGATGGCTTCGCTCGAAAACCAAGCAGGGAACTTTGTCGCCCCAGGCGGGACGAGTGGCCTCGAAACTCTGCTCAATGCCAAACTCCCTTCCAATCTGGTCGGTTATTTTCCCGATCCCGAAGGGGAACACTCCTACCCGATTGTCACATTCACCTGGATGCTGCTGCGTCAAAAGTATGCGGACTCTGAGAAAGCCCAGCAGGTGAAGGATTTTGTTCAGTGGTGTCTTACCTCTGGGCAAGACTACAGTGAAGCGTCGGGCAACGTACGTTTAGCACCCCACGTGATTCGCTCGGCGGAGGACCAACTCGAAAAGATCGGCGGTTAGATCGTTTCAGAAATGAGGTGGCCGAGGTCGCCAGACTTCGGTGGCCTCGCTTCTGCGGAATTCAGCGACAGGAAGCGGCCGCGTCAAATGATGAACGCTCTCGCGTTGTGGCACCGTTTTCGCACCCAATTGCATGACATTGACTGCGAGACAGTGTGTTTTGTCTTGCATTCGACGTGAGTTCCCTATCACAAGATCAACATGGACAACAACGACGCATCATTTGCCGAAAAAATGATCTTCGATGCGAACCTCCAAGAGTTTGCAGCACGTGTCGGCTTTATCTGCAGCCTTGAGGCTCAAGAAAAAATCACGCAGGCGGAAGCGTACAGCCGGATCAAAGGTTTGTGGAAAGACCTCAAACGCAGCAAGAAAAACCTCAACATCGACAACGAACCCTAAACGCAATTCGGTCGCGATCAGGCATCCGGATATCCAGGCCAGCCGATCTGCGCGCACGTGTTGATTCGCCAACGCTTTTTAACGCCGGAGGGGCTTGGCCTCAGTTGTCGCGTGAGAACCGAGGCTAACGCCGATCGGCTGATGAGTCTCCGGATCTGTTCAAAACCGCTGGTTGCAACACGACGCGGTGGTTTCTCAAAGAAACGAGGAATGTGGCTTGGCCCGTTTGGGTAGCATTCCGAACGTCGCGAGTCGTCTTATTTGACGCTCACTAATTCCACGACGAAGTGCAGGTTCGCGTGCGGTGGAATCGATCCCGGCGAGCCGCGTTCGCCATACCCGAGATGCGATGGAACGTACAATTCGATCATGCCGCCTTCGCCGACCAGTTGCATCCCTTCGGTCCATCCGGCAATGACGCTCTTGAGCGGAAAGCTGGTCGGTTCGCCTCGTTCATAAGAGCTGTCAAACACCTTCCCGCTGTGCAGCCATCCGCGATAGTGGACACTCACGGTATCCGCCGCGGTCGGCTTTCTGCCACTGGAATTTCGCAAGATCCGGTACTTCAGCCCCGAACCGGTCGCCGAAAAGGTTGGGACTTCGCCCGCATCCATCGGGCCGGTGCCGGATTGGAGTTCAGGTAGATCGACAAACGTCACTCCACTGGGCTGAGACACCGTCGATGTGGACGCGGATGCCAGCGAGTCTTCCGAGAACGCGGCGAGCATCTCCGGCGGGATTTCCTGACTCGCTTTTCCCGTCGAACGGCACCCCGAAAACACCAGGATGCAGCCCAATAAACACCACGACAGCCAAACCTTCATCGCTCTTCCAATGCTCCTGTCTCACGACACGCGTTTCAAACACGCACTCAGGAGACAGTCCACGCCTCCAAGCTCTCGTCGAGACTAGCGAAATCCGGCAGCGATCGAAAGTCCGACATTTTTGATTTGCTATCAACCCTGACCCAAGCCGTTGTCGCCGAACGCTCTTTCCTTCGCGGCAATATACGAACGACGTACTGGTCTGCCGCCTCGCGATGCTCGATCGCGGCTATTTCAACCTTTGCTCAACTGCGACTAAATTAGCATATGCGTATGGACGAATATGAGTTACAAGTAAGACACGTTACTCGCTGTTGGACAGCGAGCAAGAAGTTCCCGTGAACGACCGTGCATGTGTCGTTCCAACTCAAGGAGTCACGATCGATGACAGTCAGGATGTTGCACCTCAAAATTGGATCGCTTGCGGTATGCATCGCGGTCATGTTCAGCGCTCTCGCTCAAGCGGACCAACAACCGACCCATCCCTGGAAAGCGAGCAACAGTCCGGGGTTGGCGGCCTTGTCCTCTGCGGCCGAAATGCGTCAATTCTCGTACGTGTTGTTTTGGCGAGACGATAACGATGCGACCCAGCGAATGAACGCGGTCCTCAGCGAAACGAAGTCGCACTCGGATGTCCCGATCAACACGATCCGTGTACAGGTGACGGAACCTGCTGAATCGGAAACGGTGGAAGTGTTCGGCGTTCAACGAGCACCTCTTCCGTTGATCGTTGCGGTCGCCCCCAACGGTGCCGTCACCAAAGCGTGGCCACTCAAAGCGACCGCCGAACAACTGCGAGCAGGCATCGTCAGCGAAGGCACGGCGTCGTGTTTGAAAGCCATGCAAGCTCAGAAGCTCTCGCTAATTTGCGTTTCCAACCAACAAACGCCGCACCATAACGAAGTCCAGTTGGCAGCCAACGGTTTCCTAGCGGACCAACGTTTTGGCGCCGCGACCGAAGTGATCACGATTGATCCCGCCGACCAACGAGAGCAGGCGTTTCTGACCAGCCTTAAGATTTCCCCTACCTCGCATGATTCGGCGATGGTGTTGATTTCCCCTGCGGGGCAACCGATCGCCAAGTTCACCGGCGCGGTTACCTCCGCCGAACTCATCGCGAAAGTGGAATCTGCCCAGCAGGGATGCTGCCCCGGTGGTCAATGTGGCCCGAACGGCCAGTGCGGCCCGGGCCAGTGCTGCCCCGGCGGACAATGCCCGCCCCAGTGACCCTCACTACAAAAGGAATCTCACGATGAATTTACGCAAACTCGTATGGCGTGAACTGTTCGAACGTAAGAGCCAAATGCTCACGATTGTGATGGGCATCATGCTAGGCATCACGACCGTGGTCGCGATTCGCAACATCACGTTTTATTCGGAGAAGGCCGTTGCCCGGGAACTCGATAGCCTCGGTGCCAACGTGCTGATTCTTCCGAAGTCGGTCTCGCTACAGGACTACTACGCCGCCGACATGCACCAGGAAGTGATTCCGGAAGAGTATGTCATGCGGCTGACGATGTCGGACTTGCAAGGCGTCGACAATCTATCACCGAAGCTCTGCGTGCCTGTCGATCTCGGCGGCCGCAACTATTCGCTCACCGGCATCCTGCCAAAGAGCGAATTCCAAGCGAAGGCGGCGTGGGCCGGTGCGGGCATCTTCTCCCGACCGATCGGATGCGGTGCTCTCGAATTGGCCGCCGAGCCAGCGGAGGCTGACGAAAGAAATCTCGTTCGTGAACGTGTCATCAAGGATTTGGCCGAGGACGAGGTCTTGATCGGTGCGGATGTTGCCGCAATGCAAGGCTTGGAAAAAGACTCGGTCGTTGAATTGTTGGGTGATCAGTTTCGAGTCATCGCGGTGCTGCCCGAAACAGGAACCGTCGACGACTCGCGAGTCTTCGCGCACCTGCACAAAGTGCAAGACCTCGCCGGCAAAGGCCCGGTGGTGAACTGCATCGAAGTCGTCGGTTGTTGCAAAGAGATCTCGGCCGGCCTCGTCAGCGGCGTCAATGAATTGTTGCCCGAAGCGAAAGTGGTCACGATCAAACAGGTCGTCGACACTCAGATCAAAGTCCACAACATGATGGAACGACTGTCGCAAATCTTTGTGGCCATCATCGTGGTTGTCGGCGGTGCGGGGATCGCGAACTTCATGTTCGCCAACGTTTCCGAGCGTCGACGAGAGATCGGTACGCTGATGGCGATGGGCGCTCGTTCGAAACTGATTCAACGACTCTTTCTAACCAAAGCTTTGCTGTTGGGGTTAGTCGGAGGCACGGGCGGTTTCGCCATCGGTACTCTGGCCGCCGTCACGATGGGGCCGCGGCTCGCCGGAGTCACCGTTTTGCCGATGCCTGAACTTTCTGTTTGGGCGGTTGCCATTTCTGCAGGCGTCGCCTTGATCGCCAGCTACATTCCGGCCCGACGCGCCGCCATGCTCGATCCCGTCACAACTTTTAGGGAGATTTAATCATGTTGTGTATGCAAAACGTACGTAAGGACTACACACTTCGCAAACAAAAGGTCGTCGGCCTGCTCGACGCGTCGATTGAAATTCACCGCGGTGACTTTGTCTCGTTGGTGGGGCCGAGCGGGAGCGGCAAAAGCACGCTGCTGTTGATGCTCGGCGGCATGCTGTCGCCGACATCTGGCGAGGTCACTCTGGACGGGCATTCCGTTTACAATCGAACCGCGGACGAACGGGCGGAGCTTCGCCAGAAATACATCGGGTACGTGTTCCAGACCTTCAATCTGGTTCCGTATTTGACGGCCCTGGAAAATGTTCAGGTGCCGATGTACTTGGCGTCGGTACCTGAATCGGACCAGCAATCCCGGGCCGAAGAATTGCTGCAACGCGTCGGGCTCGGTGATCGCATGCACCACAAGCCGACCGAACTCAGCGTCGGGCAGCAACAACGTGTGGCACTGGCCCGCATGCTGGCGAACGACCCGGCGGTGATTCTCGCAGACGAACCGACCGGCAACCTCGACCCGGAAACGGCGTCTCAGGTGATCCGGTTTTTTGAAGAGTTCAACGAGGAAGGTCGGACGATCGTGATGGTAACGCACGATCCTGGGGCTGCAAAACGAGCGAAACGCACCATTCGGCTTACCGAAGGGCGATTGATCGGTGATTTGCACTCGCCAGGAACGGCCAATGTTGCCTAAGTTATAAGCCCAGGCTTATCCATATCAAAAACGCGTCATGACGAAAGGGTTGGGCAATGGCCACTCAAACGAAAGCTCGTCCGGGCTCCGGCAAAAGTGGCCGTGCCGGCTCTACGAAGACTCAACGCAGCAACAGCGGCAATCCGGAAACGGCGATCGATGAGATGTTTCGTGCATTCTCTGACCGAACCCGATTGCGAATCCTAAACCTGCTGCTGCGTGGCGAAATGTGCGTCGGAGATTTGGTGAGTATTCTGGAAATGTCACAACCTCGAGTTTCGCAGCACCTGTTGTGTCTGCGAAACTCTGGCCTCGTCGTCGGCCGTCGCGAGGGGCAGTGGAATCACTACTCGCTCGCGAAGCCGAATTCGCCGTTCCATCGCCAACTGCTCAAATGTCTGAAACTCGCGGGCGCCGAGATGCCAGAGTCGGAGCAGGACGAGCAACGAGCCGACGCGTTGGATCACGACGGCCACTGCTGCTCATAGCCGTCCGCGGTAGCCGGACGTGACGCCCCAACCAAGACGACAAAACGTTCTGAGCTTAAACGCGTCTCGTCCCCGTTGCGAGTTTCGCTACGCTGGTGAACTTCGGAATGGGACGTAGCCAACCTTCGTAGCTGGATTCGCCAGAATTCAGTCCTCCCGAATTCTAGCGATATCGGCTACATCCCTTTTTCAAAGCGTTCTAGTTCGCCGCCGGTGACAGAGTGAACGACCAGGTGTAGACGCCCGCGGGCACTCTGTATTTTTCCATCGGCAGTGCTTTGTATGACCACGAGTCGTCTCCGCCGACGCCCATGTGCCGGTGGTCGAGATGCAGCGAATAAAAGCCTTGTGGTTTTAGTTCGTAATCATGCAACGCTTTGTCAACCGCTTCGATTGACCAAGGCCAGATCGAAAACTGGATCGGTTCGGCGCCGTCCACCTGCAACCCGAATTTGGGACCGCTGAGTTTCAGCCAGCGAACATCGGTGCGGTTGCCGTTTTCTTGAGGACGAAGGTAGCGTTCCTGCATGTCTTCGATCTTTGCCTTGTAAACGCCCACCTCTGCACTGCGTTTTCGATCCACGTAATTTTCCCACGGTCCTCGACCGTAGTACTCGATCCGTTCGAGCGAATCGGAGAGTCCAACCTTCATGCCCAAACGCACCAGCGCTGGCAAGCTCGGATCAGCCTTGAAGGCAACGCTCACCTGGATTTGCCCATCCGGGCTGACTCGGTAGTCAATGTCCGCGTTGACTTTGTCGCCCCAGCGATGGTTTGTCGAAACGATAACGTTGCCGTCCGGAACTGTTTCAAAATCGATGGAAGTATCGCACCGGGTATCGGCGATATCTTTCCAGAACTTCTGATGCACATGCGTCTTTCCGCCGGCCCGGTCGTTGTCGGTTTGCGGACGCCAAAAGTTCAACTCCAACGGTTCTTCGATAACCTGCTGGTCGCCAACGAGGTAGCTTTCGAGCAGACCGTTTTGTCGGTTGAAACTCGCCGACCAACCCTGCCCCGATAGCTGCAGTTGATCGCCATTCTCGTTCACCGAAACTTTACCCGCTGGTGTCGATGTGATGTTTTCATCGGTTCCGACGGGCAGCAAGAACTGCTCCTTCGCGACTTCGAATCCGGCATCGCACCACGACTGCGCGTCTTTGTGATGAGCACTGATTCGCAACCAGTACTCGGCTCCCGGGGCGAAACTCATCTCCGGCAGCGCAACCATAATTTCGGTTGCTTCACCCGCCGCGAGGTCGACTTCCGCGAGTGAACCGGTTGCCAATTCTCGACCTCCCTCGGTGACGGCCCAGCGAAGCTCGTACTGATTCAGGTTGTTGAAATGGGAGCGATTGATGATTCGCAGTTTTCCTGCGGGAAGGCTGCGTGCTTCAAAAGCGATCGGCTGAAAGACGTACTTGCATTCCCACGTTTTGGGCGTTGGGGTCCGGTCCGATGCGATCACGCCGTTAAGGCAGAAGTTGCCGGAGTTGGGTTGGTCGCCAAAGTCACCACCGTACGCCCAATAGGTTGTCCCGTCGGCCGTTTCGGTTTCGAGCCCTTGGTCCATCCAGTCCCAGATGTAGCCGCCCATCAGGTTCGGCCGAGAGCGGATCAACTCCCAGTACTCAGCCAGGTTGCCCAGCGAATTGCCCATCGCGTGAGCGTACTCACACATCACGATCGGTCGTTTGATCTGCGGCGCGTCTGCGAGATTTTGCAGCTGTTCAACGGTCGGGTACATGCGGCTGATCACATCCACGTACGGCGGATCAGTCGGGTTCGCCATCACCGGCCAATTCGCGACTCCGGCACCGCCGCCTTCGATGTAATCGGGATGAGTCGGATCGCCTTGGGCACCTTCGTAATGCACAAAGCGAGTCGGATCAAAGTCCTTCAGCCATCCCGCGGCAGCTGCATGAATCGGACCACATCCGCTTTCGTTCCCCAACGACCAGGAAATGATCGACGGGTGATTCTTGTCTCGTTCCGCCATGCGGATGATGCGATCGGTGATGGCGGTATGCCAGGATGGAACGTTCGTCAGCAATCCACGCACGCCGTGTGATTCCACGTTGGCTTCATCCATCACGTAAACGCCCAATTGATCACACACCTCGTAGAGATACGGATCGTTCGGATAGTGCGATGTTCGAACTGAGTTGAAATTGAACCGCTTCATCAGAAGAACGTCTTCGCGGATATCTTCGCGGGTCAATGCTTTTCCACGTACATGGTCGTGGTCGTGCCGGTTCACACCCATTAGCTTCACGGGGCGACCATTGACCAACAACTCGCCATTGTCGTTGATTTCGATCGTTCGAAATCCGACTCGGCAACTGCGCGCTTCGACGAGCTGCCCATTTTTGTCAGTCAGTGATAGAACGACGGTGTAAAGATTGGGTTGTTCGGCCGACCATTTCAGCGGGGCCGCCACGTCGGCTTCGAGTAAGCCGAATTTCACATTGTCTCGCTGCGGATACCATTCTTTGATAATCTTTTCGACAGGAAGGGAAACGGGATTGGAA
>JBICHZ010000128.1:0-4545 GCA_043101355.1 Rhodopirellula sp. JB044
GGAAACGGATGTTCGTCGTGGGGATCCGTTCGGTAAGTTCTGGCGAGTGCGTGAGTGTACGACGAATTCGGGGTTCCATTACGGCGGTTGGTTTTGGCACCCGGATGATGTCAAGAAAACGTACCCACGGCCGACGTGGGAGCACGTTGATTTGTACTATCGCACGGTGGGCTTGGGGGCGAACACGATCATCAATCTGCCGCCGGATGATCGTGGATTGATTCCGGATGATTTCGTTGCGGCTGCGAAAGCTCTCGGCGATGAAATCCGCAATCGCTGTTCGAATCCGGTTGCCGAACGGGATGACGTGGTCGTCGACGATGTCGTGGAATTGGCGTGGGAGGAACCGCACCGTATCAATACGGTGGTGACGATGGAGAACATTGCGAACGGGCAACGTGTTGCGAAGTACACGTTGGAGGCGTTGGTCGATGGCGAGTGGGAAACGTTAGTCCCGAAGAATAAACTGATCGGATGGTCGCCGTACAATCCGAACCCGGGCTACGAAACGATCGGGCATAAGAAGATCGACCGGGTGCGTCCGGTGACAACGAATCGGATTCGGTTTCGTTGTCTCGATTCGGTGAGTGGGACGCCTGAGATTCGCCGGTTGGCTGTTTACGAGTGCGATCCGATCAAGCGTGTCTACGCGTCGGCGTATCCGTATCTGAGCGGCGTGGATACGAGTCGGGAGTCAGCACACAACGGGGTGCGCCGTGATAACAATTATATCGGTGGCGAGATTGTGGTTGGCGGTACGCCGTTCCAACATGGTCTTTTGGTATGCCCGGTTGGGATTACGAAACGGGGGAATGCCGATTTCGATATGTCGGAGTTTCCAAAGGCCACGGGATTGGAGGCGACGATTGGGATCGAAGACCACGTTCAGGAGAACGGTTCGGCGGTGTTCCTGGTTCAGGTGAACCGCACGGCGGATGCGTCGGAGGAGGAGTGGGAAACGATTTTCACGAGTCCGACGATGAAGGGGAGTGATCCGGGACGCGAGATCCGTGTGGCGTTTCCGGAAGGGACGCAGCACGTTCGTTTGTTGACGACGGATGCGGGGGATGGCCCGCATTCGGATCATTCGGTTTGGGCAGGGGCGCGGTTTTTGGAGGAGTGAAAAGAGGGATTGCGGAGCGATGTAGGCCGGGTTGAAGGAGCGAGGGATGTCGTTTGGGTGTGGGGGTGATGCGTTTTGCCGGAACGGCGTTTCGCTTGGTCCGGCCTACGGTCAGGTCCAGCTACTGTTTAGTCCAGCGACGGTTAGGTCCAGCTGAGTTTGTAGATGGTTGTTTCGCGGTATTGGTCGCCGGGTTTGAGGACGCTGTTGGGGGCGTTTGCGATGTTGGGGCCGTTGGGGTATTTGGAGGTTTCGAGGCAGAAGCCGCGGAATTGGCCGAACTGGGCTCCGCTTTCGCGTTTGAGTGCGTCGGAGGTGTAGCGTCCGGTGTAGAAGAGGGTTCCTGGTTCGGTGGACAGGACCTCGAGTTTGCGTCCGGTTTTTGGTTCGTGGACCTCGGCGACTTTCTCTAACGATCCGACTGGTTTGTTGAACGCGTAGTAGTGTTCGAATCCGAGTGGTAGTTCATTGAAGGCGTCGCCGATTCGTTTGGGCGAGTTGAAGTCTGCGGCGGTCCCCGCAACGGGGGCTTCTTCACCGACGGGGACGTTGGTGTCGTCGGGGACGAGGTACCGATCGCTGTTGAGTTGCAGGACGTGATCGAGGACGTTGTCTTGAAACCCGTTGAGATTGAAATAGGTGTGGTTGGTCAGCGACAGGGGCGTGGTCTTGTCCGTTTCGGCTTCGTATTCGATGCGAACTTCGTTGTCGTTGGTGAGTCGGTAATGGACGACAACGTTGAGGTTGCCCGGGAAGGATTCTTCGCCGTCGGTACTGTCGAGTGACAGCGTTAGGGTGACGTTGTTGTCGTCCTGCGAGGTGCCTTCGACCGTCCAAACGCGTTTGTCGAAACCGCGGATGCCGCCGTGAAGATGGTTGGGGCCGTCGTTGGTGGCGACTTGATGTTGTTGGCCGTCGACGGTGAATTTGCCGTCTTTGATGCGGGCGGCGTAGCGACCGACGAGACATCCGAAGTAGGGCGAGTTGGCTTTGTATTCGTCGGCGAAGTAACCGTCGAGCGAATCGAAACCGCAGACGATGTCACTGCTGTCGCCGTTTTTATCGGGGGTGACGATCGAGGTGACGGTGCCGCCGTAAGTTGTGATTTTGACGATGACGCCGTTGTCGTTTTCGAGCGTGTACAGTTCGACAGGCTGACCTTCGAATTCACCAAACGGTGACGATTGGATTTTCATCAAAATTCCTCGACGGGTAACGTCAGTTGGGGTGGGGAGTGATCCGAGGTTGTGGCAGATGCGAAGCGACAACGCGAGTTGTGCCGGTCGGTCTACTTGATGTTCGCGCGGACGGCGGCGATTGTTTTTTTCAGATCGTTGTCGCGGAACGGTTCAAAGATCGCGACGTGTTCGCTGTAGGCTTGATGGTAGTCGCCTAGGCGGGTGTAGGTTAGGAGCATCCGCGAGCAGAGTTGCCGCCACGTCGGAACGAGGTCGTCGCCTCCGCAGGCGAGCAGGATCTGTTGGTGAAACTCGATGTCACGAATCGCGACTTGGGTGGATTCGGAGGCGTCGCAGGCTTCCTTGAGTCTTTCCAACGCGACCTCAACGCTAGCGACCGAGTCGGGATCTTTGTCCGTCAGGCCTCGTTCGATCACGTAGGTTTCGATTTGCAAACGCAGCGAGGTGATGAATTCGCGATCTTTCGGGTCGGGTGGATGGCGAACCATCACGCCCCGGTTGGCTTGGTAGGCGAGGTATCCTTCGTGGGACAACTGAATGAACGCGTCGCGAACCGGTCCACGGCTGACGCCGAACCGCTGCGCCAATTCGATTTCGCGGAGCATGGTTCCGGCGGGGAATCGGCCTGACAGCAAGTCGATGCGAATTTGATTGGTTACCTGTTCGCGGACAGTTTGCGGAATCAACGACATGTGTCTCTCCAGGCGGTGTGAGTTTCCACGGGGTGGTCAGCGTTCACCATTGACATGCCCCTGGACAAAACAACAACCGGGGGGGATAATTGTTAACAGTATACATCGATCCGTTGTTCGCACAAGTGTTGGGCGTTTGGTGCCCTTAGCGATGTTGCTGCAAACGTGTGGTTGTTGTTGGGCGGTGTTTGCTGCGGTGTTTGCTGCGGTGTGCGGCGTTCGGTCGCTCTGCATCGCATGTGCTGAACGGATGAGTGGCTGGTTAATTTATTCTGGGGCGCCGGTTGGTCCCATCCCCCTTGCGATCCGCGATTGTTCAGAGACGGTTTTGATGGGGCGGCGTTTTTTAGGGCGGCGTTTTTTAGGGCGGCGTTTTTTAGGGCGGCGTTCTGTCGGGGCGGCGTTTTTTGGTGATCGTCCGTTACGTCGCAAGGTGTATTCGTCGTTCTGTCGTTCCGCGTTCGATCCTGCCTGTCTTCGTTTGCTCCTGCCTGCCTTTCCCCACTCCCTACCTTTGCTCCTGCCTACCTTTCCTCCCTGCCCTTTTGGACGAGAAATCGTGATGTTGTTGAAGCACCTAATCGTGTCGTTGTTGTTTGCCTGTAGTTGGCACTGGATCGTTTGTGCCGAAGCGTCTGACGGCGGCCAATTTGACCGTGGTAAATTGGACGGTCGTGAAGATGTTCAGCCGTATCTGCGTGAGGCTGACCCGTCGAAAGTTTGGGTGCTCGATCGGCGGTTTTCGGACGAGTTCGATGCGCGTCGCATTGACCGTTCGAAATGGATCACGGACATGCGGCCTTGGGGTGAACGTGCGTGGTCGTCGGACAATCTGCGTTTGAGCTCGGGGAGTTTGTTCATTCGGGCGCGGTATGCGCCGCACCGCCACCGTGGCAACGAGTACTTTTACAAGCTCGGTATTTTGCAGTCGCAGCAAAAAACGACGTACGGGTATTTTGAAGCAAGGATCAAAGGTTGCAGTCGTTTTCCGGGGCTGTGTCCTGCGTTTTGGTTGTATAGCAACGGCCGAGAGAAGAATCCGAAGTATCCCAAGGTGACCTACAGCGAGATCGACATTGTGGAGATGTTGCAGGGTGTTTGGGATTCAGACAAGGAAGAGTTCACGTCGCCCAACCATATCGACTGCAACCTTCATACACGGGTTCTTGATGAGTCGGGCAAGGAGGTGTGGGTTCGTCCTCAGCACTTGCCCGAGGTTTGTAAGCACGAGTTCGACGCGCCTTGGGATCCGCGAGACGAATATCACGTGTACGCGTGCGAGAACACGCCTGAGAAGATCACGTGGTATATCGATGGCGAGAAGGTGGCCGAGGAAGAAAATCTTTACTGGCACCTTCCGATGAGCGTGACGTTGACGATGGAGCTTCGTCCTCCGTTGATCGCTTGGGCGGGGCAGGACGGGCGAGTGCCTGTGCCGAGTGAGAGCACTCGAGAAGGATTTCCGACGGAGATGGCGGTGGATTATGTGCGATGTTGGGTTCGGGAGATGGATTGAGAGGTGGGGGCGGTT
>JBICHZ010000129.1:0-4676 GCA_043101355.1 Rhodopirellula sp. JB044
GGCGGTGCGGCAATCCGGCTGGGAGGCAGCGGTGACGTCACGGAAACGCACGTCGATTGGATCGTCGATTTTGGTGCCCCCGACACGACTAGCCCGTTGCTGGTTGATAACATGGTTTTGATGTTAGCGTCGTTCGGAACCTTGACCAGCTATGACGTTGTCGAGGCCGGCGATCCTTTATGGGAGGCCGACTTTGATGACGGGTTCAAAGCGTCGCCCACGCGGTGCGGTGAACACGTTCTGTTGATCGGCGAGTCGGGATTGTGTTGGTTGGTGACGGCGACGAAAGAAGGCTGCGAGACGGTTTGGGAAGCGGACTTTGGCGAAAGGGTTTCGGCCAGCCCCGCGGTTCTTGGTGAGCGGATTTATGTTCGCGGGGACAACCATCTTTTCTGTATCGGTGGATCATGAATGCGACCGCAATGGAATCTCGAAACGGAAACGACGGTGGCTTAACATCGACGCAATGCGATGTTGATTTGGCGTTTGTCGATTCGGCGGTGAAGCAGCACGGTCGCGGAGTGGAGGCGGTCATTCCGATCTTGCAAGCGATCCAAACCGAGTATCGGTATCTGCCTGATACGGCGTTGCGTCGTGTGTGTGAATTGACCGAGATTGCACCGTCGACGATCAAGGGAGTGTCCACTTTTTACACGCAGTTTCGCCATCGACCGATGGGAAAACATGCGATTCAAGTTTGTCGCGGAACGGCCTGCCATGTGAAGGGAGCTGATCTCATCGAGGAGGCGATCGCGTTGCATTTGGGTTTGAAACCCGGTGAGGACACTGACGGTCGCGGGCAATTCACGATCGAACCGGTCGCGTGTTTGGGATGTTGCACGCTGGCTCCCGTGGTGCAAATCGACGATGCGACTTACGGGCGTTTGACTCCTCAGAGCGTTCCGGGAACAGTGCGTGGGTTCGCACGCGAGTCCGCCGAGCCGAAGACCGCTCGTCGTGATTTGCGAAAACGAAATCGCTCGACAAATGTGGTTCCCGTTGGCGAGATTCGCGTCGGGCTTGGATCGTGTTGTGTCGCGCAAGGCAGCGGTCATGTCTTTGACAAAGTACAGGACGTGGTCGGTTCGATCGGTGCCGCCGCGGATGTGAAACGGGTCGGATGCGTTGGCATGTGCCATCAAACGCCTCTGCTCGAAACCGTGCAAAGTGATGGGACGAGCCGGTTGTATTGTCACGTGCAGGCGGAACAGGTCGAGCAGATCGTTCTGCAAAACTTTCAGCCGACGGGGCTTGGGGCGCGGATGCGAACCTCGTGGTCGAACTGGGTTGCCGGGTTGTACGGACGCGAGAACGGCGTGGATGCTCTCGTCGAAGCGGTCTCGCCACAAGAGGGGCCGGTGTGTGAGTTCCTCGGCCCACAGAAACGAATCGCGACGGAGTCCTGTGGCGATATCGATCCGTTGGACCTCGACGAGTACCGTCGGCATAACGGTTTCGTGGCGTTGCAAAACTGTTTGAACGATCTCTCCCGCGAGACAACCGGGGAAGCGATCATCGACGAGATCGAAAAGAGCGGCCTGCGGGGACGTGGCGGAGCGGGCTTCCCATCGGCGATCAAATGGCGAACAGTGCGGGGCGTCAACGCGGAGACGAAGTATGTGATCTGCAATGGCGACGAAGGAGACCCGGGCGCGTTCATGGATCGCATGATTTTGGAGTCCTTCCCGTACCGGGTGATCGAGGGAATGGCCATCGCAGCGATCGCCGCGGGGGCGCATCAAGGATACTTCTACATCCGGGCCGAGTATCCTCTCGCGGTGCAGCGGATTCGGCATGCGATCGCGGAGTGCGAAGCCGCCGGTTTGCTCGGCGAGTCGGTTCTCGGCACCGACTACTCGCTGAAGTTCTCTGTCAAGGAAGGTGCGGGGGCGTTCATCTGCGGCGAAGAAACGGCGTTAATTCATTCGATCGAAGGCGGGCGGGGCACCCCGCGTTTGCGTCCTCCTTTCCCGGCCGAATCCGGTTTGTGGGAGAAGCCGACGTTGATCAATAACGTCGAAACGCTGTCGTTGGTGCCATGGATTCTGCGACACGGAGGCGATGCGTTTGCCAAGTTCGGAACGGAAACCAGCAAGGGGACCAAAGTCTTCGCGCTCGCCGGAAAGATTCAACGGGGAGGTCTGGTCGAAGTTCCGATGGGTGTCACCATTCGCCAAATCGTTGACCAAATTGGTGGCGGTGTTCCCGGCGGTCGGCGGTTCAAAGCGGTCCAGATCGGCGGGCCATCGGGAGGTTGTGTGCCGGCGAGTTTGGCCGACACGCCGGTCGACTACGAGGCTCTCCGTGACGTCGGTGCGATCATGGGCAGCGGCGGAATGGTCGTCCTCGATGACTCCGATTGCATGGTCGACATCGCCCGCTATTTCCTGCGGTTCACCCAAGACCAATCATGCGGGAAGTGCACGTATTGCCGCGTGGGAACGAAACGAATGCTGGAGATTCTCGAACGGATTTGTAAAGGTCTAGCAAAGAAGAAGGATTTGGATTTGCTCGAGGAGTTATGCCACAGTGTTTCGAGCGGCAGTCTGTGCGGGCTCGGCAAAACGGCACCCAACCCAGTGCTTTCGACGCTGCAGTACTTCCGCGATGAATACGAAGCCCACATCAACGGTCATTGTCCGGCGGGCAAGTGCAAGGATCTGATCGCGTATCACATCAATGACTCCTGCATCGGATGCACGCTGTGTGCTCAACACTGTCCCGTCGACGCGATCCCGGCGGTTCCCTATGCCCAACATGTCGTGGACGTCGATCGATGCACCGCGTGCGATACCTGCCGGGTCGTCTGTCCCGAAAACGCCGTCGAAGTGGTGAGAAGATAAATGCCCACGATATCAATTGACGACCAAACGGTCGACGTTCCCGAAGATTCCACGGTGCTCGATGCAGCCAATCGGTTAGGCATTGAGATTCCGACGTTATGTTTTCTCAAAGGATATTTGCCTTCGACATCGTGCCAGGTCTGTTTGGTGCGAGAGCGAGAGAGCGGCAAACTGATGCCTTCCTGTGCCACCAAAGTGATCGATGGCATGCAGATCGACAGCGAAACGCCAGAGGTGCATGCGGCGCGTCGGACTGCGTTGGAGTTGTTGCTCAGTGATCATGTGGGCGATTGTTTGGCGCCGTGTTTCTTTGCCTGCCCGGCGCACATGGATATCCCGTTGATGTTGCGACAACTCAGCAAAGAAAACCTTCACGGGGCGATCGAAACGATCAAGAAAGACATCGCGATTCCGGCGATCTTGGGGCGGATTTGCACCAAGCCGTGCGAGAAAGGTTGCCGCAGGAGTTCGGCGGACGATCCCGTTTCGGTTTGCGAACTGAAACGCTACGCCGCCGACCAAGACCTCGATGCAGAACAAGTGTATGCACCGGAGTGTGCCGCCGACTCTGGGAAACGAGTCGCGATCATCGGTGCGGGACCGACCGGTTTGTCGGCGGCCTATTACTTGCGCCAACGTGGGCACGCGTGTCGTTTAATCGAAGCGGAGCAACAACTCGGAGGCAGACTGCGTCACGAACCGGACCCGGAATCATTGCCGCGAGAAACACTCGACGCGGAAATCCAACAGATCATTCGACTGGACGTCGATGTTCAGACCGAAACGCCGGTCGACTCACGTGACGCGTTTGAAAATCTGGCCGAGTCACACGACGTGGTGCTGGTCGCTGCGGGGGCAGACGCCATGAATTTTGCCGGCGAGTGGTCGTTGAAGACGTCACGTCGCGGTCTCGACATCACGCGCGAAACCTACCAAACCGAACGAGCGAACGTCTTCGCGGCTGGATCGGCAGTGCGTGGGAAATGTCTTTTCGTGCGGAGTGCCGCCGACGGCAAAGAGGTCGCTCAGTGCATCGACCAGTATCTGTCGGGGAAGTCCGTCGCCGCGCCGGCCAAACCGTTCACATCTCGGTTGGGGCGGGTTGCGACCGATGAAATGAAACAGTTCCTCGCCGGTGCGGTGTCCGTGCCCGTCCAGGTCTTGAGCAAGCAGGAGGAGTATTCGCCCGGCGAAGTATCCGAGCAGTCCAACCGGTGTCTTTCGTGCGGCTGCGTCGCTCACGGCAATTGTCGTTTGGAAAATTATTCCGCCCGATACGGTGCCGACCCCAACCGTTTCGGATCGCGACAAGGGAACTACGAGGTGCTCGGCCGGGGCGGCAGTGTTTTGTTCGAACCCGGAAAATGCATCAAGTGTGAATTGTGTATTCAGATCGCTGCGGAGTCTCGTGAGTCGTTGGGGCTGGCGTTTGTTGGGCGTGGTTTCGACGTCCGTGTCGGTGTTCCGTTCGGCGGCAGTTACGACGAGGCGATGGGCGAGTTAGCTGAAAAATGCATCGCCGCTTGCCCGACCGGTGCGTTGTATTTCGACCGAAACGAGGAGTGAACGCGGACGGAAAATCGACGAAAAGCGGTGTGAAACGCCCAGAAAAGACAGCGTGTCCGTTGGTGAATCGCGTTATTCTAGGACGGTCAAACCATTTCGTCCGGCGGCGAATCTCAATCACGCCACGGCCTTCATGGGTGCAAGGCTCGTACCAGCTTTCTATCGGCTAAACAGCCGCCACAAGCGTTATGTTCCCTATCGGCCCGGTTTCCCCGCCGCTCCAAATGCCGATCGCGGTTGATAACTCCCCGTGCCCTGCCGACTTGG
>JBICHZ010000130.1:0-13008 GCA_043101355.1 Rhodopirellula sp. JB044
TCACCTTCTTCGATCGGGGCAATCGTTACCTGGTTCAAACGAAAGTTGTCACTCGTCGGCATACCTTCCGGACGCGATACCAACTCGACTTGTTTGCTTTGGACTGCTTGGTTGACTTGAGTGCTCATAGTGCGATTGAACTTTCGGGAATGGGTTTCGGGACTGTGTGGTCAACATGGTTCATCGGTGCGAAGCGGTGTTCAACAACCGACCGAACCAGAGCGACGACGTACAGTGGATGGGTAAGCGATTGATGTGCCAATACGTCGCGCTGCAAACGCTCTTTGCTGACCGAACCCACTTTGCTGACCGACCCCATTCTGCTGACCAAACCCAACTGTGGGTTTAGCGACCGAAACCGTGCACACGACGCATCACTGCGAACGCTACGGCCGCTGGCGTTTCGCGAAAATTGAGCAATTCCATGCATTTACGTGTTATGCCCCATCTGCAGCCAACGGACGAAGCATTGGATTTTGCGGGTTTCTACCGCAGAAAGAGGCTCGATTGCTTGGCGTATCGCCACAACGGCGTGGCGTGTTGGAACATAGTTTGCTTGCTTTGTTTCACATCGTTTTGACAACTTATTGACTGTATTTTTCATTCGAGATTGCCAGAACCGCGAGGTGAAAAGGTGACTGTTGATCCGATTTGATTCTTTTGAGGCGAGTGATGTTAAAGGTACCCGAACGAGACCCTATCCCCGAACCATTGGCTACCGTGCTGGTAGTGGATGATGCGGCAGCAACTCGCCATCTCGTGACGCAAACTCTCAAACAACTCGGATTCTCGACCCTCTCGGCCGCAGACGGATACGCCGCATTGGAAGTTGCACGGAACTTCCGCCCCGACGCGATTGTGACCGATTTAGAGATGCCTAGGATGGATGGCGAGGCGTTGATCGAGGGGCTTCGCAACGGTGAGATTGAACAGCTTCAGGACATTCCGATCATTGTCTGCAGTTCAAAGATCAATCCACAAACACTCGGTGAGCTAAGCCAACTCCACGTCGAAGCGGTCGTGCCCAAGCCTGTCAACGTTCGCACCCTCGCGGTGGCGGCGCTGCGTTACTTCAATGCCGTTTGAAGCGTTCTCGAAAAGACGAAGGGATGTCGCCAAATTTTGGCGTCCTGAAACCCGGCGAATTCAGCGACAAAGTATCGGGCACGTCCAACATTAAAATGCTCTAAGAACCGATCGAGTGTTCGATAGGACAATGACCTAACCGCATGGCGGCGTTTGCCGGTTCAGTGCGTGCTGTCATTGAGGTCGCCCGAGGGTCCGGCCGAGTCGTTCGTGTTCTTGGCATCCGGACCGAGGACGAGTTGGCTCGAGTACGCTAAAACGTCGACGGCGATGTCAGCGACAATCGTACGCCCCTTTGCCAACCATGCGGCCGCAAACGACCAAACCGCGATCCATTCCATCCAAAAGAGGAAGTTGAACGCGTTGAGTTTGGCCTTCCAACCAGCGGGCAGCAACAAGAGATACACTCCCATGGCCAACAACGAGGCTAAGATCACAAGGCCGCTCATCCGATAGACAAAATCGCGTTCTCGAATGTGCGGCTCATGTTCCCGACGAGAGTCGCGGGGGAAGTGATAGAGCGAGTAGAACGCGAGCGTCAGAAAAAACACTCCTCCGCTGAGCGTGTGCAGATAACCGGTCAACGACTTCTGCACGAGCGGATCGCTGTTGAAGTCCAGAGGAAACAAAGCCACACCGAGCGCGGACACGCATCCCAGATTGGCGGTCCAGTTTTCGACGAAGTCGTATCCTCGGTAACAGAACAAGAAGATGCCGATCGCGCACAGCGTGCCCACGAAAACGTCACGCAGCGGTGTGTGATAGTAACTGCTCAGGTTGTCTTGAATCGGAATGCCGATTAACCATCCCCCTGGCCCAAGAACGACCGGCAATAACAGTCCACTGACACCGATCGCACGCCGGATCCCCAGATACGAAAGAACCAATGTGTTTGGGCGGTCCGGTAATTCGTGCATCCGTGTGGGCGTTTTGTTAGCAAGGTTCGTATCGAAGAGACGGTCGGCGCGACCGCGTTGGCCACCGTTTAACGGCTCTGTCGCAAACGCTCCTTACCACCGTAGCAGACCGCAAAGCACCCTGGTCTTCGCCGGCCCCTTGGTCCATCCAATCCAATTCCGTGCGTAGCGAAATCCGCCAAGAGTTGCGGCCTCCAACGCAAAACACCGAATGTCTTGGCGACGTTTGCCGCGCTGGGGTTTCTGGATCGAGGTGGGACGTGTCTCGTCGGACGCTCGCTCCGACCGACCGCGGACGATCACGCGGCGGTTACTGACGCTCGGGCGAGGTCCCCACCCGGTATTGAACTATCGAATTTCGGAGGACGTCAGCGAATTGACGCGTTCTTGGATCGAACGATGAATCTGTTCGAGTTCCTCTTCGAGTGCCTGATTGCTGCGATACAGACGCACCAATTTCTCACGGGTCGCTTTCGAGTTCGCTCGTAGATTCTTGTTGTACTCTTCGAGCGCCTTGCGTTCTTTCTCGAACTGTTCGAAATCTTGCTCGAGCAGGAGTTTGTCCGTTTGATAGGACGCGAGCATCTTCACCGTCGCATCGATCGCTTTCTGCAAAACATCCTTCTCAAAATTCAACTGCACCGCTCGGTTATCGAGTTCGGCGATCCGCAGTCGAATACGACGCAGCACAAACCGATAATCGTTGAGCGGTCGTAGATAGTATTCATCCACCAGACGTGCGACGCCTTCGGCACGAAGTGCGGTGGCGGCTTCCTCCTTGACCACCAACAAATCGCCTTTGGCGAACTGGACCTGCCCCTTGTCACCCACCTGCAGACGACTGTCCACGGCACGACCACTCCCGTCGAAGAAGCCACCTTCCAAAGCGCTGTATTGGTCAGGGCTGTCGACTGTGATCGTGTGGTTCTTTGTGAATTCGATCTTCACCCATCGCGAAAGCGGCTCGTCATCGGGAAGCGAACGTGCACCGTCACGCAAGTAGTTTCTGCGAGTTTCTTCAGACGCGTTTTGCAGGATCGCGTTGATCAACTGATCATCAACACGGCCAAAGATGTTGTCGTCGTCGGCAACGCTGCCTTCGGCGATGAATGGGCCGTGGCCGTCGAGCGGTAACAATTCATATACCGACCAACTGCGAGCGTTGCCTTGTTCGATCAGGCGTTGTTGTTCAGGCAGGAGCGGTCCGGTCGGCGTCAACGTGATCTGGGTCGGTGTACTCGCGGTCACTCGAAATTCGCCCAGGAATCGCGTCGGAACCGGCACTTCTATGTTCGGGCCGCGGCCCTCTCCGAAGCCGTAAACGACCATCGATTCCGGTATCAACGGCAACGGCTCGGCATCTTCCTCGGCCGCCTCATCACCTTCACCCGCCGCGCCCGCGTCGATCGGATTGTTGCCGTCGTCGGCCTCGGGGGCTTTCGAAAGAACAATTGTGGGTTGCCCGTTGAAATTGGCGTTGTTGAAACGCAGACCTCGCCATCGCCGGCCCGCTTCGATGCCGATCGCGGCGAGTTTCTGTGCGAGCGGTAAGGCACCCTGGTCCGACAAGGGATTGTTTCGATCCCCGTCTCGAAGCTCTTTTTGCTCCGCTTTGGCTTTCGCTAATCGGGCTTCGAGATTTTCTTTGACTTTGTGCCATTCCGAACGGCTCTTCAGCGCACCAGCCACCGGAAACACGAAGATAACGGCCAAAATGGTGGTCACGATGATCGCGGTAATTTCGTACCAACGCCATTCTGTCCGTGCTTTCCACAGCAAAAATGCCTGGACTAGCACCAAGATGACCAACAATCCGAGGAGGGCGTACTGCATCGAATGGGAGATAAGAGGAGTAATTGCGGATTCAAACGCAGGCGTTCAGGTTACCCGAAAGAGAAGTTTAATCGACGAATCGTCCTAATCGCTAGTTTTTCACCAAGTTTTCTGACACCGATCGCCGGATTGCTTTTTCAAAGCACCTCAACCGTCAAATTCCCGACAGCAGTTACCATTCAAACGCCATTGGTGGGGATGTAGCGGCTTTTCGACGCCAACCGGTCAAGCAGGTCACTCGGATCGTCCGAATCCTAATCGCAGGACGTTCCGAATGACTCGCACAACTAGCACATGGATGGACAGCGTGCAAAAACGATTGCCGGTTTTCGATCGTCAAACGCGAATGACGCCCAATCTCGCGGCAAAGCCTGCCGGCAACACGCCGACGGGTAAAACGCCCGAGACAGGCCCGTCTATCCGGGGGGCGTGCGTCTGGGAGGCGTTCGTCTCGGGAGCACTCGCAGTCGGCCTGCTAGCGGTCGCGGCAACCACAGGGTGCTCACGCGCCCACTACCGCGTCCAGGCGGACAAGGAAGCCAATGCGTTAATCGCCGAAAAAGCGGTCCACGTTTCGCGCCCGGTCAACACGTCGCTAAAGATCGACCTGGATCCGCGCAGCCGGATGTTCAACCCGTTTGATCCCGATTTCCAACCGATGCCGTTGGATGATCCGGCGTCGAACCGGTACATGCAGTGCGTTGACGGTCGCCGCGGCTATCCGATGTGGGAGGCCGCCGGTTTGACTAACACGGCCGAGAACCCGGTGTGGTGGCAGTACCTGCCGCTGAACGAAAACGGCGTCCTCGAACTCAATGCGGACAATGCCGTTCGGATCGCTCTGCTGCATTCGCCTGAATACCAAGAACAACTCGAAACGTTGTTCCTCTCGGCGTTGGACGTCAGCAGCGAACGCTTTCAGTTCGACACGCAGTTCTACGGCGGACTGGACACGTCCTACACCGCGATCGGTGCCGGCCGCGACGGCGAGAGCAGCAGCGCGATCGCCCTGGGTGCCAACAGCAACGGGCCCCGCGACCTCGCGATGCAGCGGGCGTTTGCCACCGGAGGAAACCTGATCGTCGGCGTCGCCAACAACATCGTCTGGGAACTCAGCGGTCCCAACTCGCAGTCGGCCTTCACCGTGCTCGACTTCACGTTGTTGCAACCACTGCTGCGAGGAGCCGGTCGCGATCGAATCATGGAACGGTTGACGCTCGCCGAACGAAGGTTGCTCGCCAACGTTCGCTCGTTTGAACGGTTCCGCCGCGAGTTCTATCTCAACATCACCACCGGCCGGAACATCAGCACGCGGGTTCGCCGCAGTGGTGGCGTCTTCGGGGTCGGCTTGAGCGGGTTCACCGGGCTCGGCGGTGGCTTCGGCGGCCTCGGCGGTGGCAGTGGATTCGGATTGGCCGGTGGAGGAGGCGTTCCCGACGCCGGCGGCTTTATCGGTTTGCTGCAGGATCAATTGCAGATTCGCAACCTGGAAGAAAATATCGCCCGACTCTGCGAGAACCTGGTCATCCTCGAGAACACCCTCGTCGAACTCTTGACCACGATTCCCGACGACCCGGAAGCGATCATTCGTCAACGATTGCAAATCGCTCAATCCCGATCCTCGTTGCTCGGGGCACAAAGCACTTTGGTGTCACGACGCGTCGCGTTCCAAAATTCCGTCGACGATTTCCTGGGTGACCTCGGTTTGCCACCGTATCTTTGTGTCGAGATCAACGACCCGGCGTTGAACCGGTTCGAGTTGATCGATCGCGAACTGAGAGCACGACGCGAACAATTGATCGAAACCCGAGCCGAGGTGGGCGAACTGAACGTGGCCCTGCTGGACCTCGCTGAGATGCAAATCGACGAAACCACCGGATTGCCACGGGCCCGCTTGGACTGGAACGATGACACCGTTGCGGTGATCGAAAAGCTGCGATTGGCGATCAAACCACTTTCGCGTTTTACGCGCGACCTCGTCAACAAAGACCTTCCGCGAGTCCAAAAGGATCTCGACGTCCTCGAGGAACAATTGCCCGAACGTCGTCGACAAACAGAATCATTGTTGGCCCTTTATCGAGAAGAACAAGAAACGATTTGTTCGCTGCTCGGAATCGAAACGCTCGACGAATCCATTTTCGACATCGCCCCGATCATGGAACTCGGCGAAGAACTCCAACAGCAGTTTGTGGAGTTGTCGGAGCGTTTGGCGGACTATCAAACCGAAGTCGATCGTTTGACCGACAGCATCGAAAAGTATGTCACGTCGGGACCGGGATCGAGCGATTCCGCGGAAACCGCCGAAGCCGTGCGTCGCGACATCATCCTCGCGAGCCAAAACTTGCTGTCATCCCTCGGTGACGACGTGCTGGCGTTGCAACTCGTCCAGGCTCGTGCCCGCGTCGAAAGTTTAGTGTTGCCGGAGGTTGAAATTGATCCCGCCGAAGCACTTCAGATCGCACGCGTCAATCGCCGCGACTGGGCCAACGCACGTGCCAATTTGGTCGACCAGTATCGTTCGATCGAGTTCATTGCCGACAACCTCGAAAGCTCGCTCGACCTGACCTTCTCCGGCGATGTCCAAAACAACGGCAACAACCCTTTTGCGTTGCGACAGAACACCGGATCGCTGCGGGTGGGCCTGCAGTGGGACGCCCCGATCACACGCCTGCAAGAACGCAACACCTACCGGCAATCGTTGATCGAATACGAACAAGCCAAACGGTCGTACTACGGTTATGAAGATGGTATTTGGCAATTGCTGCGAGCAACCATTCGCCAATTGCAAGCCAACCGGATCAATTTTGAACTCGGTCGCCAGTCGGTGCGAATCGCCGCGATGCAGCTCGAACTCAACGAAGACATTCGTTCCTTCCGAGATGCTCGCGGACTCAACAGCGGACCGACAGCGGCACGCGATACGATCTCGGCGTTGAGCGATCTACTCAACTCGCAGAACGGTTTGCTGAATTTGTATGTTAACTTCGAAGTCGTCCGGCGCGGGCTCGATCTCGATCTCGGCACGATGGAATTGACTCCGGACGGCATGTGGATCGACCCCGGCCCCATCGACCCTGACTATCTGCTGCGATTGGTCGGCACGAGCGAAGGTGGATTGATCGAATGCGGCGGTTTCATCGACGGCGAGAACCCATGCACACCCGTCAAATGCGGTTTGCAACTTAAAACGCAACCGACCGAACCGATCTACCACAGCGAAATGTACAGCAACGGAATCTAGTCATCCGCTGCCGTCTGCGGCTCCCGCGCCACGTGTCTCGGTCTCCCCGAGACCAAGACGCCCAACCGATCCGCCCCCATCGGCCGATCGGCGCTGGCCGCGGTTAATACGAACTAACGAGGGCAAACTCGGTTTGTTTGCCGCACGCGGCGTGTTCGGCGAAGTTGTTTTACCAACAGCCCGAGAATGCCTCACCAACAGCCCGAGAATGGATGTTCAGGAGGGATTGTGACACCGACTCGTGGTAACGATGATAGAAGGACACCGATCCCCTTTCATCGATGAACCTGCAGGCACCGTCATGGCTCTCCCCCCCTGGACCGTCGAACTTCTCCGTCGCGGCGTGACCGATCTGGCCCGCCAAGTCACCGACAACGAGACCGCCGCTTCTCTTAAAGAACAGGCGAGCAAGTTAGTGGAGGAACTGCCCAAAACCGCTCGCGACAAAGTCGACACGATTCTACGCCAAGCCGAACAGTCCGCTCGCCCGCTCAAAGATGTTTGGCAATCCGGTGCATTGTGGCGAGGCGGAGCCGTCTCGATCACACCGACGCGATTGATCAACGCCACTGGTTGCTTGCTCGACCCGCGAGGCAGCGGTGTCGGATTGCCCTCCGAAGCCATCGCCGCCGCGATTCCTCATCTTTCCGGTGATGCCGCTCGCGTCGAAAACGTGGACACACGTCTTTGTGAGGCGATCGCAGCCGCCGTGGCACGTCGGTGCAATGACGGTAACGCGGAAACACGGGAATTGGATGCGATCGTTACCAACTCTCTCGACGCGTCCTTGGGGCTGATCGCGACGCTTGGCAAACGAGGCGGCTCGATTTCAGTCCCACGTTGTTGTGCGCAGCCGATGTCGGTTTCTGCGGGTGAGGAACCGACTTCCGGTCCCGGGCAGCTACTTGTCGATCGGTTACGAACTCACGGCTGTTCGCGAGTTCGAGAGTTCGGCCTCGCCGACGGAAGTGACGTGTCGAGTGAACATCACTTTCAAACGCGAAGCCCGATCGGCAGCGGGCGTCCCCGCCACGCGTCACACGAGGGGCGGGTCGCCGATCCACTGCCTCGCCGACGGTCAAACTACCTCGTCCGCTTGGCGTCGGAACACACCACCCCGCAAATCCCCGCCGACTCCCGCGAAGATTGGATCGACATTGTCGTCGTTCCTTATGGCGGTGTTTTTAAAATGGCGGCCCCGGTCGAAATTCAAAGTATCGTTGGCCATCTTCAAGCCGGAGCCGACGTGGTCGTGCTCGCCGGTGGCGTGCTCGCCGGGACACCGGAGATCGGTTTGATCGTCGGTGACAACGAAACGATTCAGAAGTTACGCGAAACTCCTGCCGCCGATCTCGCCGCCGCGCCGACGGCGCTGACTTCCTTGGTCGCCTCGTCGGTCACGCTGCAGTCATCGGGCAACTCGCCGTTGCAACAGTTGTTAGACGTCTCAGAAGACAACCTACAGGATCGTGCCACTCGGCTCTCCACACAGCTCGCCGGATTCGATGTCGTCACCGCAACGCGGGTCACCTCCGATCCGGCAACATTCGGCCTACCTCAAAAGAACGCAAACGATAACGTGATCGCATCACGGCAAGTCATCGTCACACTCGACGCCTCCAAACCCGCAGACCGAGTCGCACGTCAACTCGCCGAAGCCACAACGGGCGTTTTATGCCGAGTCAACGGAAACGAAATCATCATCGACCTCCGCTGGGTATCACCCGAACAGCAAGCACAAATCGGCGAAATTTTGGGAACCACTCTCTCGTGAGCACAACGCTCAAGTAGCAAGTACGGCCTATCAATATCGGAAAAAAACGTTCCGCCCAATGCCCACATCCGGTCCCCCCCCGGCTGATCGACTACACCAAAATTGCTAAACTGAAACCGTCACCCAAACAGAACCACAACGACAAAAGCAACACCAAGAAAATTCACGGGGCGTAGCTCAGCCTGGTAGAGCGCTACGTTCGGGACGTAGAGGTCGCACGTTCAAATCGTGTCGCCCCGATTAGAAAAAAGAAGGCTTCTGAGGCTTTCGGCTAATGGGAATTGGAACGGTGATCCGTGAAATAACCCCAATTTCACTCGGGCGTTGGCCACCAATCTCAGCCCCTGATGAGAGCAACCTCGCGAAGGTGTTCAAGCCAGACTGAGGTCGTAGACCACAACAAGTCCCCGGCCGTGCATGCAAAAGCCCCGGCTCATCGCAGACTCGATGCGAAAACGAATCGGTGTCCAGCAGCAACAGCAAGTGGCGTCCCCCAAAACGCGCCATGGTATGCCCACCTTCAGTGGATTGAACCCCCAGTCGCACCTCGCTTCGGTCCAAAAAAACAAACCGTACTACGGCGTCGGCCACCGGGTGGCGCAAGCAGAAGGCCGAAAACCGCTTCGATATCACGCACCGCCTGCATTTTCGTCGACCGAATATCGAAAACGGTATAGTAAGTTCTGCACCATTGCCAGTCGCAAGTACGAAGGAGCAATCTTTGCAAAGCCCTAAACCGCATCCCTATCAGCCTGCAAGTAAGGATTTGGACTCGTGCACGGACAGAAAGGACGGCGTGTCACCGATGATGACTCACTCCGATCCAAACCTGTTCACACGAACTCGGCGAATAATTTTTATGCTTGCGATTATTCCAGCGGGTCTGTTTCTTCTTGCCATGCTCACTCCGCACGCGCATCCCAAGGATGTGATCGCAGTGGTCAGTCTCGCGATCTGGTTTATCGGATTTCCTTGCTTGCTGTTTGCTGGGCTTCTGTTACCACTACTCCCAGTTTTCCGGTCGAAAAGCGTTGCACAAAAGAATTGTTCGCGTCGGATCCTACAAGCGGCGTGTTTTTCGGCAGCAGCACTACTGGCTGTGGGCGACTTTTGGGCATTCGGCATATTCGCTGGCTTGAAGAGGGATTGGTGGAAGTACGACCTCCCGCTTACCACTGTAGCAATCGCCTTGACGCTAATTCTGGTTCCAAGGAGACGTCAATATGAACGTTGGACGACAGCCAACGCGACAAAGCAGTGAAGTACGATGAATTCCTGACTCCTTTCAATCGACAGAAAACCCAACCGCGCGTCGCTTCCCGCGTATCGAGAAGCCCCAACGGTACAAGATTGGGCAGCCAATTCTCCCCAGGGCAGTCCAGCTTGCCCATTTGAATGCCAGAAAGAGAATTATCTCTCTTCCAGATGTCATACCTGAACGACGCCGGATGCCCCCAAAAAGCTGCTGCACGCTCCGGTTTCATCGACGAATGGCACGTAGTTATCGCTAAATCGTTTGGGCGTAATGGGTTTTGTATTCAATTCTGGGCTTAGTCAGATATCCGTAGTGTTTTGGCCTCCGTTTGTGTAACCGTGGTTCGACGCGGTCGGGACGGTATGCAACTCGACAAACCGGGAGTAAAGTCAAATTGATTACGGCTAAACAGCGTCATTTCCGTCGTAGGCGAAAGTTACCCGAGTTGGCAAGACAGTGATCGCCACGAAGCATGAGGGCGTCACTTAAAATCGTCAACACGCTTCGTCATTCGCAAGCACTTACGCCTTGCATTTCAGTCTTCCCAGTTTTCTATTTGGTTGCTGAATCAGACAAACTAAAGTCATTTGGACGTCAACTTGAATGGCTCGATATGTTCAGGATAGGGATATTCGTCGGTCAAGTGCTGGAAGATGATGTTCGTATTGTGATGCCCGACGAAGGGCTTCTCTTTGGAGAAAGGAAGTCGGGCTTTGTCGGATTCAGACGCCAGGAGTCCCCAGCGAAACTTAAGTTCATGACGCACAAAAAACGGCAACACGACAAGTAACGAATCGTTATAGACCCTGTCTTTGCCGACAGGTCTGTGTTCGCCGGTTTCTGCCTTAAGTTGCGTCTGAACCTCCGCAAACTGATCCTGTGGCAAGGCCGTCTTGAACATGGGTTGCATGGGGTTGGAAATTTCCGCTGCAAGCTGATCCAGAATAGCTTTGTAAGTCGGGTATTGCGTCCCCGGAATCGGAATTTCGGGCAATGAGACAATATGATCGCGCTGCCAATCTCGTTGGGTCACGACCTGACGTGTCGTTTCCTCTGCAGGTTCACGATTCACAGCCTGCCAGAGCTTCCATTCGATTGTCTTTAGGCCGACGTAAAAATCCATACGCTCTCGATACTCAGCACCGAAGGACCTCGCAACGCACACGCTGTGCAGTTCACTCTTGAGACCGTCGATAAGGCTCTTGCGCCACTGCACGGGACGCTTCTCGATCGTCCGACGCGCGTCTTCGACAATCATGCGAAGTCTTTTTTCAAATCGGTCGGCCAAATCTGGCTCGGTGAATTCAGGTTGATCTTCGCGCAGCGTGGTAACTGCAACATCGACAACCTGCTGGGCAAACTGTTGAAATTCGGTTTGTACAGCGGTAGTCGGGCGGGGGCGCTGGTAGACGACCTCCGCTGAGTCTCTGTCCAAATCCAAGGGGCTGTCGCTACACGAGGAAGTCCACTGGATTGCGAGGGAATCAACGGAAGTTTTGCCGGCTTCGCCGCGCAGGAAGATGCGTGGATTGCCACCGGTGACGACTCCGTACCAGAGATAGAGCACGCCATCTTTCCTGGAAATCATCAGTTCCGATTCGCCACCGTAATCGAACTTGATCGTTCCTGACACAACCGCAGCATGTCCTTTTTGCTCAAGGAATTCCCGGTACTGATTCTCGTATGCGTTCGACGCTTTGCGATAAGTCTCGCCGAACTGCTTGTCGATCGCGATCACGAAACCCGTCTGGTTCGCTTCCACCAATTTTGAATCAAGCAAATGGTGCGATTCCTGTGTCGCCTGCCACTTTCCTGTGAGTGCCTGAATGTTTTCGGTCGTCGACGTTTCATCAACGTCGAGTTTTGCAGATTGAATTGCAGCGAGTTGCGTTGTGGGCATGCCATTGCCACACAACAAGCGATGTGCCGTGGATTCTTCCCAGGTAAATGGAAAGGTGAGGAGTTTTCCATCGCGGTCCACGACAATCTTTGACTCTGTTCCGGGACGCTGCGTAAGCATCGCCGCGTTGTAGGCGTCGCGAGACTCGGACTTGGGCAAACGGAACGGACCAATACCCACGATCACGTCATCGACCTGCAATCCGATCTCTCGCGCCGGTGAACCGAGGTCTGAAACTCGCAGTACTTTGCGTTCGCGTTCATCCTCGGAGACGGTGGCGACGATGTTCAACCAAACGGCCGCCATGCGACGAACATGCGATTCGGGCAGCAACAAGTGAAACTGACGGAACTGATCATCTGTAATGACCGGTCCGAAGAAGACGATCTCTGACTTGGGGCTAAAGCTCACGCAGTACTGCAACAAATCGTCGATTACATACCCGCCCAGAAAATCGCAGGGGACGACATACCGGTGACTTGCATCACCGATCCCGCCGGGAGTCACGAGGATTCCGTGAGACTGCAAACGCTTGAGTTGTTCCGACTGTTTCAACCGTCGAAGCAACTGCTGCACTTGCTTGGCGTTCTCTGCAGGCATAACCTTGCCAATGCCTCTCAGATACGCCGTTAGCTCATCGCGAGGTCGGGTTAGCAGCACCCGAAATCCGAAGTCATTGATTCGCTTTTGGGGACCTTTGGCGGTGTAGGTCGCCAGTTCGATGCCGATCAGGACAACCGCCTCGAAGTCGTCGGAGTCCGTGAGTGTTTGCCATGCGTCTCGGACATCATTTGGATCGGTTCGCTCAGCGATGATCGTTTGCTTCGCCCCAATTAACTTGTGTTCAATGGGCTTGCCTTCCAATTCACGACGTGCGGGAATCGTCCACGACAACTCGCGGAGGCTTTCGGGATGCGAGGTCAAGTGAACGAGAATCGGCAAGGCTTCCTTCCACCGGAAGTGAACGCAACCTTCACAAGCGACATCGACATGCCCATGCTT
>JBICHZ010000131.1:0-3942 GCA_043101355.1 Rhodopirellula sp. JB044
ATTTGAACCCAGTATCATCGTCCTGAGCCAAAAACGCGTTGGCCGCCTCGGTATCGAGCGTTTGCAGCGTGATGTTTCGCCAACGGATCTCGCCGCCGTGCGTTTGAAGTTGGATCGGACCGCGTCGCCGTAACGGCTGATCACGCCGCCAGTAGTTCTCCATGATCGCACTGTCGACGACCTGTTGGTCGTTCAGCCACACGCTCGTTCGCGCTCCGACTTGCACCACGCGGACCTTGTTCCACTCGCCGAACGGACGGTCCGCGAGCACGAGCGGGTTCTTGCCCGGGTTGCCCTCGGAATTGTTCCACAACCCGCCACTGCCGAGGTTCGCACCGATCGAGAATTTGGCTTCCTGAGTCGAATCCCAAATCTGAACCTGCGGTGTGCCCTTGAGATAGATACCGCTGTCGGCCTCGGGAACGGTCTTGTACTCGAGCTGCAATTCGTAGTCTTCAAATTCTTCGTTCGTGGTCAGGTATGGGCCCGCCCCGTCGTTGACGAGTTCGCCGTTCTCAACACTCCAGTGTTTCTCCGCCTCATCGTTCCACTGAGCAATCTTTGCCTTCTGTTCTTCGGCGGACAATTCGTCGAATTGGTACGGATCGAAGTGAGGACGCCCATGCCACCCCTCAGTGTTGACTCCGTTGAACAAACGCCGTGCACCGGAGTTGTCGTCCGCATGCAGCGTGACGGGCCAACCGGGAAACTCGTTCTCAGGATTGCCATCGGTAACATCAACGAGGAAGCGATAGCTGTGGATTTCGAACGTTTCCGTTTCGGGATCCATCAACACGTAACCGAACCCGCTGCCTTTCTCATGAGCACGTTCGTAGCGATGTTTGGACTTCGAGGCGATCGGGTTTCCGACGGCATAGATGTAAACCAGATTTCCGAAACCGTCGACAAATTCTCCGGTGTTGGGCAAGTCATGCATCGGACGATTTTCGTGAGGAATCCCCTCCTCATCGGGACGCCACCAACGCGGATAACCGGCCGAAATCGCGGGCGTGCAGAACGACCAGTTGGAATCACGTTGCTCGTGGACCCCGTATTGGCTCAGCGTGGTGAGGTGTTGGTCACCGCTGATGTGCAACGCTTTCGATTTGCGAATCAGATCCACCGCGCGGTCGCGAGCCGTTTGTGGCCACGCACCCGAGTCGAGATCGCCGAGCAAGAAACTGTTGTAACTGCCGTGGTGAGTCGCCACGCCGGCGAACACGGTTTGCGAAAGCAAGACTTTCATCTTGGCACCGCGCCAATCATCGGCCCAGTGCTTCAGAAACGCTTCTTGACGCTCGCCGAGCAACTCGAGCCCCGGCTTGTCGAGGGTCGAGGTATCGAAGTCACGCTCGGTCACATGATCAGCACGACCGCCTCCGGTATCCACGTGCTCCGGACCGCTCTTGAATTGGCGATCCGCAACAATCGCAAAGCTCACGTCGCCGTAAACCATGTCGCCGAAGTAAACGCTCATGCCTTGCGCAGCCGGCGACGGGTCAAACGGTTCCGGATGATGTCCGACACAAGTTCGGTGCACGGCGTTGACCATTCGTACCGGCTCGCGATATCCGCCTTTCGAGGACGCCCCGTGGTCTTTGCCGTCGGACATGTCCATCGGCTCGCCGCCTTCGCCCCAGATGTTGCCCTGGAAAACATCGTGATCATCGGGCAGACAGAGCGTAGGGCTGTGCCGCATCGGCTCGCCGAACGCCCAACCGAACATGTAGAACTTGCGAAGGTAGTTCACGATCGCCTTTTCGGCCGGCTCGCGGATGATGCCGTATCCGCCGTTACCCTCGTAAAGTTGATCGCCCGAGAAATACAGCAGGTCCGCGTCGAGCCGCATCAAGTTCTCCGCAACCGGCGCGTATGGGAACCCGGAATCGTGCTGGCACGTCAGTCCCGCAAACTTCAGCGGACGGCCCGTCGGATTCGCCTTGATCGTGCCGGCCCATTCATGCAGGCTCGGCTCGCCGTCACGGTATGACTGCTGATAGACAACGCGAAACGGCATATCCGCAGACGCGTCCCAATTGGCGATACGGAACGTCCCCGTCCACGCGTCATGATCCAACTTCGCATCGGCGATCGATTGCCACTGACCATCGCGTTGGACTTCCAACCGGACCTCATCGGAATCGTCATCACCGAGCGGCGGAGTCAACGCGGTCAGTTTCAAGACAAACCCTTCGTCACTCCGGGAGTCCGACAGCGAATACATCGTCCACAAGATCGGTCCCCACGCGGCGTCGAGATCGACCGAGAACGCATCGCCCGACACGTTCCACTGACTGATGCGATACCGCGACATCCCTTTGCGAACACGGTAGTTTGAAAACAGGTTGCAACCGATCGCGACGTTGCCGAGCAGCACTTCCGGCTTTACCAAGGCGGTCATCGACCCGACGGAAGTTTGCTGCGAATCAAACGCATTGAGCGTTAATTCGACGTTGTCCCCTTTTGGCGTTCCGGTCACTTCGATCGTGACATCGTCTAACGCCACATCGCCGGCAAATTTGACAGCAGAGTCATTGATAAATAATTCACCGTCGCGGACCCCAGCGACCACAGGCCCGGAAGCGATCGCTCCTCCCGCCCTCTTTGTTTTGCGTGGCCCGTTATTGGCGGCGAAGCAATTACTTTTCAACTCATTGAGTTCGCTTCGCACACCGATCAGGAACCCAACGCTGCTGTCGACATCGCCGTGCTGGACTTCGCTGACGGCGGCCTGCATTCGGAAGCTGCCCGCCGGGTTGGTCAGTTGATGCGTCAACAGATGAACGTTGCGATAACCCGCGGCGGAAACCAACTCGGCCGCCCCATCGACCACCGCCCAATTCTCCATCGGGTTGGCCCAGTACTTCGCCCCTAACCAAATCCGATCGAGGTCTTGCTGCCACGTCGACTGAAGCGAATTGACATCGAGCCCTGTGCATTAGTTAGAACCAGCAGATTGCCCCTCCTCAGCGATCGCGGGGGCGACCATGGTTCCGGACAACGCACCGAGCAACTTCAAAGACTGACGACGATTATACATAGGGTTCAGGGGTGTTGAGGAGAGAACAGGGGTGTCGAGAGAGCGAGAAGGATTGGCGGGAATGGTGGGATAATGATTAGGCAGGAAGTGAATACGTCGCAGGCGGAGCGAGAGACGCCGGTCCGATGAAATCAACCTGCATACCGACGCGGCCCGCCGGCGATGATACTGAGGCTGCGACAATTTGCGTCGACATCCAACCCCTCGACCACCTCGCCGGCGCGTTATGATGCCGAGCACGCCTTAACGAGCGATCACTGGATCCACGCCCTTCGAAAGGAGAACACGATGCCTCATCATACCTATAAGAAAATTGAGATTGTCGGAACGTCTACGGTGTCGATCGAAGATGCCATCAACAATGCTGTCGAACACGCATCGTCGACCGTTCGTGGGTTGAGTTGGTTTGAGGTGGTGGAAACACGAGGCACCATCAGCGAAGGCAAAGTCGCGCATTGGCAGGTAACGGTGAAAATCGGGTTCACCCTCGACTGATCCTGGAAAAATGTTGCCACGGCAACAACAGGGATCGGCGGCCAGGGCATCGACAACCGGTCGGGGCAGTAAGCGAATTTCGGATCACAGCCGAGAAACCGGCCGGACGGATCGCGGTGCGCGGCGTCGGCATGCTGGTCGAACTAGGTGGGAGAGCGAAGGCGGGGCAGTCTCTATCCAAGACGCGACCGCACTATACCCAGCGGGGTTGCAGAATGAAACGCCCCGATGAAGGCACCTCATCCCGGCCTGCCGCAGGAGATAGTACTGCCCGCTGCAGGAGATATGACGCCCCGCCACTACAGATCTATTCCCGAAAACGGCGTTTTACGAAACGTTTTTTCCATTTTTCACCGATTTTTGCTCTGCGAGAACGCCGATTGATTCCGGTGAGGTTGTCAACCTAG
>JBICHZ010000132.1:0-34261 GCA_043101355.1 Rhodopirellula sp. JB044
CGGAAGCGATACGCTCCGAATCGGGCTGATCGGTTGTGGGGCTCGGGGACGTGGGGCGGCGATCGAAGCCATTCAGGCGTCGCTTCCCGGCGCGGTGGGTGCCTCCGCCGGGCGGGTTGAGTTGGTTGCCATGGCGGACATCTTCGCCAACCAGTTGCAAACCGCTTACCGTGCGATCAACGGTCGGCACCGCGAACATGTCAATGTCGGCGGAAGGCGATTCGTCGGAATCGATGGATGGAAAGGCGTGTTGGCAGCGGATGTCGACATGGTTCTGCTGGCGACGCCGCCCGCGTTTCGGCCGTTGCATTTCGCGGCAGCAGTCGATGCCGGAAAGCACGTGTTTATGGAAAGTCCGCTGGCGACCGACATGCCCGGCATTCACCGTATCACGGAGGCGGGCAAAATCGCCGAAGAAAAAGGGCTTGCGGTTTCGGTCGGATTGCAGCGGCGACATGAAGTCCGAATGCGAGAATGCGTTGATCGGTTGCACGACGGCGTGATCGGTGAAATTTTGGAAGCACGAACCGCGTGCTCATCGGCTTTCCTTTCTCGTATACCACGCGATCCATCATCGGATCGATTCGAGGAGCAACTGCGGCGTTGGCAAGATCACGATTGGGCGAGCGGCGGATTCACCGACGAACGTCATCTGCACTGTCTCGACGCGATTCATTGGGTGGCCGGGCAAACGCCGGTCGCGGCGAAGACGGTTGAATCGATTGCCAGTGCCTGCACCGGAGATTCCGAGAGAGAAAAACACGGTGAAGTTGCGGAAACGCTCACCGATGCGAAACTGACTCGGGCGATCGAGCTCACCCATCGAAATGGGTTCCGCATCCTCACGCAACTTCACGCAGGGCGCGGCAGGGATCGCGGTCCTGGCGAGTTGGTGATCGGTGAGAAAGGCGTTTGCGATTTGAATCGATCGATTATTCGTAATCATCGAGGCAAAGTGGTCTGGCAAAGTGAGGCGAAAGAGATCGCGGGCAAAGGTTGGCAACGTCAATTCAACGAGCTGATCGCGGGGTTGCGAAATGGACACATGCTCCGCAATCACCCGCTCGGAATCGCCTGCACGACCACCGCCATCTTGGAACGGACCGCATTGCAAACCGAACGCAACGTCGATGTGCGTGACCTGATGGTTTGTGACCAATCGTACGCTCACCCGCCATGCACGCTGTAGCGAACCGGACCTGTGTTTTCGGTGCCCGAATCGGTTGTGCGCGTTGTTACTTTTTGTCGTGACAATCGGCGCGTTTTTTCGTACCGAATGCTAGGCGAGTGTGTCGCACGCCCTTGCGGTCTCGGAACCGACTATATTGAAACGGTGTGACCGCGATGTCTCCTCGGTGGGCTTCGATCGACGCAAACGCATTCGCCTGCGGACCGGACTATACCCTCGCCGTCGGATCTGTGGCGTGGCGGACCGGTCCGACGCCGAGCACGAACTTCTCTTTTCTTTGTTGTTTTGTCATGTCCGAATCTGCATCAGACGCTTCACACGACGACGAGCGATCGAACTCTCCCGGAGACGCAAAGCCAACCGGCGAATCGGAACCGGACGCGAAGGACACAACGAAACCGGGGCATGCCCCCACTCCTGAAGACCAATCCGGTCCGAACCGACGACAGGCACTCGAGCATCGTCTTAGGGACGCGAGAACCGATCGTGACGCGTATTTGGAACTCGGTGCGATCTATCGTGCGGAGAGCCGTCCTCAGAACGCGGCGAAGATTCTAAAACAGGGACACGAAGTATTTCCTGACGACCCGACGATATTGTGGGAACTCGAAGAAGCACAGCTCGCTCGATCGATTCAGCAGTTGACCGAAATGCAGGCGATTGTTGCGAAGACCAATAGTCCTTTGGCCGACAAGGATATCGAACGTAGCACGGCGGATTGGGCGAATTGTCGGATTAAAGTTTGCCGGGCGCGATTAAAGCGTGACCCGTCGCTCGAGCATTTCCGTTTGGTTCTCGGCGAGGCGCTCTACGATCTCGAGCAATACGAAGAAGCGATCGCGGCGCTCGAACCGTTGATGCCCAACGAGACCCACAGTTCCGCAGCGGCTTTACTGACCGGACGTTGCCATTTGATTCTCGGACGCGACGTCGAAGCGATGCGATGGTTGCGGATGGCTTCGCTGCGACGCAGTGTCACATCACCGCCGCGCATCCGCGTGGCCGCGTTGAAGATGTTGATCGATTTGGCGGATCGTCATGGTTTGACCGCGACGCTCGAACACTACCAGTCGACCCTTCAATCGATTGTCGACGCGGCGAAGGAAGCACAGGCGCCGTCGCCGAGTGCGTCGGCCACCCCATCCTAACGACGATGCCCCTTTTTTTTCGAGGTTGATGATGAATCAAGCGATTGGTGACCCCGACCAAATCCGCCAGTTTGCAGCCCAGCTATCACAGTTTACCGAAGAATTGCGTCAGCGAGGCAGTTCGCTCGCGGCACAAATGAATCAACTCGAACAGACGTGGCGGGACGAACAGCAACGCAAGTTCAGCCAAGAGTTCCAGGACCAACTGCGACAGCTCCAGCGACTGGTTCAGGCCACCGACCAGCATGTCCCCTACTTGTTGCGAAAAGCCGAGCAGTTGGATCAGTATCTCGGGCGTTGAGGGCATGACGTCGGGAAATCGGTCGGTGTGAACATCGCCTCTCTACTTGCAATCTGTGGACTGACCAGCCACCTTGTTAGCGGTCGATGGCATCGTTGTTGCCCTCTGAAGCGACGAATGCACTCGGCCCACAGCCTCTTTGTTTGCTTCCCGCCTCATCAATCACCCACGGTTTTCGCGCGATGACCCAGCACCCCCATTCTTTCCCAAAATTGCACAACGCCGCCTGGCCGGGCGTCGTCGGCAAAGGCGACGACGATGCCAACCCAGTGATTCCCCTCGAAGAGATGTTGGACCTGACCGCGGCGGCTGAGGTGGATGGTCGGAAGTTTGACGGTGTCGACATTTTTCTTTCGACGCCTCACATCTCGATCGATGCAACTGACGAGGAACTGGAAAAGGTTGCCGAGCAGGTGAAGAGCCGCAATCTCGACATCGGTACGGTCGTCGCGCCGGTTTGGGAACCGACCGGTGGCGGAAGCGCGGCGGGAGATTCCGACGCGGTGGAAGCGTTCTTGAAGCAAGTCCGCAAAGGCTGCGAGATCGGTCGCAAACTCCGCCAGCTGGGCGTCCGTCCCCATGGCGTGATTCGCATCGACAGTGCCACGTCGACGGCGGATTGGTACGAAGACCCGTCGGCGAACCAAAGCCGAATCGCAGACACCTTCAAAGCCGCGTGCGATATCGCGGAAGAGTATGACGAGCGACTCGCGGCCGAAGGCGAGATTTGTTGGGGAGGGATGCACTCCTGGCGTTCGATGGTCGATTTGCTCGAACGGGTTGGGCATCCGGAACGTCTCGGTTTCCAAGCCGACATGGCTCACACGCTGTTGTATCTGCTCGGTTACAACGCTCCCGATGACGCGATTTTGCCACAGGATTTCGATTGGCAAGACAAAGAGAAGAAGTCCGCGGCGCTACACGAACTGACGCACGCACTGCGTCCCTGGACGATCGATTTCCACGTCGCCCAAAACGATGCGACCGTCCACGGAACAGGCAGCCACGACAAGACCGGCCGGCACTGCTTGCCAAACGATCCGAACGGCAAGTTGGATATTCCGGTCGACGCGGCACACTGGCTGCGAGACGAACACGGTGATGTGTTGCAAGTTTGCAAACACATTTGCTGGGACGGTTGCATGTTCCCGAACGATGTGATGCACAAACCGGAAACATGGAACGATATCCTCGCCGCCATGCTGAGCGTGCAGGACGCGCACGGATGGAACGAAGGCGAAGTGTAACTCGCATCGCTGCATCGTGTCTTCGAAACCTGCTGAGTTTGTTGACGGCAACTCGGTGTTATCTCGTTGGTCCGCCCCAGGACTTTTCCACGGCAGGACCGACGGCGAGCGAGTTCTTTGCTCCGGCAGCGGGTTGTCATTCGGAGACGTCGCTCTCCTGATGCCGGTTCGAAATCACCGGCGATCTTGCGTTGGTCGGTTCATTCAATGACCGATCGACGTCCTCCCTCCATTTATCTCCCACCACACTCCACAACACTGGAATACATCGTGAAACCGCTTAACATCGGAATGATTGGCTACGGCTTTATGGGACGCACCCACAGCAACGGGTACCGTCAAGCAAACCGGTTCTTCGATCTCGAATATCAACCGGTCCTCAAAGCGGTTTGTGCTCGAAACGAAGAGAAAGCGAAAGCGTTCGCGGATCAGCAAGGCTACGAATCGATCGAAACGGACTGGCGGAAACTGATCGCCCGCGATGACATTGATGCCATCGACGTTTGCACGCCGAACAATTTGCACAAAGAAATTTCCATCGCGGCAGCGGAAGCCGGCAAGATGGTGTTGTGTGAAAAACCTCTCGCAATGAACGTCGCCGAGGGCGAGGAAATGTGCGAAGCGGTCGAGAAGGCCGGTGTGGCCAACATGGTTTGGTACAACTACCGACGCGTGCCGGCCGTGACGCTCGCAAAACAGTTGATTGACGAAGGACGACTCGGCCAGGTGTTCCACTACCGGGCGAACTTTTTGCAAGACTGGACGATCAACGCGGACGTACCGCAGGGTGGTGCGGCAACGTGGCGTCTCGATGCCGAGGCGGCCGGCAGCGGCGTGACGGGGGACTTGCTCGCTCACTGCATCGATACCGCGCTCTGGCTCAACGGCGGCATCAAGGACGTCTCCGCGATGACGGAAACGTTCGTCAAAGAACGCGTCCATGCGGAAACCGGCGAGAAGCAACCCGTGACGATCGACGACGCGTGCACCTTCCACTGCCACTTCGACAACGGATCACTCGGCCTTTTCGAATCCACCCGGTACGCACGCGGCCACAAGGCGTTGTACACGCTGGAGGTCAACGGCGAGAAGGCGTCGCTGCGTTGGGATTTGCATGATCTGCATCGCCTCGAATACTTCGATCACGCCGACGATTCCATCGTTCGCGGATGGCGCAGCGTTCACGTTACGGACGGCGACCAACCTTACATGGGCAACTGGTGGGTTCCAGGTTTGCAGATCGGATACGAGCACACGTTCATTCACCAAGTCGCCGATTTCCTCCGGTCGCTCGAAACCGGTGAACCGGCCCATCCGAATTTCCGCGACGCGTTGGAAACGCAAAAGGTGTGTGACGCGGTTCTCGCGAGCGCGAAAGAACGCTGTTGGAAAAATATCTAACGCGATCCGATCGCGAGATTTCGCGAACGCGGTAGCTGGACTCGCCAGAGTTCAGACGGGCCCAGAGTTCAGACAGGCTTCGGGTGTTGGCGTGCTACCGAACTCTGGGCGACTCCGGCTACGTTGTTGTAGCTGGATTCGCCAAGAATTCAGTCTCCCCCACAACAACGCACCCCCGAAGCCTTGGCGATTCCGGCTACGGAAACCACTTAAACGGCGGACGATTCGCGGACGAGCATTTGGTCGACTTCGTTGCTGACGATCACGCCGTAGTTGATCGCACCGAGCCATCCGCTCATGATGATTCCGACGCTG
Organism: Rhodopirellula sp. JB044; assembly: GCA_043101355.1. GTDB lineage: Bacteria > Planctomycetota > Planctomycetia > Pirellulales > Pirellulaceae > Rhodopirellula. The sequence goes on from JBICHZ010000132.1 coordinate 5,602, forward strand.
CCGGCGTGGTACATCCCGCCGACTTGCTGCGACAACGCCCGACTGACGGCGAGACCTTCGAACTTGGTGCCGAAGCTCGCGCCGCCTTCGTGCATCGTGTAGTGTTTGAACGTTCTCGGCGTGGCGGCTTCCGCTCGATCGATTTTGTCGCGGACGCCGGGAATGTACTTCTCGAGTGCGTCGATCGTTGTCTCTACCAGGTCGTCTTTGCTGGCCTGGTATTCCTCGTCGCTGAGGTCGGCCCAGTCGGACCAGTTCGCGTTCGTGCTGCTGACGATCGCGTAGCGTTCTTTCTTGTGAGGCCGCGTTCGCGGGTAGTAGAAACTGAACGTTCGCGACGTGATATCACGACTGAGCAAAAGATCCGTGCGGAACTCTTTCGCCGTGCTGGTGAAGAATAGATCGCCGCTCGATTCGTCGATCTCCTCACCCGGTTTGAGAGCCATGTAGACCTGAGTGCTAGAGTTATTCAGCCGCACCTGTTCGGTTTGCTCGACGAAACCTCGGTCGAGTTTTTCCTCGCCGATCATCTTCAGAATCGTTGTGCGCAAGTTCGCGTTACTGACAACAGCCCGACAAGGAATCCGGCGTCCGCGGACGTGCACGGCCGAAACCCGCGAGCCTTGCAGCGGGCTGTCGGCGACCTCGATTTGATCGACCGGACAATTGATCCGAATGTCGACACCGTTGCTGGTCAGTTCTTTTTTCATCCGAGCGACCAAGTCATCCGTGCCGCCTTCGTAGATGAACACGCCCTTGCTCATGAAGTTACTGAACACGATCCCGTACGTGATCGCAGGGTCCTCGAGAGTCGACCCGTTCGCATACGTGATCGGTTCCATCAGCAAACGCACCACGTCGTCGCGTCCGGGGAAGAAGCGATCGAACAGTTGCCGTGTGGTCGTTGTTTGGTCGTCGTAGAAGTTCATCCCGCGGGCGGTGTCGAAGAACTCGTTGACGGTCGGTTCAGCGATCCCGAAACGGTTGATCAGCAACCGCGTGAAGTCCTCTCGGTTGAACGTCGTCGTCAGTGAGAACTGTGGGTTGTCGAACCGGATGTTTTTCAGTTGGACGATTCGATCGGCGATATCGCGGCTCCAATATCGCCTGCACGACTTCACCATGCCGTGTGGGAACCCGTGCAGTGAAATGTCGAACGTATGACCGCCCGGACGCAGGAACCAGGTTGCCAAGCCGCCGAGTTTGTAATGCTGTTCGAGCAACAGCACCCGGTGGCCAGCACGGCCGAGAATATTCGCCGACGTCATCCCGGCCAGGCCGCTGCCGATCACAACTACGTCGTACTCGTCGGCAATTCCTTTGAGAAAATCCTTGGCCATGTGCTTTTCAAATCGATCGGGTTGAAGGTGCGTGGGTCGGTTCGCCGGGCGTCGGTCGCCTGAACTCGTTTTGGCACGCGAGCGGGCATCGCGGGGCCGCCACAAAACCGCAGCTCATTCGCGAGATCGCGGTGCCAACTACAGTGCCAACGACGGTGCCGACAACACAGTGTAGGGATTTTTCGTTCTTCGTCGCGGGGACGCAGCAAAAGGGGTGCGAGATTCGCGGCATCCCAGCGGGCGGGGCGTTGAGTATTTGGCTCTCAAACGTTACGTTTTGTGGCTCAATTCATCACCACTCTCGGTTAAATAACACGTGATCGCACCCAATTTGGCATCGAAGCTTCCCGACGAACAGCGGATTGTCATTACGGGCATCGGGTTGACGGCTCCCAACGGAAACGACTGGCAATCGTTTCGCCAATCGTTGTTGGAGAAACGCAGCGGTGTCCAGCCGTACGAGATTCGATATTTCGGCGAAACCCTCGCCGGAATCTGCGATTTTGATGACAAGAAATACCAGTCCAAAAAGGACATCCGCCGGGGAACCCGCGCCGGCAGCGTCGGCGTCTACGCGGCCAACGAAGCGATCGCGCACTCGGGCATCGAGTGGGAAAATGTCGACAAGTCACGTGTTGGCATTTACGTGGGTGTGACCGAGCACGGCAACGTGGAAACCGAGAACGAGATTTTTGTAATCAAGGGATTTGATTACGACACGAGCTGCTGGTCGCACCACCACAACCCGCGAACCGTCGCCAACAATCCGGCGGGCGAGATCGCGTTGAATCTCGGCGTGACCGGGCCCCACTACACGATCGGGGCTGCCTGTGCGGCGGGCAACGCAGGGATTATCCAGGGGGCACAGATGCTCCGGCTGAACGAATGCGATGTCGCGATTGCGGGCGGAACGAGCGAAAGCATCCACACGTTCGGGATCTTCGCGAGCTTCAACAGCCAGAACGCGTTAGCGACGCACGCCGACCCGTCCGCCGCCTCGCGACCGTTCGACAAGCAACGTAACGGCATCGTCGTCGCGGAGGGAGGTTGCCTTTACACCCTCGAGCGGCTCAGTGACGCCAAAGCCCGCGGGGCGGAAGTCTACGGCGAACTCGTCGGTTATGCGATGAACACGGACGCGACCGACTTCGTGCTGCCCAACCCGGAACGCCAGGCACAGTGCGTGCAAATGGCGCTCGACAAAGCAGGGCTGGACGCTGAACAGATCGACATCCTCAGCACTCACGCGACCGGCACGATGAGCGGCGACTCGCAGGAGTGCAAGGCTCTGCGGAGTATCTTCGGCGAATCGAGCAACGTGCGGATCAACAACACAAAGAGCTACATCGGTCACGCCATGGGTGCGGCCGGGGCTCTCGAATTGGCCGGTAATTTGGCGGCATTTAACGACGGCGTGGTTCACCCGACGATCAACGTCGACGAACTCGACCCCGATTGCGATCTGCCCGGATTGGTCCTGAACGATCCTCAGGAAAAGCCTCGTGTCGATTACATCCTCAACAATTCGTTCGGGATGCTCGGGATCAACTCCGTTGTGATTATCGGTCGGCTTTGATCCCCGAGCCGGTTACGCGCCGCGGATGTCGGCGTGCGGCGTTTCACCGATGGCCACGCTCGGAACGACTGAGCGGTCAACACCACCGGGAGGATACCGCTTCACACGCGGGGCGGCTTTCGCTCCGGCAGGGTTGACGAAAACAACCCGGCGTATGGCCTTGTGCGTTTGCGTCTTGGCGTCGAAACTATCGCTTTGCTGGGAGACTCTCCCACGATTCGTGGGTTTTCGCATGAACTCCCGTCCCTTTGAACCTTCCGTTTTCCTCACCCCCAACCGCGTCCATGACCCCCGCTGAAATCCGCGACGAAATCATCGATATCCTCGAAGACATCTCTCCCGATGAGGATCTCGATGGCCTCGATGATCAGAAACCCTTTCGAGACCAACTCGAACTCGATTCGATGGATTTCCTCGATATCGTGATGGAACTGCGAAAGCGTCACCGGGTCCAAATTCCGGAAGAGGACTACGGTAACCTGGCCAGCATGCACTCGACGGTGACCTACCTCGAGCCCAAGATGAAGGACATCTGAGCGAGAGGAGCCCTGGTCAACGTCCGCGCGAATTCCGGTTGAGTTTCTCCCGTCGAGGCGATCCCGGCCGAGATTTCTGCGTCACGTCGCGCCCGCAACCTTTCACCTCGTTTCTCCATGTACGATACGATCATCATTGGCGCGGGCATGAGCGGGTTGGCAGCCGGAATCCGGTTGGCCCACTTCGACCAACGCGTTTGCATTCTCGAACGACACTACACGATCGGCGGCCTGAATTCGTTCTATCGAATGGGCGGCCGTGACTACGACGTCGGCTTGCACGCGATGACGAACTTCGCCCGCAAAGGTGACAAACGCGGCCCGCTCGCCAAGTTGATCCGGCAACTGCGTTTCGGGTGGGAAGATTTCAAGCTCGCCGAACAGATCGGTTCATCGATCCGCTTTCCCGACGTATCGCTCGATTTTACGAACGACATCGAACTGCTCGAAAGTGAGATCGCGTCTCGGTTCCCCGACCAGATCGACGGGTTTCGAACGCTCTGCGGTTCGCTTCTCGATTACTCCGACATGGATGGCGGTTCGCCCGAGTTCATGCGCAGTGCACGAGAGGTGTTGGCCGAACACCTGAGCGAACCGTTGTTGATCGAAATGTTGCTCTGCCCACTGATGTGGTACGGCAACGCCCGCGAAGACGACATGGACTTCGGGCAATTCTGCATCATGTTTCGGGCCTGCTACCTCGAAGGGTTCGGTCGCCCGTACAAAGGCGTGCGGGTGATTCTAAAGAACCTTGTTCGGAAGTTCCGCGGACTCGGCGGTGAGTTAAAACTGCGTCACGGTGTTTCGCGTATCCATGTCGAAGACGGCCGCGCCGTCGGCGTTGTGCTCGATGACGGTACCGAGATCGAAGGCAAGCGAATTTTGTCGTCGGCAGGCAACATCGAGACGATGCGGATGTGCGATGACATCACCACGCCGGAGGTGGCGCGGGCGGGTAAGTTGTCGTTTATCGAGTCGATCAGTGTCCTCGACCGCGACCCGAAAGAACTCGGTTTTGACCGCACAATTGTGTTTTACAACGATTCGGACAAGTTCCATTGGCGACGTCCGGACGATGAGTTGTGTGACGCTCGCACCGGAGTGATTTGCAGTCCGAACAATTACATTTACGACTCCGATGAGGGCGAGTTGCCCGATGGAGTCGTGCGGATCACAACGCTCGCAAACCATGATCGTTGGTGCGAGTTACCCGAGAACAAGTACCTCGCAGAGAAGGTGACGCAGTACGATGCCGCGGTGGCTTCCGCGGTACGTTTCATGCCCGACTTCCGATCGCACGTCGTCGCCACGGATGTGTTCACGCCGAAAACAATCCGGCGTTTCACATTCCACGACAACGGAGCCGTTTACGGTGCACCTGAAAAGCAACTCGATGGTTGTACCCATTTACCGAACCTGTATCTGTGCGGAACGGATCAAGGGTTCGTCGGAATTGTCGGTGCGATCGTGAGCGGAATCAGCATGGCGAACCGGCATTGTTTGTTGGATTCGTAGGTGACGGAGCCTCGGTTGGTGGCGGCATGCAATAGCGGTCACTTGTTCCTTCCGCCGGGACGAGCCCGGACGGAAAGGGACAGGTCCGTGAGCCGAATGGCTGAATGCTCTAGGGTTGGAGTGCCAACCAAGTCGCCACCCCAACACTTGAGTGCTCACGCACTTCGAGCACCCGAGCGTTTCCGTCGGGCTTGCCCCGGCGGGGCGTTCAACTGACAGCTACAGACTCCCGGAAAAAGAGAACATCGATCTCCGTCGGGCTCGTCCCGGCGGAATCCACGCATCAGCCTGCTAAGGCCAAACGACGTGAGCCGAACGGCAGTAAGGCCTTGGGTTGGAATGCCAACCACCTCGCCAACCCAACACACCGAACACCCGAGTGCTCAGGGAAGTGAATCCTGCGTGTCTTAGAATCTTTTTCTCTGCAGGACGTAGACGACGTCTTCGGTGGAGGAATCGACTTCGATCGGGTTGTCGACTTCGTATCCGAAATCGTGGGTTGCGATGCACTCCCACTTGCCGCCATGGTCGATCAAGCGTTGCATTTGCAGCGGCGTGTAACTGCGGAGACGCAGTTCGTCGTTGATCCGAAAACTATCGCTCGGTGTGTGCACATCAAAGCGGATGCCGAAGCGTTCGAGACGTTTCTTTTTGTCTCGGTCGACTGTCCACATGTGCGTGTTGATCGCCAGGTGTCCGCGACGTGCAGACCAGCTTTCGGTTTCGCTCGGCGGGACACTCGTTGGGGTCAAATGAACTCCGAGCAAATACAGCCCGCCGGGACGGACGACATCTGCCATGCATTCCAAATGCGCCCGTGCGTCCTTTTCGCTGCCGACATGACGGAAGCTGTTGATGGTGTTGAACGCGACCGCGACCGGGCCGGCTTTCTTGCGCGACTGAGGAAAGATGCCTTTAAAATCCGCGCGAGAGAACTCGCACATGTCAGCGCAGATCGCGGTTTCGGGATAGCCTTTCCGGCGGAACCGATCGTTGCAGAACGCAACGGCTTTCGAGTTCAGATCGAGACCACATACGTCATGCCCCTTGCGAGCCAACGCATACATCAAACGCCCGGTCCCGCAGGCCGGCTCGAAGAACCATCCCGGTTCGCCGGTTCCAAAAACGTGTTGGCAGTCCAAGATGTACTTGGTTTCCGCCGCGACATCGGCACCGAAAACGAGGTCGTAGTACTTGGGGTGGTCGTAGATGGATTCCTCGATCACACGCAAACCGTCTTCGTAAACTTCCTCACCGGAAGTCTCTTTCGCCGGGCGTTTCTTCATCGCACCGACTCCAACCCGAGATGACGGCGGGTCACGCCGATTTGCCCCGCGTGGATGGACTCGTGCATCGGACAAAACAGGATTGCACCGAGTTTGCACGGGTAAACTGCGTAGGGCATGTCGACTTCGTCGAGCAGAGTCGCAGGATCGATTGACGCGATCTCGGTCATCGCCTGTTGATGGACTTCGCCGAGTTTCGCAAGAAGCTCTTCGGGGCTCGGCTGGCCGTCGGAGGTCGCGGGAGGTTTGCCTCCGCGGCCGAACGTTTTGCGGAATCGCCCCGGGACGAGATCGAGGTCTTCGGGTTGGCGACCACGGATGCGAAACAGCATCAACCCGTATTGGCTGACCGCGAGGTGTCCGACTTGCCAAGCGACGTGTGTGACGCAGCCGTCAGGTATTTCATACCAACGCGACTGTGGCGTCGCGGCGAGCAATTCGAGGGTGTATTGCCGCGCGAATTCGATTTGCCCCACGGCTGCCTTGAGCATCACCGCGGCCGTTTCAACATCGGGAAGAGCCGGTCCCGTTTCGCCGGATTGAGGTGTTTCGTTCATAGCCCATGTTGTAATGGGCAGCCGACGTACTGTCGACGGAGCGTCAGGTGCCCGCAGGGCCCGACGCCTTATTTGCGAAAGTGAATTGAACAGGCGTCCGAGTCGCAAACGTCTTTCGTGCCGAAGAATCGACGCGAAACCCAGTAGCGATTGCGGGCGACGATGCCATAGAGCCAATGCGACAAACCGGCGGTTCCCGGGATATGTAGCAGCGGGGCAAACGCCCACAGAATCGGTAGTCGCCGAGACAGATAACGCAGTGCGTCGGCGCCGCCGTGTTGTCGCCCCTCGGTATCGACGACATACATCTGTTCCATCAGGTCGTCGTGCGTGAGGTTCGGGTACCACTGCACGACGCGAGGGTCGTGCAAGGAGATGAACGAGAGTCGGTCACCGAACCGGTCGAGTTGATGCAAACGTTTCGCCGCGAGCCCGCATGCGTTGCACTGGCCGTCAAAGATCACGACATCACGCCCCGGCTTCACGTCGGGATCGGGAAGATCGGCGGCGTGCGACGAAGTGGGAGGCTGTGGGGCGGTTTGAGTCGACATGGATTTGTTCGTGAAGGGGTGGACGCTACGTTCACACTTCCGTTAACCGATCGCAGAGGACTTCTGTTAACACACCGGTGCGTGGATGATGAAACGTCAACTGGGTCGCGGCCAGCGCGATCGTATCGAACTGCCACTGCGGATGCTGTGGCAGGGTTTGGGTCGGCGCTGCGTAGATCGGGTCTGCCAAAATTGCGTGTCCCCGCGACGCCGTTTGCAACCGCAGTTGATGCATTCGACCGGTTAGCGGTGACAACCGCAACAAGGTGCAATCGGCATTCCGATCGTAGTGAACAACGGCGATTTCTGTCTCCGCTTTCTTCGCGCCCGGTGATTCGGGCGAGCAGACTTCGCCGCGGGCGACGTCAGGCAGCTTCCGAACGTGATCGGTCCACCGGATGGTGGCAGCGGGCAAATTTTCGGGAAAGGATTGGGTTTGCGCGACGTTGCCGTTCACCCAGGCCAAGTAAGTTTTGCGAACCCGCCGGGCGGCGAATTGCTGCGAAAGCAAGCGTGCCGATTTTTTCGTCAATGCGAGCAGCACCACGCCGCTGACGTCGCGATCGAGTCGGTGGACCGCGGTGACGTATTCGTTTTCACGGCCGAGTTGACGGCGCATAAAGGACTCGAGCGAGTCCGTACCGGGCGGTGACGTCGTGCTCAACCCGGCAGGTTTATCGACGGCCACCGCGACATCGCATTGCCAAAGAATGTCGATCAATGTCTCAGGTTTACCGAACCGCCCCATCCGAGTTTCTCACGCAGCGTACGGTAATCGTTTTGCCCCGGCACGCGGAGCATCCGGAAGGACACCGGCGCTCGATTGACGCGCACCCGGTCACCGTCTTCGAGTTTGCCGAGGATCCGCCCGTCGACCAGGATGCAGGTCGTTTCCTGTGGCTCGGTGACGGTGAACTCCAGCGACGTGTCCGCGGACTCGACCACGGGCCGATACGTCAGCGTGTGTGGGCTGATCGGCGAGATGATGATCGCGTGCAAATGCCGACGAACGATCGGGCCGCCGGCTGACAAACTATGGGCGGTGGAACCGACCGGGGTCGCGATGATCAAACCGTCGCAACGGTACTGTGTCGCCAGTTCACCGTCGGTGTAGAAGTCAATGTCGAGAATCTGAAACGGCGGTCCCGACAACACCGCGGCTTCGTTGAGCGCGAGTTGTTCGGCGATGACCTTTTCGCCGCGAACGATTTCGACCTTCAACATCAAATGATCGATCACGGCGAAGTCACCACCGCAGACCTTCGGCCACGCGTCGAGGAAGTCTTCCGGTGAGAGTGCTGCGAGGAAGCCGAGTCGGCCGCAGTTGATGCCGAGCACAGGAATTTGGTGTGCCCCCATTTGCCGGGCCGACTGCAGGATCGAGCCATCTCCGCCGAGCACGATCACCAAGTCGGCGTCATCGCCGGTGAATTGATAATCGAACGCGAAGTCTTCCGCGACGAGCTTTGCGCTGCCTGAAACCACCGGCCGCAATCTCCGCCAAGCCGACTGCACGCGTTGTCTCTCGGGAGTCCCAATGACAACGATCCGAGGCATTTTTCCGCACTTACACCAATCGAGTCGCTCCTCGTGCGGAGCGTTCAATTCCTTGTCGGCGTGGGGTGCCTCGCGGACTGGTTCGTCGCCGTCGGTCGGAGAGGTCATCACACACTCACGTTGGTTGCTGCGTTGCGGCATGTGTTGGCGATGCCATCTGCCGAAAGGGACGCGTCGGCCAACAGGTCGGACCGATCACCGTGTTCGACAAAGACGTCCGGCAGTGCAAGTCGGTGAATTTGCCGTGTATCGAGACGTTGATCCGCAGCCGATTCGAGAAACGCCGAGCCGAAGCCGCCGACGGTGGTTCCCTCTTCGAGCGTCACGACGAACCGGCCGTCTGCCATGGATTTGGCGACCATTTCATGATCGATCGGTTTGACGAAGCGAGCGTTCACAACCCCAACGCTGAGTTCACCGTCGAGCTGTTCGGCCGCGTCGAGTGCTTGTTCGAGCATCGCCCCGTAGGCGACAATCGTGCCGTCTTCACCTTCGCGAATCCACTCGGCTTTGCCCATCTCGATCGCCGCCGGCGTGTGTTCGAACTCGAGCGCGGAGGCTTTCGGATAGCGAATCCCGGTCGGATGATCGTGTGCCAAACATGCGTCGAGCATCATCGGCAGTTCGGCCGCGTAGCCGGGAGCCATCAGCACGAGGTTCGGGAACAACCTCATGTATCCGATGTCATAAACGCCATGGTGTGTCGGACCGTCGGGGCCCGTGAGACCGGCCCGGTCCATCATGAACACCACCGGCAAATCTTGCAGAACGACCTCCTGGAAGATCTGATCGTAGCTGCGTTGCAAGAACGTGCTGTAGATATCGACGATTGGACGCATGCCGGATTTGCATTGGCCGGCGGCAAAGGCGACCGCGTGCGATTCACATATCCCGACGTCAAAGAATCGTTCGGGGAATTGTTCGCGAACCGGTTCGAGTTTATTGCCTTGGCACATCGCGGCGGTAATCACCGTCACGCGGTCGTCGCGCTTCATCGCTTCGCCGATCGCATCGCGGGCGTGCGTTGTGTACGGCGGTCGTCCTTCACTGCCGCGAGTGACCGGCGTGCCGCCACGGTCCTCGAACGCCGGCGGAGTGTGGAAGAAGACCGGATCTTCGGCGGCAGGTTTGTATCCGTGTCCCTTTTCTGTGACGACGTGCAAGAGCACAGGGCCTTCGGCCTCCTGGCACAACTTCATGTACTTGCGAAGCAACGCAATGTTGTGCCCGTCGATCGGACCGATGTAGCGAATGTCGAGCTCTTCGAACAGCATCCCGCCGTGCAAGCCAGCTTTGACGCCTTCTTTCATTTGGGCGAGTAGACGCTCCGCCGGGTCACCGAACATCGGCACGTGGTCGAGCAACCGGACGACTTCGTTTTTCAATCCGGTGTAGAACGGATTGTTTCGCAGTCGATCGAGATAACTCGCCACCGCGCCGGTGCGATGACAGATCGACATCTTGTTATCGTTCAGGACGACGGTCAGGTTTTCTTTTGACGCGCCGGCGTTGTTGAGTGCTTCGAACACGATCCCGCTCGGGAACGCCCCGTCACCGATCACCGCGACGGTTCGGCGGTCCGGTTGCCCGGTCAAGATGTCGCCGCTTCGCAAACCGACCGCGGTGCTGACGCTGCTGCCCGCGTGACCGGTCATGAACAGGTCGTAAACACTCTCGGCCGGGTTGGGATATCCCATCAATCCGCCGCGGGTGCGGATCGTTTCAAATTGCGAGTACCGGCCCGTGACCAGTTTGTGCGGGTAAATTTGATGGCCGGTGTCCCAGATCAATCGATCGTGGCGGAAGTCGAACTCCGCGTGCAAAGCCAAGCACAACTCGACGACGCCCAGGTTCGATGCAAAGTGAGCGGTCCGTGTGGCCAGCAAGTTGCACAGCACGTCGCGGATCTCGACGGCCATCTTGTCCAGCTTTTCCGAAGGCATCTCGGCCAGCGGCGTGGCGTCGGGGAGCGAAGCGAGCAACGGATGCCTCGGTCCGGTCGGTTGGGATGGATTGTTCGTCATGAGGTTCGCTCCAGTAGATAGTCCGCCATTTGCCCCAACCGTTGTCCCGACGTGCCGAATAACTCGAGCGAATCGTGTGCGGACTGGATGAGTGCCGCCGCCTGTTCTCGGGCCAACGCGATCCCGACGCCGATGTCCGTTCGCGTGGCGGTCTCAGAATCGTCATATTCGTTGCGACCGGATTCACTGCAACCAGACCTTAGATCGGCATCATGGGGGTTTACCGCCAGCCCTAATTCTAGTCGAGATTCCTCGTCTCGCTGAGCGGCCATCAGGTCGGGGAATGTGAATTTTCCCCGCCCGCTGTCTTTCCCGGTGCGTTTGCCGAGGGTTTCCGCGTCGGAGGTAAAGTCGAGCACATCGTCAGTAATTTGGAAGGCCAAACCGAACGCATCGGCGAATCTCGCCAACGCATCGACCTGCTCCTGGCTACCTCCCGCCGCAATGGCACCCATTTTTGCGCAAGCGACAAATAACGCGCCGGTCTTGCGGCGGTGGATTGATTCGAGATGGCGGATAGCCCGTGACGGTGACTCGAAAACGCTCAATTCAATCGTTTCTGCCGCGAGGTCGTCCTCTTGGCCACCGACCAAACCGGATGCTCCCGAGGCGATCGCGAGTTCCCCCATCAACCGGGAAGCCAAAATGGGGTCAGAAATACGCGAATAAAGATGTGCGAACGCCTGCGACTGCAACGCGTCGCCGGCCAAGATCGCGGTGGCTTCGCCGTAGGCGATGTGAGTTGTCGGGCGACCTCGACGCAGATCGTCGTCATCCATCGCCGGCAAATCATCATGGATCAGCGAATAGGCGTGGATCATTTCCACCGCGACCGCGGGCGCGAACGCGTCTTCTCGTAACCCGCCGCAAGCCTCGGCGGCCATCATCACCAATGCCGGACGCAAACGTTTGCCCGGTGCGAGCACCGCGTAGCGGATCGCTTCGGCGAGTTTTTCGGGACAGCCCTCCGGAAACCGGCACGCGCGGTCAAGTTCGCCTTCGATCACGTCGCGGTAGGGCCGCAGCAGTTCCGCCACATCGATCATGACCAATCCTCCGAATCCGCGTCATCGTCACTCGCGTCGGAGGCCGTGTTCGGGGCGACGCCACGTCGGCGGGCGCGTTTTTGTTGTTTGTTCTTTAACGACTCCGCATCGTTTCCGGCGCCGTCACCGTCGTCGTCGAGCGGTGTGGTGATCGGGTTTCCCTCGGCGTCGAACCCGGACAGGATGCTGACGCGTCGTTCGGCAACCTCGAGCAACTCGTAACATTGCCGCATTTTCCCCACAGCCGACTCGTATTGCTGCAGCGATTCGTCGAGCGACAACTCGCCGCTTTCGAGCTTGCTCACGATCAATTCGATGTCAGACAGAGTTGCTTCGAAATCGGGCTTGTCGACCGAAGAATCCGGTTGGGAGGTTTCAGCGGATTGGTCGGGCCTCGCGGCGGTCTTCTTTTTGGCCAAACGGTCGCTCTGCAGACTTAAACGTTATTTGCGGGGGATACTTTTGTAACCTACGTTTTCGGTAGGCCTGAATGCCCATTCCCATCGATGCCGCGGCGAGTCGTAAACAAACGACCGCGGGCAACCGGGAATCGGCGCTGTCGGGACTATAACACGAAGGCCAGCAATCCGAACAGATCCGGGCACACTGACGGAAGCCACCTTCGTGATTGCACGAGGCGATCGAATCGCCGATCCATCCACCATCATTTGCACGCTAGTCGCACGGTATGTCACGTTCGAGTCGAAGAAGGAGTCGCCGCAAGCAGCCCAAAAAGTCGATCGATGCGCCTAAGCAATCCGACGCACTTTCGACGCCGCTCGCTGATTCGGTGAGCGAGATCGCCGCGGCGGAAGAGTCCAGCAACACAGAGCCGGGTTTGACGGAACTCGACGATGAGGTCTGCGCCGTTACGGACGCCGACGATGTTGACCTCATTGCGGACGAGGTCGACACCATTGCCGAGGATGTTGACGCGATCATGGAGAGTGTTAACACGGTCGCTGAAGAAGCGGACGCCGTGCAGCCTGCGGATATCACACCGTCGCAAATCGTCACGCCGTCGGAGGATGTCGCTCAACACGAAGAGGCCATGCACCTCGATAGAGACGAGGCATTCACCGAAGAACTCGAATCGGCAGAGGACGGTGAAGCCTTCGACGACGACGCGTGTCCTACATTGGATGCTCCTGTCACGAACGCGAGCGTGATGGAGGAAACCTCCGTCGTGATCCTCGAGTCACTGCAGACTCTTTTGCACCGCTTTGACCAGCTCGACGGTCGTCTCGATGGCTGGCAAATCCACGGCGTTGAATGTCCGGTCATTGGCCCGGGCGAGAATGCCGATGCGGACCAGCCTGCTGGACCGTCGCCCGAACATACGGCGCTGCAAGAAGATTACCTGCACCTTCAGTCAACGCTCGACGAAGCATGGCGTGCCAACGAAGAACTGCGTCATCAGAACGAGATGCTCGCGGCACAGGTTGCCGAATCCAACGTCAGTCAAACCGTCAAAGCAACCAGCGGTAATGACGATTCCCTGTCGTGGGAGGAACGCAAAGCTCTGATCATGCGTCAGATGGAGGAGGACACCTTCGACGCGGACGAGTTCGTGAGTTCGCTGGCATCCAACGGCGGAGCCAGCGCGGTTGTTGCTTCGAGTGAAGGCGTGGACGACGCGGCTGAACCAGAACCACTGCCGACTCCGCAGGAGTTCGTCGAGTCGTTGGTCGAACGTGCCGAACGTGCCGAACGCACTTTGCAAAAGCGTGACGAAGAGATCGGCGAGTTGCGGATGCTGCTCGAAAACCAATCCGGTACTCGTAATGACGGTACCGCGATCGGTGCGGCGGCGATCGCTAGCATGATCGATTCGGATGAACTCGTCATGGAAGAACGCGAGCGTCTGGCCCAGTTGAAGAACGACTGGGAAGACAAGTTCCGGCAAGCGGAAATTGAGGCTTCGCTCGAACGAGCAAAACTCTCTCGCGAACGACAAGAACTCGCCAAACGAGCACAAGAACTCGAGGAACGTCTCGAAGAGTTGCAGCGTGAGAAACGCGACAACGCCGCCCCCGCCAAAACGGGCCGTCGTTGGCTCGCCGAACTCGGCCTCGTCGGCGACAGCGAAGGCGGTTGAACGTAGACAGCTCAGCGTCGGCTGTTCCCATGCGAACCGCAGCCAACGCCGACCGGCTGTAAGGTTGCCAATCGATTCCTTGCCAGAGAATTGCCGCACGGCAGAAGTTCGCGGCCCGTCCCACTGCATGAAACGACATGCATAGCCCGCGTTTGATTCGCAGGTATTGCTGGCTTGTGTGACGAGGGATCGAATTCTCTATACTCTTGGCACTACGGCGATTTGGTTTCCTCGAACCGATCTTCTCGATGTTTCGCATCGATCGTCGCCAACCTCCCTGCTTCCCCACAGCACGTCATGAAATCAAACGCCTTTGTATGGGCCGCTGCGCTGTTGACTTCTGTCGCATATGCGGCCGACGACGCCTCGCTCCGCGACGGCAAACCGAACATCGTATTTATCATCGCGGACGATTGCACCTATTCCGACCTCGGCTGTTACGGCGGACAAGCCCAGACGCCCAACATCGATAAACTCGCGACGCAGGGAATGAGGTTCACGCGATGCTTCCAAGCCGCCGCGATGTGTTCGCCGACCCGGCACAACATTTATACCGGTCAGTATCCGGTCAAAACCGGGGCCTATCCCAACCACACACACGTCGCCCAAGGAACACCGTCGGTCGTGCAATACCTCGGCGATCTCGGGTACCGGGTTGCACACAGCGGCAAATCACACGTGGCACCCCGGTCGGTGTTCTGTTGGGAGAAGATTCCCGAAGGTAAAAATCCTGACTTTGCCAAAGTCGATGCGTTCATCGAAGAGTGCGACCGGGACGGAACGCCCTTCTGTCTGCTGCTCTGTTCCAATGAACCTCACACGCCTTGGGACAAAGGCGACGCGTCGGCGTATCCGCCGGGCGAAGTACAGTTGCCCGAGTATCACGTTGACACGCCCGAAACGCGTGAGGCGATGTCACGATACCTCGCTGAAATCACCTACTTCGATTCCCAAGTGGGCGAAGCGATGGGACTGTTGGAGAAACACGGCATGTCAGACAACACGTTGTTGGTCGTGGTCAGCGAGCAAGGAAACTCGATGCCGTTTGCCAAATGGACCTGCTACGACAACGGACTGCAGTCGGCGATGATCGCACGTTGGCCGGGCAAGATTGAACCCGGTGCGGTCAACCCGGCGATGGTGGAATACGTCGATCTGCTGCCGACCTTTGTGCAGGCGGCCGGCGGTGTTGCAGATCCCGTGTTGGACGGCAAGAGTTTGCTGCCGGTGTTTTCTGGAAAACAGGAACACAAACAATTTGTTTTCGGCGAGATGACCACTCGTGGAATCATAAATGGTTCAGATCACTTTGGAATCCGTTCGGTTCGATCGGAACGGTTCAAATACATTTGGAACTTTTCGCCCGACGTTGAATTTCAAAACGCCTGCACCGCTTCAAAGCTCTTTCGAAGCTGGGTCGCGAAAGCGGAATCGGGCGACGAGGATGCCGCGCGTCTGGTTCACCGCTACACCCATCGCCCGGAAATCGAACTTTATGACATTGTCGACGACCCGAACGAGATGAATAACCTCGCGGAGAATCCAGAGTACGCCGCCGTGATGGCAACGTTGCGAGCCGAACTCGACCAGTGGATGCGGTATTGTTCGGACCGAGGTCAGGCGACCGAGATGGACGCGTCTGACCACATGGGAGGCAAGAGGAAAGCCCGATCGGCGTCGCAAAAGAAAAAGCAAAATGCACGCGGGTGATCGGAGCATTTGCCTCGGCGGGCTGACTCTTTCACATCGATTGACGGTGATCCATGAGACGACGAACCATGATTCGAATGCTAACGCTGACGCTTTGTTTGCTATCGGCCTCGAGGTTAGTAACGACACCTTCCGTCTACGCGGACGATCGACCGAACGTCTTGTTGATTTCGATCGATGATCTCAACGATTGGGTTGGCTGTCTCGGCGGTCATCCACAGGCGATCACGCCGAACATCGATCGTCTATCCACGCAAGGTGTTTTGTTCGAGAACGCCCACTGTCAATCACCGGTGTGCAATCCGTCTCGGGCGAGCATGATGACCGGTCGTTATCCACACACGACCGGAATCTATTTCTTGTCACCGGATCTGAAGGCGGCTCCCGCACTCGAAGGAGTTTTGACGATGCCGGAGGCCTTTGCTGCCAACGGGTATCGCACGATGGCGACCGGCAAGATTTTCCATACCGGCGGGAAGCGTTTCTTTCAGGAATACAACCGCGTCGGCGGGTTTGGGCCTCGGCCGGATAAGAAACTATCACAACCGCACGGCCACCCGCTTTGGGATTGGGGTGCGTTCCCCGATCGTGATGAGGACATGCCCGATGTTCGTTCGGCACGTTGGGCAGCAGAAAAGCTCAGCAAAGAACACGAGCAGCCGTTTTTCATGGGCGTCGGTTTTTACCGACCGCACGTGCCGATGTATGTGCCACAAAAATGGTTCGACATGCACCCGCAGGACAAGATCCGTTTGCCGGAGGTCCGTGATGATGACCGCGACGACCTGAGCCAATATGCAATTGACTTGACGAACCGAATGCACGTCAGTCCCACGCATCAATGGGTTACCGAAGCCGGCCAGTGGGAACACGCAGTGCAAGCTTATTTAGCATCGGTCACCTTTGTCGATCACTGCGTCGGCATGGTGCTCGACGCGCTCGAGTCAGGACCACACGCCGAAAACACGATCGTGGTTTTGTTTTCGGATCACGGGTTCCATCTAGGCGAAAAGCAACGTTGGGCAAAGCGGTCGTTGTGGGAAGACGGAACGCGAGTGCCGCTGATCATCGCCGGCCCGCGCAGTCAGTCGAGTAGACTCTTCGGGACCGTTCCGACTCGCCGCGTTACTCAACCGGCGGAGTTGATTGATGTGTTCCCGACGTTGCTCGAACTAGCGGGATTACCCGCCGACGATGAACAAGAAGGCAACAGTTTGGTGCCGTTGATGACGGGAGAAAGCGAATCGTGGAACCATCCCGCGATTACGACGTTCGGCCGCGGCAACGTCGCCGTTCGCTCCGAACGATTTCGGTTCATCGAGTACGTCGATGGCTCGCGTGAGTTGTATGACCTGCAAAGCGATCCTCATGAATGGACCAACCTCGCCACCAACCCGGAGTACGCCGATGTCATTGCTAGGCACGCGGCGTTCATCCCGGCCGAGCAACAGCCGATTCTCGAAGGTGAGTCGACCGGGCACAACGCGTACGCCGCAGCGAAAGACAATCTAGCGTCGCCGAACTTATCGCCGACGAAGGAGTGACTCATCGCGCGACGCTGTTAAGCGGCTCGAAATCTGATTGATCCGATCGGCTACGTTAACTCTCGGAACGCTCTAGAACTTCAACCCCGCGCGCGGTTCGAACGAGTTTTCGCTTTCGAATTGCTTGAGCAGTTCGATACCGGAATCTGAGATGTCATCAGGTAGTTGGATCAATAATTCGACAATCAAATCCCCTGGGTCGCCTTTGGCCGATTGGACTCCTTGGCCTTTGAGCCGCAGTCGTTTGCCGCGGCGACTGCGTGGTGGAAACGAAAGCGTAACAGTTCCCTTTGGCGTCGGCACATCGACCTTCGCACCCGAAGCCGCTTCGCCGATCGTAATCGGCAGTTTGAGTTCGAGGTTTTTGCCTTTGCGTTCGAAAAACGGATGCGGATCGATTTTGATCGTCACGATCAAATCGCCGGGCGTTCCCCCAGGGATCTGCTGGCCTTGTTCGCGCAAGCGGATCTTGGCACCGTCTTCGATCCCCGCTGGAATGGTGACAGACAGTTTTTCGTTCTTTCCGGTGCCGGTCGGATAGAACTCCGCCTTGCCACCAAGGACTGCTTTTTCGAACGGGATCGACAATTCATAGCGCACGTTCGAACCACGCTGGGGCGGCGCCGGTTGAGCACGACGGGATCCTCCGCGGCCGCCGAATCCGGCACCGCCACCGAATCCCGCTCCTCCGCCCAGGATCTGTTCGAAGAAATCGTTGAATCCGTTTTCGAATCCGCCTCCTCCGCCCCCGCCACCTTTCCCGGCGGCGCGGAAAATTTCTTCCATGTCCAAACCGTCAAACGTCGGCCCACCGCCTGCGCCACCGCCTGCGCCACCGGCGCCCGGTTGATAGCCACCGCGAATTTTTTCAAAGTCGGGTCCGTAGCGATCGTAGGCTGCCCGTTTTTGCTCGTCGCCCAAAACCTCGTAGGCTTCCTGGACGCGTTTGAATTTTTCCTGAGCGGCTTTATCGTCAGGATTCATGTCCGGGTGGTATTTTCGCGCCAGTTTGCGATAGGCTTTTTGCAGATCGGATTTGTCCGCGTCGCGAGAAACTCCAAGCGTTTGATAAAGGTCTTCGGCCACAGTGAATCGTCAACAAAGTAGGAAACGTCGCAGGTGCGAAAAAACAGGTCATTGCCGTTGTTGCCTTGGGGTGCGTCAAAACGGCAGGCCCAACAACAGTCGGCACACTGTAGCAAACGCCAAACCAAATACCGAGTGGCCTGCCCCAACGAACGATTTCGCTCGCAATCGCTTCGGAATACTGCTTGCGATTCTGTTCGGATTTTTTTCAGCGGCCGATGCGGCGGAGGGCACGTTGACTTTTGTCGCGGTGGACGAAGCCACCGGAGAGCCCGTATCCGCACGAATCGAGCTGACACGGCCGCAAATGATCCGGGCGAACGGGCGGTTGGCTTCGCGAGCCGTCAAACGGCCTCTCGCCGGAAGAACCTCGGTAGACACGGGATATGGATTCGTGGTCGACGGCGAGGCCAAGGTGAATTTGCACGAAGGACCATATGAGTTTCGAGTCACGCGGGGGCCGGAGTCTCGCGTAATCGCCGGCAATTTCGAAATCGAAAAGACGAGCGAAGATGAAACCACACTGATCGTCCCTCGCATCCTGTCAATGCGGGAGCAGGGTTGGACGAGCGGCGATTGTTTGGTTCCGCCGTCGAAGGAAAACCTGCCGATACGCATGTCGGCGGAAGATCTGCACGTCGCCGTTGTGAACACCGCGAGCGAAAACACCGCGAGTGAAAACGAGGCTCGCTCGTCATCGCGTATCATTACGGCGGAAGAGATCGAACAACTGCGAGCCCGACGCGATCGCAAGGAGTTGCCGAAACTTACCGAACCGATGTTCATCGATTCATCCGCCGACGCGGTTGCGGGGTTGGTGTTCTATCACGACCTTCCTCCGCCAATGGCGAGCGAATCTCAGGAACCGAGTGATCTGATGCTCGCTGCATTTTATCGATTGGCGAATCTCGCAAAGCGGCGACGTGGAGAAGAACCAACCGCAGCACCGGAGAATCTGGGCGCACCGCAGAGTCGCGGCGCAGCAGCCCTACCGAAGGTCGCGATCGAAGACCCGTTCGCGTGGTCAATGCCGGTGATGTTAGCGAGCGGACAGATCGACGGGTTTTTCGTGCTGGGGGATTGGTTGCGATTGGATCGCAAGATGTTGCAAACGAAGAGCGGCCGACCATTTTCGACCGCGACACCGCGTCCGGGGATCATGCTCGGACGTGAAGCGGAACAGATTTACTGGGAGACACTCGACGCCGGGTTCCGGTTGGCTCCGTTGGCAGGCAGCGGCGATGAGGGTGGTTTGCATCCGCTCGGGTACAACCGTTTGTACGTCGCCGGTCCCTACTCGGCGGAATCGAGGTATGAGAATGCTCGGTCGATCCCCGTCCGAGTAACCTCGCTCGAGCAGTGGTGGGCAAACGCGTGGGCGGGGCACAGTTTTGCGACCAACGGACCGCTTCTGCAGGCGACGTTGGGCGGGAAATTGCCCGGGCACGTTTTTGAAAAGGCCAAGAACGTTCCGTTGAGTGTGACGCCGGAGTTGACGCTGACCGTTCGCGATCCGGTCGACTATCTCGAGGTCATCCACAACGGCAAAGTCCACTATTCAGCCAAACTCGACGAATACGCCAAGGCCGGCGGCAAGATCCCGCCCATCCACGTGAGCGAACCCGGATGGGCGTTGATCCGAGTCGTGACGCTATTCGAAGACCACTTCCGCGCCGCCACAACGGCGCCGTGGTATTTCGACATCGATGGGCAACGCCGCGTTTCGCGTGGAAGCGTTGAGTTCTTCCAAAAGTGGTTGGCCGACTACGAGCAGCATCTGCGGTCACAACGAAACGTGAACCTCGCCCGATACGCCCCGTTCATCCGCGCGGCGCGAACGTACTGGAAAACCAAGTTCGAAAACGCGAACGCTCGTTGAGCGAGTCAGGCGAATTCAGCGGTCCGGTCGTGGCGTCTCGGTGTTCTAAAACCCGATCGAGCGGAGAGGTTTTCGATCAACCGCCACGAACGTCGTGCAGTTCGACTTTGAAGTGAAGCGTCGCGTTGGGAGGAATCGAACCGGGCATTCCCGCGGGCCCGTATCCAAGTTCTGACGGGATTTCCAGTTCGATCATGCCGCCTTCGCTGACCAACTGCAGTCCCTCGGTCCAACCCGGAATCACGCTGCTGAGGTTAAAATTAGTCGATTCTCGACGATTGTAGGAACTGTCGAATTCCTCGCCGCTGTCGAGCCATCCGGCGTAGTCGACCGTGACGAAGCTCATCGGTTTCGGTTTCTCACCATTCCCACGACGAAGGATTTTGTACTTCAGTCCTGATTCGGTCGTCGTGAATTCTTTCGGAGCATCAGGATCTTCGGGACCGGGACGTCCTCCGTGAGGCGTTGGGGCACAACCGACCAACGCCGTTAAAACAAGTGCGATAAAAATCGTTTGAAAGCGAGCCATGGTTTCAATCGTTAGAGGAAAGATTGGAAGAAAAAGGTTGCTTTGCAGTCTACCACAGACGTGGCAAAGTTGGCTTTACGAACTCGCACTGCGGTAACTGCCAAGGGCGGTTCGGAACACCCATCGACTTGCCAGAACGCTCAGAAGCGTCGCGACAATGGTCCAACCAACGAGCCACCATTCCCAGTCGGTGCGTGGTTCGACAGGCCGCGCGATCAGGCGAGCGGGAACGTTCACGACCACCAAAACGGGGATCACAAAAGTGAACAGACCATAGAGTGCTTGTCCCCATCCCCGGTTATAGATCTCCATCGGATAACGACTGAAGTTCGTGATGTAGAACCAAAAGTTGTAGAGCGTTTGATTGCGTCCCAACCAGATGCTCGTTGCCGACAGGCAGATCATCAGGCTGTACATGATCGCTACCCCGCACCCGCAAAAGAACACGTACAGCAAGCACGACATCGCGGTCGGAACGTAGGGATCGACCTCGCGATTGGCGAGTTTCCAGAGCGACACCGCCGCGATCACAATTCCGGCGGCAAAGTTTGCGAGCGAACTCCAGCTCACCCGGCGAAAGGATATCAGAAACTGCGTATCGATCGGTTTCAACAACGCGAAATCCAGCCCGCCGGTCCGGATCAGTTCACTGAACTCTTCCGCGTTCGGCATGAAAAACGCTTGGACGAGCGAATTGATGAACCAAGTCGTGGCAAGAAACAGAAAGAACTTCTCTCGGTCCCAACCGCTGTCGGCGCCGATCGACTTGGTATGTTCGAAGATGATCAGGTAGAAACCGACGTTCATTAACGTCCAACCGAGACTGCTCAAACACTCGATCACAAAATTGGTGCGGAACGTCATGTCGCGAACCAAACTGTTCTGGGCGAACGTGAAGAACACGCGGCGATAGCGATTCAATTCAGACCACATGTTCTCAGCCCCCGAATCCGCTGTAACGTGCCACGCCGCGTGCGTATGCGAACCGGCAGAGAACGATAAAGAACACCAACCATGCGAACTGGATTCCCATTTCCATCGCGAGTTCGTCCTCGGGGATTTTGCCGAGGAACACGGCGGCGGGGAAATAAGCGAGATACTTCAGCGGCAAAAAATTCACCGCCGGTTCGATCCAATCCGGCAACAGTGTCAGCGGGAACATGTGACCGGAGAGAAAGAAACTGAACAGCATATAGAGGAACAGCAGCGAGGAGACCTCAAGGAACCAGAACCCGATCATCCCGATCGACGCTTCCAAGAAAAAACCGATCAGAAAACCCATCAGGAGGGACGCGACGAAGCACAGGAACAGATGCAGCGGCGGAAACCCGTCAACGAAGTAGTCGCGGCACAGGTAAAACACCAACGCAAACGGAGCGGTCGCGACGGCGTAGTACGCGCATTTGTGTGCGATCCGGTTGAGCAAGAGGAAGCCGATCAAGTCGATCGGTTGGATCATGTATCGTTTGATTTCGCCTTCACGAATCTGTTGAGCGATCCCCGAGGCCAGCCCCGGCATGCTGGAGAACGCGCGGGCGATCATCGTCAGCAGGTAGTACGCGACCATCTCGCGGAAACCATATCCGCCGATCGATACCGCTTCGCCGCCGGTCGGTTGCCCCGCCCCCGTTCCCTCGGTGCTGCTTTGTCCGATGGAATCGAAGATCGCCCACCACAAGAAGATCTGCGTGACGATCGGCAAGAAACGCATCAGCGTCCCCAGTGCGAAATCGCCGCGATACACCAATCGTTCCGAAAACGCGGTGGCGAAGATCATCTTCCAAATCCGCAGACGCCCCATCACGCCGATCGGCGCGTGGTTGGATATCGAAGGATCGGCAACCGGTACGGTGGACATGAAAGTCGGGGTGCTCGCGTGGCGTGAAGCGGAGGGATCGAGAGGCGGGCTGTGTTCGTTACAGACAACGAGGGGCGAATCGGCAACGAACAGGACAGCTAAAAACGGAACCGCATTGAACTACAGTTCGATCGTCTTGCCCGTTTTCGCACTCTCGTAGATCGCACAGATCAACTCCGTGCTGCGTCGGCCTTCGACTCCGTTGACCAACGGCTCACGGTCGTTTTCGATCGCCTCGATGAAGTCGTTGAAGACTTCGGTGTGACCATGGTGTCCGATCGCGGCCGGGTCGGCTGCTCCGCCGCCTGTTTCGGTTTTGCCCGCCATGCGTTCACGAATCGACGCGTCTTCATCGGTTTCGCTGGCGAACGTCCACTGCGTCAGGTCTTCCTCTTCCAACACCGCGCTGCCTTCGCTGCCGGCGATTTCGACACGTTTGAGTGCACCAGGGAACGCCGTCGTGGTGGCTTCGATCACCCCCAACGCTCCGCTCTCGAATTGGATGTTTGCGATCACGATGTCTTCGACTTCGATGCGTTCGTGGGTCATCGTGTCCATCATTGCGTGGACCTTTTTGGCGGGCCCCATCAACCATAGCAACAGGTCAACGCTGTGGATGGCTTGGTTCATCAACGCCCCGCCGCCATCGAGGGCCCACGTGCCCCGCCACGCGCCGCTGTCGTAGTACTCTTGGCTGCGGTACCACTTCACGTACGCGTCGCCCAAAGTGATTTTGCCGAAACGCCCCGCGTCGACGGCCGACTTCATCAATTGAGATGACTCATGAAAGCGGCTTTGGAACGTGGCGGCAAGTTTAACGTTCGCGGCATCACAGGCGGCGATGATTTCGTCACATTTTTCTTTGGTGACTTCGAGTGGCTTTTCGACGACCACGTGTTTGCCTGCTTTCGCGGCGGCAACGGCCGGCTCGAGGTGCGCACCGCTGGGCGTGCAGATCGCGACGGCTTGAACATCGGGGTCGGCCAGCATTTCATCGAGAGTGCTGTAAGAGCGGCATCCGTTGGCCGAAGCGAACTGTTCGGTACGATCGATGTTGCGGTCGTAACAGCCGATCAGTTTTCCGTTCTTGGTGTCCGCGATCGCTTTGGCATGAAAATTGGAGATCATGCCTGCTCCGACGATACCGATTCCGATGCTCATGAATTCTTTCAATACAGTGGGTGTGGGAAACGAGATGAACTAGGCGAGTTCGAGCGATCAAGATACGTTTTCAGCTTGCACACCGCCACCGCCGACCGCATTCGAAGGCTGCCTAGCGTGCCATCCGAGACGAAACCGACATCAAAACAGCAGCCCAAGGCTAGAAAAACACGCGGGAAAAAACGCAAACTTTCATTGCGTTCGTTGCACGACGTTCCCGCGGTGCTCGACGAGTTCGCCGGAGTCGGCAAGGCGATTGCCCGATCCGATCGCGATTCGCCGCTCGCGTTTTCTGGAGTTTGGGGAGGCATCCGTGGTCTGCTCGCGGCCACGCTGACTCGCCACACGCCACACGTTTTGGTGTTGCTGCCCCAGGCCGTGGATGCCGACATCGTTGCCGGCGACGTCCGCGCCTTCGGGATCGAAGACGTCGTGGCGTTGCCTCTTTCGGCGGGCGATGGGACCGGCGCGTCGATTCGTGACGCCGATTATGCGGCCCGGTTGCAGGTCCTGCAGTCGCTGCGTGGTCGCGACAACGACTCGCCCGAACCGCTCGTTGTGACCGCCTACATCGGGGCGGCGATTCAACGCGTCCCGTCGGCCGATCGGCTCACGCGTGCGACCCGCAAACTCAGCGTCGGTGATGAAGTCGCACCGGAGGATCTGCGTCGTTGGCTCAGCGAAGCAGGCTTTGCAGCGACGACGGCGGTGCACGTTCCCGGGGAATTTGCCTCGCGGGGTGGTTTGCTCGACATCCATTCACCGGACCAAACGACGCCGATTCGGATCGAGTGGTTCGGGGACGAGATCGAATCAATCCGTCGTTTCGACGCCGCCACGCAGCGGAGCAGCGAAACGCTCGATAGTGTCGAGATCGCCGCGATCGGAGCCGACGGGGTCTCGAGCGAAATGATCTTGGACAATCTCGTTGATGACAGCTTCGACGAAGCGAGCCGGGAAGACGACAGCGAACCGCTGCCGACACAAGCGAAAAAGAAGAAGCGAGGAAAACCGGACCTCGGATCGAATGATTTCGATTCCGAGTTGCCGATCGCCGAAGAATCCGCAGGCGCCGAGTCAACGATCGTCGACTACCTGCCCAGTGACACGGTGGTGTTGTTGGTCGACCCGGCCGAATGTGCCGCGACGAGCCAAGCGTTGTTGTCGCGTGTGGCACGAACGGATCGTTTCGTCACGATGCCCGAACTGCTCGCTGAACTGCGCGGCCATCGCGTGGTCACCGGAACTCAGATCGCTGACGCCGCGGACGAGGATCTCGTCGATCTGCATACCGCCGGCGCAGACAGTTTTGCCGCGTCGCTCGACGAAACCAAAACCCGCGTCGACAGTGTCGCGGCCGGGCATGAAGTGATCGTCGTGGGCGACACGCCTGCCGACGGACAACGGTTGACGGATCTGCTCAGTGACACCGATGCGGCAACTTCAGGGCGGTTGCATATGACGGTCGCTTCGCTCAGCGGCGGGTTCCGTTTGTCGGGTGCTGAGGTGTTGGTGTTAACGGGCGCGGAGTTGTTTCACCGCAGCCCGGTACGGCGGGTGAGTTCGCGGGTGCGCGGCAAACCGATCGACAGTTTTCTGCAACTGACGCCCGGCGATTTGGTGATTCACCTTTCGCACGGGATCGGTCTGTATCGCGGGCTCAACTCGATCGAAAAGAACGGCCAGCATCAAGAGCACCTGACGATTGAGTTCGACGGCGGCACCAAAATCCACGTCCCGGCGACCCGCATTCAGTTGATTCAACGATACGTCGGGGGAACCAAGACGCGTCCGCGGTTGGCAAAGATCGGCGGTATCTTCTTGACGAGTCAACGCAAGGCGGCCGAAGCGGCGGTAACCGACATGGCGGACGAGTTGTTGGAACTGCAGGCCAAACGAGCCACCCGGCGTGGGATCGCGTTTGACCCGGACAACGAATGGCAACGGCAGTTCGACGCGAGCTTCCCGTATCTCGAAACCCCCGACCAGTTGACTGCGATCGAGAGCATCAAGGCGGACATGGAATCGCACCAACCGATGGATCGTTTGATCTGTGGTGACGTGGGTTTCGGCAAAACGGAAGTCGCGATGCGTGCGGCGTTCAAAGCCGTCACGTCGGGATACCAGGTCGCGGTCTTGGTCCCAACGACGGTGCTCGCCGAACAACACTATCATTCGTTCTGCGATCGGATGGCGGAGTTTCCGGTTGAGATCCGCAAAATGTCACGCTTCTGTGCTCCCGCCGATCAACGCGAGACGGTCAAAGACCTTCGTCGTGGAAAGGTTGACATTGTCGTCGGTACCCACCGCGTGGCGGGCAAGGATGTTGACTTCAATAATCTGGGATTGGTGATCATCGACGAGGAGCAACGGTTCGGCGTCGCGGTCAAGGAACGTTTGAAAACACGTCACACCAACGTGGACGTGTTGACTCTCTCGGCGACCCCTATCCCGCGAACGTTGCACATGGCGCTCGTGGGGGCTCGCGATATCAGTAACTTGGAAACGCCGCCGGCGGAACGCATGCCGGTGGAAACCAAAGTCACACGATGGGATCCGAAAATGATCCGGTCGTCGATCGTTCGCGAATTAAACCGGGGCGGTCAAATGTACTTCGTCCATAACCGGATCGGCGACATGCAGGACCTCGCGGCCAAGATCAACGAGGTCGTGCCGGAAGTGCGAATCGGAATCGGTCACGGTCAAATGGGGGAAGGTGAACTCGAACAGGTGATGGTTGATTTCATCGATCACAAGTTCGATATGTTGCTCGCGACAACGATCATCGAAAGCGGTTTGGATATCCCCAACGCAAATACCATGTTTATCGATGAGGGAAACCGGTACGGGCTGAGCGATCTGCACCAACTCCGGGGACGTGTCGGGCGGTACAAACATCAGGCGTATTGCTATCTGCTCGTTTCACCCAACAAACACTTAACGCCCGAGGCCAGCAAACGATTGCGGGCGATCGAGGAGTACTCGCAGATGGGTGCCGGGTTCGCGATCTCGATGCGTGACCTCGAAATCCGTGGTGCCGGGAACCTGCTCGGCAGTCAACAAAGTGGCCACATCGCGGCGGTGGGTTACGAGTTGTATTGTCAATTGCTCGAGGACGCGGTTCGTCAAGCGAAAAAGCTGCCGCCGAAGTTGTCTGCGGACGTCGACATCGATTTGCCGATCGAAGCGTACTTGCCGGACGATTATGTTCCGGACTTGCGGCACAAGATCGATTTGTATCGCCGGATGACACGCATCAATCACGCTGATGAAATCGCTCAGTTCCAAGAGGAGCTCAAGGATCGTTTCGGTCCGATCCCCGACGCGGCGGCGAGAATGGTCCAGCTCGCCGAACTGCGGCTCGACGCGGCGGCGTGGGGAATACAGTCGATCACCAGCAACGACCGGTTCATTGTCCTGCAGTACAGCAATCGTCGTCGGTTGGAACAGCTCGTCGAGAAGGCGTCGGTCCAAGTACGGATTGTCGACTCCCGCAAAGCGTATATCCCGACCAAAGACTTCGACATGAGTAATCCAACCGGAGAGGCCTGGCTACAACTAGCTCGTGCTGCGCTGTGGATCGGTTAACGAACAGTCTCTCCATTCCCGTAGCCGGAGTCGCCAGACTTCGGTCGTGCCTCAAACCGAGTGCCGCTGCAAATTGTGGAACAGTCTGAACTCTGGCGAGTCCAGCTACATCGGTTGCGACAACGAGCTCGTGCTGCGCTGTGGATCGGGTGACGAACGAGCTCTCCATTCCCGTAGCCGGAGTCGCCAGACTTCGGACGTGCCTCAAACCGCGTGCCGCTGCGAATTGCGGAACAGTCTGAACTCTGGCGAGTCCAGCTACGAAGACTGTCAACCATAACGTTGGGTGATATTTAGAATATCGTTCCCGTTCGCTTCCCGGAGCAGGCCGCGTTCGATCACGTCTTGGATCAGGCGGTGGTCTTCGCGCATTGATTCTTCCACCATTCGACTCGGTTCGATCGGGCGGGACGGGTGTTCGGCGAGTTGTTTGCGATGACGTTCGAGAAGCTTTTCGAACGATTTGGTTCGCATCCTCGTCACGACTTGCCATTCGCTCGGTCGGGGCGTGGGCATGTTGCTCATCGTGACGAGGCTACGGTCACCCGCCAGACGGCTGTGAAGTCCCCGGCGGGTTTCGTCCAAACGAGCGAACCCATCGATCGTCACCAGGCGGTGGAACGACAATTGAACGCGTCCATCCGGAGTCGTCATCAACAACTCAACGCTCATGCGAGGCCCGACGGTCGGCGACGAAATATAGTGAGGATCGACAAAACCGAGTGCGGTCGCTTCCCTTCGTGCTTTCTCGAAGTCCGCAACAAAGAGTTCAGGGATATCCTGCTCGCCAATCTCACGTTGGTCGAGCAACGCCGCAGCCCAAGCAGGGCGATTGGGGACACGCAGTAATTTAAAGACAAACAGGACCAACAGATACTCAAAGAGGTTTCGAGTCAGCGATTGCAGTTCTCGAAACGGCATGCGTTTGATCGGGACAACCGCCCACAAACGCTCGTCACCGCCCGGCAAAAGCAGATCGCTTGCGGTCGGCTGAATTTCGTCCCCGAGAAAAGACGATTGTTGCATCCAATTTTCGTCCGCCGGTGCCGGTGGGCTGGCGTAGGGATTCGTGTCCGCAACGCCTTGTGAACTGATAGCCCGATTGGACAGAGAACTCGGCGCGGTTGGATGCGAGGTCATGGCAATGGCGAATACGAAGGAGGCGACGTGCGAGGACGCCTCCTAAGTTACTCGCTTTCGGCACCCGGCGCGGGCAGTT
>JBICHZ010000133.1:0-16704 GCA_043101355.1 Rhodopirellula sp. JB044
CGTCTTGATCGCAATGGCGGTTGGCGTGATCTTCGGCCGCAAAAGCATCAGCGGATCCTGCGGCGGCCTGAACGCGAGGACCGACCCGGACGGCGTGTCGCGTTGCTCGCTGTGCAGCAACCCATCGGACGGATGCAAAGAACTGCGAGAGAAGATCGAGAACGGTCAACACGCCGCGAACGCGAATCCATAGCCGGCGCAGATTCATAGCCGACGCAGATTCATAGCCGACGCAGATTCGTAGCGATGCAAGTTATCACGATGCGATGCAGAGTATGTTCTGCCACTCGCTCGCAACTTCACGGAATATTAGCGGTTGGCGGCTTCCGATCGTAGTCGAGATCCAACCTGATCGGCGACGTCGTGCAAACCATGAAGGTGGTCGCGTGTCATCCTGACGCACCACCGTATGAATCCAGCGATCGAATTCAACATTCAAATCGGTTTAGCCTATACTAAGAACGTCCGTTGGCCGGTCTGCTTTGGCGACCCCAACCGTTTTCATCGCCTGCACTCATTACGTCAGTTTGCCTCGAATGGACCCGATCGCGTTATCCGTTGACGATCTCACCGTTGCCTATCATCGCAAACCTGTGATTTGGGACGTCGAATTCGACATCCCTCAAGGCAAACTCGTCGGGATCGTAGGGCCCAACGGTGCCGGTAAGAGCACGCTGCTCAAGGCGATCATGGACCTGATCCCGAAGGCGTCCGGCCGCGTCGAAGTTTTCGGAAAACCGTATCACCAATCATTGCACCGGGTCGGTTATGTCCCGCAGCGCGAGAGCGTTGACTGGGATTTTCCCGTTGACGCGCTCGATGTGGTCACGATGGGACTCTATCGCCGTGTCGGTTGGTGCATGCCGATCCGTAAGAAACACCGCGAAGCCGCCAAGGAAGCTCTCGCGAGGGTCGGAGTCGCCGACCTCGCCCATCGACAAATCAGTCAGCTTTCCGGCGGTCAACAACAGCGAACGTTTCTCGCCCGAGCATTGGTCCAGGACGCCGATTTGTACCTGATGGATGAACCGCTCGCGGCGGTTGATGCGGCGACCGAGTCCGCGATCGTCGAACTGCTCAAACAGATGCAGGCCGACGGCAAAACGGCCGTCGTCATTCACCACGATCTGCAAAGCGTGCCGGATTACTTCGATCATGTCGTGTTGTTGAACATGCGGGTCGTCGCGGCGGGACGCACCGAAGATGTGTTCACAAACGAAAATTTGCAAAAGACCTACGGCGGACGTTTGACTTTGTTGGACGAAGCGACCGAAGCGATGCGACGACGGGAGCGTGGGATTTGAGCGAGCACCTTTGGCGTGTGCTGAGCCTGCAAGATCACAACACCCGGGTGGTCATTTTCGGTACCGCGATTCTCGGTTTCGCCGCAGGTCTGGTCGGTTGCCTGACCCTGCTGCGACGTCGCGCGCTCGTCGGTGACGCGTTGGCTCACGCGGCGCTGCCCGGCATCGCGGGCGCGTTCCTGATCGCGACGGCATTGGGCGGCGACGGAAAGTCACTGCCGATCCTGTTGCTCGGCGCGACCGTGTCGGGGCTGTTTGGGATTGTCAGCATCCTGCTGATCCGGCGAATGACGAGAATCAAGGAAGACGCCGCGTTGGGGATTATCCTCAGTGTGTTCTTCGGGCTCGGTGTCGCGCTGCTCGGGATTGTCACCCAGATGGACCGCGGCAACGCGGCCGGGTTGGAATCATTCATCTACGGAAAAACCGCGACCATGACGGCGGGCGATGCCAAGTTGATCGCGGTGACGTCCACGGTCTGCGTTCTCCTGTGCATCGCATTGTTAAAAGAGTTCAAACTGCTGTGTTTTGACGAGGCGTTCGCGGGAGCGCGCGGTTATCCGGTTGTTTTGCTCGACGCGATTTTGATGAGCATCGTGGTGATCGTCACGATCGTGGGTTTGCAGGCGGTAGGTCTCGTTCTCGTCATCGCGTTGTTGGTGATTCCTGCCGCATCGGCGAGGTTTTGGACCGACCGGCTGATCGTGATGATGGTCATCGCCTCGGTGCTCGGGATGGTCGGGGCGTTCGTCGGTTCGGCCGCCAGTGCGATGCTGCCGCGGTTGCCATCGGGTGCCATGATCGTTCTCGCTGCCGGCACCGGGTTCCTGGTCAGCTTTCTAATCGGCACCCGACGAGGCGTGCTCGTTCGGTTGTGGCGACGCAGGCAACTGAACGAAAGCATCGACCATCAACACTTGCTTCGCGAACTCTATGAAATGTTCGAACAGGATCCGGAACGCGTTTCGGTTCCCTACGACGAGTTGTTAGAGCGACGCAGTTGGTCACGAAAGCGGTTGCGGAGAATGCTCGAACACGCGTCTCGTGATGGATGGATCACCGAGAACGTTTCGAAGATGGAGTTCGCGTTAACCGATCGCGGCCAGACGGAAGCCAAACGTTTGACGCGGCGTCACCGATTGTGGGAATTGTATCTGATCCGATACGCCGACATCGCGCCGCAGCGAGTCGACCGAGACGCCGACGCGATCGAACACGTCCTCGAGCCCGAAATCGTGGCCGAGTTAGAAACCCTGCTCGATAACGAGCTCGGCAAAACCCGCATGCCCGACGATCCTCACGCCGCCGGAGGTGGGGCATGATGGGTTTCGATTGGAATTGGCAACTCGACGGATGGATCGTGGCGGCGGGGATCCTGTGTGCGGTCGCCTCTTCGTTGCTCGGTTGTTTCCTGCTGCTGCGACGGATGAGTCTGCTCGGCGACGCGATCTCTCACGCGGTCTTGCCAGGTCTCGCGGCCGCGTTTTTGATCTCGGGAAGTCGCAGCAGCATCTGGATGTTCGTCGGTGCGGTGATTGTCGGCGTGCTCACGGCATTGCTGTCGGACTTCATTCATAACCGCGGGCAAGTCGATGAAGGTGCGTCGATGGGCGTTGTCTTCACGACGTTGTTTGCGAGCGGTTTGCTGATGATCGTCGTCGCGGCGGATCGTGTGGATTTGGACCCCGGTTGTGTTCTCTACGGAGCGATCGAACAAACACCGTTGGACAAGTGGGATGTTCCATGGTTGAACGTCGCGGTACCGCGTGTCGTGGTTGTGTTATCGATCGTGACGATCATCAACGTGCTGTTCGTCGGTCTGTTTTTTAAAGAGCTAAAGATCTCGACGTTTGACGCGGCCCTCGCGACCGCGAGCGGTTTTTCGGCGAGTTTGATTCACTACGCGTTGATGACGTTAGTCGCCATCACGGCGGTTGCGAGCTTTGAGAGCGTCGGCAATATCTTGGTCGTGGCGATGCTGATCGTGCCCCCCGCGACTGCGTATCTGTTGACGAACCGTTTGGGCATGATGGTGATTTTGTCGTGCATCATCGCGGCGGCGTCCGCGTGGGCTGGGCACGTCATGGCCATCGTGATTCCGTCCTGGTTCGGTTTTCGCAGCACGACAACGGCGGGGATGATGAGCGTGGCGGCGGGTGCGGCCTTCCTGCTCGCGTTCTTGTTCGCACCACAGCAGGGATTTCTTCCACGTTGGGCGAGGCAACAATGGTTGCGTTGGACGATCCTGGCCGACGACGTGTTAACGTTGCTCTACCGGATCGAGGAATCCTCGCGTGACACGAGTTCCGATAAGGAGCCGGCGCACTCCGGTGAAATCGCGAAAGCCTTCGCCGTCACCCTGGCCCCATCGAAACAAACCATCGACTGGGTCGCCGAGACTCTGCTAACCAATCGTTTCGCGGTCAAGCTCGCGATTCGATACCTGACATGGCGAGGCCGAGTCGAACCGGCCGATGCATCGGATTCCGTTTCCGACGCGTCACAGTTGCCTGCCGCATCGCTGCCCAAACTCACGCGACTCGGCCGCCGAGAAGCCAAAACGATCGTACGGTCTCACCGTTTGTGGGAACAATATTTGGTTACGAAAGTCGATGTGGCGGAAGAACGTTTGCACGCGAAAGCCGACCGGCTCGAACACTTCACCGACCGCGAGATGCAAGACCAACTCGACGAGCAAACCGACTCGCCCTCGACCGACCCGCACGGTCGTCCGATCCCGCACCCGGACCAAGGAACGCAATAAAGCGTTTCAGAAGGACCGGCAAATCCAGTGACAGGTTCGAACGCGTCGAATTCTCAAATGCTCTCTTCATGGAGGCGGCTCGATTTTCAGGTAGTGGATCTCGTTAACGATCCTCATGCGGCAGGATCTTTCACAAGAGCCACGACCACCTGCCCGAAGACCGGCATGTGGCAGAACGCTCCAATTGTGCGCAGGATTTTGAGGAGTGGGGCAGCACTTCCTAGATCAAACGTCGGTGCGTCGAGTCCACTGTGATCACTAACTAATCTTCAAAAGCACCATGATTTGGCGAGCGAATCGGGGGTTTGTGGCACATCGTCACGTCGCGTTTTGATTGCTATCCAACGGCGGCTATTCTGCGAACCGACGTTTCAAACCGCCCCACCTGATTTCGCCCGCTGCCAACTCGCGATTGTGAGCATCCCAGATGAAAATCCGACCGCAAACCTGCCTCTCGATCATGATCGCCACCGCGATCCTATTGTCCGTCGTCTCGGAACCTTCGGTCGCCATGGACGCTTTGCCAGTTCCCGAACGAGGCTTCGTCAGCGTCCGCCCTGCCGAGACGTGGGAAGAAGGATTGATCACGGGAAACGGCACAGTCGGTGCCAACATGTTGAGCCGACCGCTCAACGACCGAATCATATTCACGCACGAACGTCTGTTTCTGCCTCAGGGCCCACCCACGATGCCGCCGGACAATTCGGCAAGATTGTTTGAGATCCGCAGGCTGATCGACCGAGGTCTCTACAAACAGGCATCGCAGCTCGCGTTCGACTTTTCCGGGCAGGACGACTTTCTCTATCCCGATCCGTTCGTGCCCGCGTTCGACCTCGCGATCCAAATGAACTCGGCCGGCGAGCCAACCGATTATGCACGCTCGGTCGACTTCCAAACCGGCGAAGCCACCGTATGTTGGACCAGCGAACAAGGCACGTTTTATCGTCGTTTGTTCGTGTCGCGAAAGCACTCCGTCGCGGTCTTGGCGATGAACGCAGAACAACCGGGGGCGTTGAACTGCACGCTCGCGATGGAACCTCGTGCACCGAGTGACAAGCTCGACGCGGACGAAGTCGCCCGATCTTTGGAAGTTTTTCGCAAGTCGATTTCCGACATCTCTCTGGCGACTAGCGAAACCGAACTTTCGTATCGCAATCGTTTCACCAACGCGTACCCGGGCAGCATCGAGGCACTCGAAGGTTTTGCCCGCGTGGTTGTTGATGGAAACGTCGGTGACAGTCCCGCTCAAATCTCGATCGAGAACGAGAGGATGACGATTCAAGGGGCCAGTAACGTTCTTTTGTTAATCGACATCCGTTTGCTATACGACCAGGAATCGTCCGAAGCGGAACAAGTGAGATCGCATTTGGCGAGTTTGCCGATCGACTATCAAGAATTGCTCGACGCTCATGCGGCGATCCACGGCGAGATGTTCAATCGGATGAAGTTGGATATCGGTGGAGGAGCCGACCACGAACGGCCGACCGAAGATTTGCTCGAATCATCCACGTACGAGAATCTCAACCGGGCACTCATCGAAAAACAGTTCGACGCCGGCCGATACAACATCATCTCCTGCACCGGAGAATTGCCGCCGAATCTGCAGGGAGGATGGGGCGGCACCTACGTTCCCGGTTGGGCGAGCGATTACACCCACAACGGCAACGTGCCCTCGGCGATTGCCGCCAACATGATGGGCAACATGCCGGAATTGATGCTGGCCTA
This sequence comes from Rhodopirellula sp. JB044, assembly GCA_043101355.1. Lineage (GTDB taxonomy): Bacteria > Planctomycetota > Planctomycetia > Pirellulales > Pirellulaceae > Rhodopirellula. The sequence continues at coordinate 5,794 of JBICHZ010000133.1, forward strand.
CACGTCGTACATCGAGTCGATCGTTCCGTGGTTGGAGATCAACGCCCAACACATGTTCGGTGCTCGCGGGATCGTATTGCCTTCGCGGAGCACGACAAACGGATTTAACAACGCGTTAGCACCGACGTTCGCGGGCGGATTTTGGGTCGCCGGGGCCGGGTGGGCGGCTCACTTTTTCTATGATTACTACCTCTACACGGGCGACAAGCAGTTTCTCGCCGAACACGCGTTGCCGTTCATGGAAAAGGCGGCGTTGTTCTTTGAGGATTACTTGTACGAAGGCCCCGACGGGAAGTACGTGTTTTCGCCGACCCAGTCACCCGAGAACACGCCCGCCAATTCCAACTCGCAGGGTTCGTTCAACGCGACCATGGACGTCGCGGTCGCCAAAGAATTGTTCACAAACCTGATCGCCGCTTCGAAGGAACTCGATCGGAATGCAGAGAAGATCCCGTTGTGGGAAACGATGCTGGACAAGATGCCCGAGTACTCGATCAACGAAGACGGGATCATCAAAGAATGGTTAACGCCGCGGCTGGAGAATAACGACAGCCACCGCCACTCGTCGCAACTCTATCCGTTGTACGACGGATTGCCCGAGGAGATCGCGGCCAGCCCAGAGTTGCGAGCCGCGTTCAAGAAGTCGATCGAGTTCAAACTCGACAAGCATTGGAAAAACAACCAACGCGGATTCATGTCTTTTGGTTTGGTTCAGTTAGGGCAAGCCTCCACGAGCCTCGGTGAAGGCGAACTCGCTTATCACTGCCTCGGACACCTCGTCAATCGATTTTGGTTGGGCAACCTCGCGTCGATGCACAATCACCGGTCGTTGTTCAACATGGACATCAGCGGCGGCATGCCAGCGGTGATCATCAAGATGCTTGTTGCCTCAACGCCGGGCACAATCGATCTGTTGCCGGCACTTCCGAAAGATTGGCCGGTCGGTGAAATCGAGGGCGTGTTGTGCCGCGGAGCGATCGAAGTCTCCCGTTTGAAATGGGATCACCAACGCATTACGGTGACGTTGGTCTCCTCACAGCAACAAACGATCGACCTGCGATTGCCAGGCGAGATCGATCACGCCAGCATTGCGAGCGGAGATGCTTCCGTCGAGAAATCGGATACCCCGGGACAGTTGACGCTGAGTCTACCCAAGGCAACTCCCGTCACAATCGAAATCGTGCTGCGATAGACTCGAGAATCCACTACGGGGTCGGCGAAACGGCAATCGGTGTCGGCTCCTTAGCCCAACGAGTATGCCTTGGCCGCGTTTCCTGAAAAGAATTTTTCCTGTTCGGAATCGCTCAACGGCGCTGCGAGTTCTTTGACGGCACCAAGCCATCGGGAATACTCGGTCGCGAGCAGACATACCGGCCAATCGCTGCCGTACATCAGCCGGTCCGTTCCGAACGCTTCGAGAGCGACGTCCCAGTACGGCCGAATCGTTTCCACCGACCAACTATCGTCGCGGACTTCGGTCGCGACACCGGAGAATTTGCAATAAACGTGGTCGCGTTTGGCGAGCTGCGTGAAGAGATCCTTCCATTGCTCGTCCATTTCCCCTGCCCGGACGGCGGGTTTGGCGATGTGGTCGAGAATCATCGGAATGTCCGAATGTCGGTCGACGAAATCGATCGCGGCGGGCAACTGTTTGGGGAAAATCAGCACGTCGTACACCAGGTTTTTGCCTGCGAGCGAGCGAATCCCGGCGTTGAATGCTTCGCCGTCAAAAAACCGATCATCGGGTTCGTCTTGGACGACGTGACGGTACCCCTTGAGCGTCTTATTGTCGGAGAATTCCTCGATTGCGGCGGCGACCTTCGCATCCGCGAAAGGAACCCAGCCGATGACGCCCCGGATCAGGGGCTCGGTGGCCGCGATTTTCAGCAAATCTCGCGTTTCGGTCAGGCTTTGGCGAGCCTGGATGCTGACGAAACCGTCTATTTCGTTGTCGCCGGCGATTTCACGCAGTTGCGGTGCGAGGAAATCCTGTTTGAGGACACTCATTTCGTCGCTAATCCAGTCGTACTCTGACGGATCGTACGCCCACAGGTGGTGGTGAGAATCGATCAGCATGTGGGGAAAACCTCTGTCTTGGGTTGTTCAAAAGTTAATGGGCAATGATGATAGCGGTTCGAAAGACTCCTCACCAAGTAGTCCTGATGGGCCGTCTCGGCGGGACTCTTTTTTGACAACGGGAAATGCTCGTCGATACCGCCGACGGCGTCCATGATTCTCCCCAACCCATTCCTATTCCATAGAAGACATGTTGCTATCCTCCCCGACCGATCAACAGATCGCTGAATTGATCCGCGAACGCGTTTTGCTACTCGATGGCGCGATGGGGACCATGATTCAGCGTTTGAAACTGGATGAAGCCGGGGTGCGGGGGGAGCGATTCGCCGATCACCACAAGGACCTGAAGAATTTCTCCGACATTCTTTGCCTGACGCATCCGGAGAAAATCACCGACATCCACGCGGCCTACTTCGAAGCCGGCAGTGACATCGTCGAAACGAACTCGTTCGGGGCATCGCCGGTCGGGATGCTGGAATTCGACCTGCCGCTCGAACTCGTCGAAGAGATCAACCACGCCGCGGTCGCATGTGCCCGCAAAGCCGCCGATGAGTGGAGTGATCGCACACCGGACAAACCGCGGTTCGTCGCCGGTTCGATCGGGCCGACCACCAAACAGCTCGCGATCAGCACGCAAGACGATCCGGCTCACCGCGACACAACGTTCGACCAGATGGCCGACAGTTATTACGCCCAGGTGAAAGCTCTCGTTGAAGGCGGCGTCGATATCCTGTTGCCGGAAACGGCGATCGATACGCTGAACCTGAAGTCCTGCCTGTTCGCGATTCAGCGTTACTTCGACGAAGGCGGTCGCCGCGTTCCGGTCATGGTTAGCGGCACGTTCGCCGACGGCGGCCGGACGTTCGTCAGCGCCCAAAGTGTTGAAGCGTTTTGGACATCGATCAATCACTTCCCCGTGTTGTCGGTCGGCATGAACTGCGCCCTCGGCCCCGACATCATGCGTCCACACATCGAGGAGTTATCTCACGTCGCTGGCGTTCCGATCAGTTGCCACCCCAACGCCGGTTTGCCAAATGACATGGGCGAGTTTGATCTCGGCCCGAAAGTCATGGCGGACAAGGTTGGCGAATGGGTCGATAACGGTTGGCTCAATGTGCTCGGCGGATGCTGTGGCACCACCCCCGACCACATCCGCGCGATGGCCGATCGCGTCAAAGGTGCCAAGCCGAAAAAGGAAACACCGGGACCGGTCTACACGCGTCTGTCCGGCCAACTGCCGATGGTGATGCGTCCCGAAATCCCGTTCACGATGATCGGCGAACGGACGAACGTGACCGGCAGCCGAAAGTTTGCCCGCCTGATCCGGGAAGAGAAGTACGAAGAAGCCGTCGAGGTGGCCCGCGAACAAGTCGAAAATGGCGCAACGATTATCGACGTCAACTTCGACGACGCGTTGCTCGACGGGGTCGAAGCGATGACGCGGTTCCTGCGTCTGATCTCCGGCGATGACGTCGTCGCGGCGGTTCCCGTGATGATCGACAGCAGTAAATGGGAAGTCCTCGAGGCCGGACTCCGCAACGTGCAGGGCAAAGCGATCGTGAACTCGATCTCGCTCAAGGACGGGGAGGAAGAGTTCCTCCGCCGCGCACGCCTGATCCGGCAATACGGCGCCGCCGCGGTCGTGATGGCGTTCGACGAAGAAGGCCAGGCCGCGGACGAAGACAACAAAGTTCGCATCTGCAAACGCGCTTACGATTTGCTCGTCAACAAAGCGGACTTCCCGGCCGAGGACATCATTTTTGACCCCAACATCCTGACCGTTGCCACCGGGATGGAAGAGCACAATAACTACGCGATCGACTTCGTTAACGCGATCGCACGGATCAAAAAGGAATGCCCCGGCGCCAAGACCAGTGGCGGGGTCAGTAACATTAGTTTCAGTTTCCGTGGCAACGATCCTGTCCGCGAAGCCATCCACAGCGCGTTCTTGTACCGGGCCGTCAAAGCCGGACTCGACATGGGCATCGTGAACGCCGGACAACTCGAAGTTTACGAAGAGATTCCAAAAGACCTTCTTGAGTATGTCGAAGACGTCCTGTGGAACCGTCGCCCCGATGCAACCGACCGGATGTTGGAGTTCGCCGAGACGGTCAAAGGAACCGGCAAGAAGAAGTCCGGCGAAGACCTGACGTGGCGTGAAGGAACGATCGCGGAACGGATGAAGCACGCGTTGATCAAAGGGATCGACAAGTACATCGTCGAAGACACCGAAGAAGCACGCCAACACTACGACCGTTGCCTGCATGTGATCGAAGGGCCGTTGATGGACGGCATGAGCGTCGTCGGCGATTTGTTCGGTCAGGGCAAGATGTTCTTGCCGCAGGTGGTGAAGTCGGCCCGTGTGATGAAGAAAGCGGTCGCGTACCTCGAACCGTTCATGGAAGAGGAAAAGATCGCCGACGGAACTCAAGACCAAGCCGCCCGTGGCAAATTCCTGATCGCGACGGTCAAAGGCGACGTGCACGACATCGGCAAAAACATCGTCGGCGTCGTTCTGCAGTGTAATAACTACGAGGTCATCGATCTCGGCGTGATGGTCGCGGCTGAAAAAATCCTCGAAGAAGCGGTCAAGCAAAACGTCGACATGATCGGGCTGAGCGGTCTGATCACGCCTAGCCTTGATGAAATGGTACACGTCGCCCGTGAGATGAAACGAAACGACATTTCGATTCCGCTGCTCGTCGGCGGGGCGACCACCAGTGCCAAACACACCGCCGTGCGTATCGCTCCCGTAATCGATTCGCCAGTAATCCATGTTCTTGATGCGAGCCGCAGCGTTGGAGTGGTCGAGAAACTGCTCAGCAAGGATTCGCGGGAAGGTTTTCTCGAAGCCAACGTTCAAGAACAAGCCAAACTCGCGGCGAGCTTTCGTGACCGGCAGCAGAAACTCGTCTCGTATGAGGACGCGTTCGCGAATCGCTTTGCGACCGACTGGGATTCGGTGCGAGTCGACAAACCAGAGTTCACCGGCACGCGGGTTTTGGAAGACATCGATCTCGCTGAGATTCGTGACTACATCGATTGGTCACCGTTCTTCTCGACATGGGAACTGCGAGGCAAGTATCCGAAGATTCTCAAAGATGAAGTCGTCGGTGAGCAAGCACGCGAATTGTTTGACAACGCGAACAAGATGCTCGACAAGGTCATTGCGGAATATTTGTTGGCCGCGAAAGCGGTCTACGGGTTCTTCCCGGCGGCGTCCGAAGGTGACGACATCATCGTGTACAACGACGACAGCCGCACGTCGGAGAAAACGCGATTTCACTGCCTCCGGCAACAATGGGAACGCAAAGGACAAAAGCACTATCGATCGCTCGCCGACTACATCGCACCGGTCGACAGCGGACGCGAAGACTACATCGGTGGCTTCGTCGTGACGGCCGGGCTCGGCGCCGATGAACTCGCCGCTAAGTACCGTGCCGAACACGACGACTACAGCGGGATCATGGTATCGGCGGTCGCCGACCGATGTGCCGAAGCGCTCGCCGAGTGGCTGCACCGGAAGGCTCGGATCGAATGGGGCTACGGATCCGAAGAAAGCTTGACGCGAGAGGAACTGATCGCGGAAGCCTATCGCGGTATTCGTCCGGCGGCGGGTTATCCGGCGTGCCCGGATCACACGGAGAAACGAACGTTGTTCGATCTGCTCGATGCAGAAAACACAACGGGCGTTTCACTGACCGAGAGTTTTGCGATGACGCCGGGTGCGGCCGTCAGCGGACTGTATTTCGCTCACCCCGAGTCGCGTTACTTCAGCGTCGATCGGGTCACCAAGGACCAAATCGAATCCTACGCGAAACGCAAAGGATGGGCGATCCGCGACGTTGAACGCTGGCTCTCACCGAACCTCGCCTACGAACCCGACGCCTAGAGAAGGGTCGGTCCAATCTCTTAACGCACGTAGCCCGCCTCTCCGAGGCGGGCAGTTCATGCCGGTTGTCAGCCCCGGAGAGAGGCTGACCTGCGTAATGACCTTCGTGTTTTAAACGCCGGTGAGCACGCCGTCGCCGCAGAAGTCGGGGTTGCCGAATGACTCTTGAGGGAATCCCATTCGCTCGGCGACCGTCATCAGGAATCGGTTGTGCGGGGTTCGCTTGAAGTCCAACGCTCGGTTTCCTCGGATCCCGAGTCCGCCGCCGATCAGAACGAACGGGATGTTGTTTCGCGTGTGCGAGTTTCCCTTGCCGAGTTCGTTCGTCCAGATAATCGTTGTGTTGTCGAGCATCGAACCATCGCCGCCCGGTTCCGGTGTTTCGCTGAGTCGACGCGCGAGCATTGCGACTTGCTCGCAGTACCAAGTGTTGATTTGAATGAGGTGTTCGTAGGCTTCCACGTTGCTATCCGGTTCGTGCGAGATCGCGTGGTGACCGTTGTCGATATCGAGCCAACGCATCTTCGCACCGCCGACACTGTTGGTGATTTGCAGCGTCGCGATCCGGGCAAAGTCGGCTGCGAACGAGTTGACCATTAACTCGATTTGCATCCGCGTGATTTCCGGCATGTTGTCGTTTTGGTCTTCGACGTTCGGCGGGAGTTCTGGCACCGCGTGTCCGATTTGATCGGTTTGTGCGGCGAGTTCTACCTTCAGGTCCTTTTCCACCTTGCGAACCAACTCTTGGTGTTGCCGGAGCAATCGACGGTCCTCCACGCTGACCATCTTCTCGAGTTTTTTGAAGTCGTCGGTCAGATCGTCGAGAACGCTGGCGAGGAGTTCTCGGTTTTTCGCCTGCCCGTAGAGTTTGTCAAACATCTTGTACGGGTCATCGATCGGGGCGACCGGTTGGTTCGGGCCACTGTAGGACATGCGCGTCCAGGTGTCGGCCCGGTCGGGCACCATCACACCGAACTCGAGCGAACCGAATCGTGTCCGCGTCTTCGGGTCGGATTGGAGTTGTTGTTTCAAGAACTGATCGATACTGATCCCCTGCGACCAACCCGCCGGCGTATCACTGCCGCCTTGGATGTCACCGGGGAACAACTCGACGCCGGTCAGCAGACACCCGATCCCACGCATGTGCCCGTCGCCGTCGCCTTGGATTTGATTGCACAGTCCGTGCATCGTCACCATCTGATCGCGGAACGGTTCGAGCGGTTTGAGAATCCGTTTGAACTCCAAAGGTGCTTCCTGTTCCTTTTTCCCGACCGTCGGCCAAAAGTGATCCGGGATCACGCCGTTGGGGCTGAACACGATCACCAATCGCTTGCGACCGGTAGGCGCGGCGCCGAACGCGAGGCTCGGCAGATTGAACGCGAAGTGGGCGGCTGCGGCACTGATGCCGGTTTGCTTCAGGAAGCGTCGACGTGATGGGCGCATGGTGACTTCGGTGGGAAAGGGAGGTGGGAGGAATCAACAGGAGGGGGAGACTATTCGTCCGAACAAATGACGGCGATCTCCACTAGCAGTTTACGGATATTGCAGCCGGATTGTCGGAATTGTTCGGTAAGTTCATCGAGTTTTTCAGGCCCGTAGGCGGCAATCGGTTGTTTCACGAAATACTGAAACACCCGTGACACGAACGCGGACTGTGCGTCCCGGCTTTCGGCCACGAAATCGCCGAGTTGCCGGGCCGATTTGAACGAAACCTGCTCGTCGCTGCGGGTGATGTAACCGCCGGTCGCGTCGATCGGTTTGCCGTTTTCGGATTGGCGAAAACGGCCGACCGCGTCAAAGTTTTCGAGCGCAAAACCGAGCGGGTTGATTTTGATATGACAGATCTGACAACTCGCCGGGCTGGTTTGCAGTTCAACCCTCTGACGCGTCGTGAGGTCCGGGTGCAAATCAGGACTCAGCGGCGCGAACGCGGAGTTGGGTGGTCGCAGTGTTCGCCCCATCACGTGCCGAATCAGAAACACACCGCGGTGAATCGGCGACGTGTTTTGATGATGAGCAAACTTTGCCATCACGAGAGGATGCGTCAACACACCGACGTGCACCGTCGGGTTGCGAACCGTGCGTTGGAACCGACCGAAACCGTTCGCGTCATCGGCGTCGTTTGGTGCTTCCAACGGTTCATCCGTCGAACGCCACGCGTCGCCGTAGAAATCCGCTAGCAACGGTGTCGTTACCGACCAATCGGCCGACATGAGTTTCCGGTAATCGCTCTCGGGTGACCAGACGACCGATTCGAGAAACACATCGAGCGAACCGCGTAGGTCGGCAACGACCGAGGCATCGAAACCGGCGAAGCGTTCTTCGTCTTTTCGCAAATCATCGCTCGACGAGATGTTCAACCAATGGTGAAACATCTCACGAACTTTGGAACGCGTTCGGGCATCGTCGACGAGTTGGTAGGCGAGCGATCGACGCTGCTGTTGCGTTTCAACCTCGTTCTTTTCGATCGCCGTGATCAGCCATTTGTCACTCGGAATGGCGTCGTGCATCGCGAGCGAAATGTTGACCGCCGCACGCCACGAACGACTCCGGTCTTGGTCGATCGTCGGATACAGAAAACGCGGCGACTTCAGAGCCAAGAGAACAGCGTGACGAATCCGATCGGCTTCGATCTCATTGGCTCCAAAAGCGACATCGACGATCCGGTCTGCACCGGCGCGGTCGGGCGATGCACGGTGAGCGATCGAGATCAACTCGGCCAAGAAGTCCCGCAGCAACTCCTCGCGAGATCGTTTGTCCTTCTTGTGTTGTCGCCGGTAATCTGCCCACAGTTCCTCGGACACTTGATCGGCAAATTCGAGTACCGCCGACGTTACCGCTTCGTCCCACGAAGGATCGACCGAAATCCCGCGTTGAAACCCATAGGTGCGATCGTCGGGCGGCATTTGTGTTGACAACCTCAACACGGCGGGAGCCCATCCCGGCGCAAGGTATCGGGCTGGAATGAGTTCTTCGACGCCGCCCGGACGAACCCATGACAACGACATGCTCGAAGGTGGTGTGTCCCCTTTGCGTTTGCGTTGAATCATATCGATCTTGATCGGATAGATCCGACCGGCGGTCAGAGTCAACGTGCGGCGGAACTCATTTCGCCCTTCCGACTGCACGTGATTGTCGATCAATTTGTTCCTATCGTGTCCGAAGTAGCATTCGAACGATGTTGTGCTGCGAACGATGATTTCATAGCGCCCGGTTTCTTCGATCCGGATGCCGCCGTTCCAGTGCGCGTGGAAGTTCGTTCCGTCGATGCCCGCGTCGCTGCCGTCGATCTTTCGGGGGCCCTCGATTCCGAAATCAAAGTCGATTTGCGGGTCGACTCGTTTGATCTTGAGGTTTTCGTCCTTCCATCCCGTGCCGGTGAGATACCTCGCCTCGAGCCCTTGCTGCGTCTGACGCTCTTTCCACGTGTCGCGGCGGATGTGCCCCAGGTGGCCGTAAAGATTCGAGAGACTCTGCCGGAGTTGGTCGCCGGTCAAACGCTGCAGCGACAATCGCGGCGGTCGATTTCGCAACTGTGCCGCTTCGCTATAGAAAGCGTCGTGGATGTATCGAGCCACGGCGACTGCGTCCTCTCCGATGCATTGATCGGGATCTTCCTCCGGCATCGTGTCGGCGATCAATCCCGCGAGTTCACCGATCGACGCATCTCCGACGAGCGGATCGGGGTAGTTTTCTTCGGTGCCCTGCCCCTTCGCACCGTGACAATGGGCACATTGAGTTTGAAAGATCGATCGGCCGTCGGCGTGTTTTTGATCAGTCGCCGGCACCGATTTCGCTTCGGATGCGGCCGAATGACCGACAGGCACGACGATCATCATCGCGGCCAAAAGGATCTGCTTCATGGGTTACTACAGACAGTTTTCGCCACCGCGAACCCGAAGGACTCGGCGGTGAATATCGAAGGAGGGCGGGAAAGTGTCGAGCAAAAGGTGGGAGGCGGCTCGGTGAAGCCTGCATGGTCCGAGCAGGGCGAGCTCGAGACATGGTATCGCTGGACACCCGGTGGGACGCCCACATTGTACGCATCCAACGGGAAAATGCCAAACGTTGTTAACAGTCAGCACCTGAAATGGCTCAGTTTGAAGGCCGTAAATCGATGCGTTTGTTCACCAATCTGGATTTTTCGCAAAAGCTTCACGTAGGACCTGCGATTGTTCCGACCAATACAATCGACACCATTGTCAACCTTGCCAATCGTCTCGTTTTGCAATTACCGCAGCCTCCGCGTTTGCGTTTTTTGCGATCGGTCGGAAAATTCGGCCGGGATGACCGATCGTAGACGGCGGGTTGGCGAACCGGATCGGGATCGCTGAGCGAATCAATCAACGGTCGCCGCGCGATAGGAAAACGGTGTCGGAGAAGCATTCGGGATATTTCGCTGCTTTGGCGGTAGAGCAATTCACGTGGCACGTCGCGTTTGTCAGCCACGTGCGAACCTAGACATAACCGAGAGGTTCGTTGCGATGTCGATGATGCGGCGGGGGGCATTGTTTGATTTGAAATGCATGATCCTCGCCGCATGCGTTATCACGTTCTTCGCCGTTTGCAGCGGAGCGAAGGCGGTCGCTGAAGATGCGTTTGTCGCGAACGATGCCGAAGGGGCGACTGAAATTACATTTCCCCTCGAAGAAGCTCCCACGTTTGACTGGCTGCCGTCGCTCGACGCCGCTCAGAACAGCACTGCTCCGTTCGACACCGAAACACCGGTCGGCTCGGCCGCGGTGCCGACGCTGTCCTCATCGCACCTGCCCAGCGACTCACACCTGCCCGCCGATGCGGTCGAGCAAACGTTGATTCGGACGATCGCTGCGGTTCGACCGGTCGTCGAAGAACGCGACTGGCATGTCCTGCCGGACGGTTTGATGTACCACTCTTACCTCGCCGGGCCGCAGGAACCACGGATGTCGGCGATCCTGTTCGGG
>JBICHZ010000134.1:0-14229 GCA_043101355.1 Rhodopirellula sp. JB044
GCAATAAAACCCCCAAAACCCAAACACACCCCCAAAACCCCAACACAACCCCCAAACCCACCCCCACCCCAGAAACCCCAAAAAACCCCCAAAAAGCCAACCACCCGCACAAACGCCGAAAAAACCAGCACCTGACGAAAACCGGTCGGCTACTTTCTTTTCGAACCGCGGCCCTTGGGCATCCCGTTTCGGCACGCAGTTTCTTCGTCAACGGATTCTTCAAATCGCTCGATCGATGCGGCCAATCCGTCCCCCCGTGTCTCGACGATCGCTCCGCACAAACGCACGTCCTTCGTTGCGACATGAAAATGACATGGCTCGAACGTCAACGTTGTCTTCGTCACACGCCCGACGTCTCGACCGATCACACTGTCGTACGGTCCGCACATGCCGACGTCACACTGCATCGCGGTACCGCCCGCCATCACGTGGGCGTCCGCGGTCGGCACGTGCGTGTGTGTTCCGAGCACCGCGGTCACCCGCCCGTCGAGATACCGCGCGATCGTTTGCTTGTCGCCGGTCGCCTCGGCGTGCATGTCGACCATGATCGCATCGGTTTCGTCGGCCATTTCGTCGAGAACCCGATCCACCGCGGTGAACGGACAATCCACCGGTCGCATGAAGACACGCCCGAGGATCGAAATCACACCGAGTCGCCCCGAAGGCGTGTCGATGACCACCCACGTCCGTCCGGCGGCATCGCTGGGATAGTTCGCCGGTTTCACGATCCGGTCGCTTTCCTTCAGGATCGGGATGATTTCCGACCGGCGATAGATATGGTCGCCCAGCGTGATCGCGTCGACGCCGGCTTCCATCAGCCGCCGGTACTGCCGCGGCATCAACCCCGCACCATCGGCCGCGTTCTCCGCGTTAACGATCACCGCGTCGAGAGAGTGTTCCTCTTTCAGGCCTGCCGCTCGGTTCAAGACGGCAGAATATCCCGGTTTACCAACGACATCGCCAAGAAACAAAAATCGCACCGGTGCCCATCCCCAACCATGCGTTTGAAAGCCGACAAAACAACGCTAAACCTACGACACGATTCGCCTACCAACGCAGCCCGAAGCGTTCGCCGCCGGTGTCACGGTTGTTCCCGCCCTTGAGCGGACCGGTGTGCTGAGGTTGCACCGCGAGTTCACGTGGTGGCTCGTCGACCTCCTCTTCCTTCGATTCGCTCGGTTTCTCCGCAGGAGCGTTGGCGGCTTTGATGGAGAGTCCGATCTTCTGCGAATCGCGATCGAAGCTCAACACTTTCACGTCCACGGTGTCGCCCGCGTTGACCACGCTGCTGACCTTCGACACACGGTGGTTCGCCAGTTCGCTGATGTGGACCAGACCTTCCACACCGGCGGTGAGACGAACGAAGCAACCAAAATCGGCGATCTTGGTCACGACACCGGAGTGCACCGAACCGACCGCGAATTGGCTCTCGGCGGTGTCCCAGGGGTTTTCGAGAAGGTCACGATAGGACAACCCGATCTTTCCGGTTTGCTTGTCGATCTTGTCGACTTTGACTTTGACCTTTTGCCCTTCTTTGATCACATCGCTCGGGTGTTTGATCCGTTCCCAGCTCAGCTTGCTGACGTGGATCAAACCGTCGAGCCCGCCGAGGTCGACAAACGCGCCGAAATCCCGGACGCTGCGAACGGTACCTTCGAGGATGTCCCCGGCTTCGATCTGTTCGAGTTGTTCTTGGCGGCGGACTTCGCGTTCGCGTTCCAAGATCGCACGCCGGCTGACGACGAGGTTGCCGCGTTTGGCGTTGGCTTCGGTGACCAAGCAAACCATCTTCTGATCGACAAATTCAGAGAGGTCCTCGACCCGGTACTCGGTCACTTGACTGATCGGCATGAAACCGCGGACGGATCCGATTTGGCATTCCAAACCGCCGGTGTTGTGCCCGGTCACGAGCACCTCGACGACCGAGCCCTCATCGATGTCATCCCAATCGCTGACTTCGATCGCCGCGCCGGGCAACGTGCAGGAGTACAGCCCTTCTTCGCGATTAAAACCACGAACCAAGACTTCCACGTTGGTTCCCGGAGTTGGCTCTTCTTCGGTGAACTGTTCGAACGGGATCGTACCTTCGTCCGGCCCGCCGAGAGAAACGAACACGGTGTCTTCTTTGATTTTCAGGACCTTCGCATGCACCCGCGATCCTTCTTCGAGCGGTTCGCGTCGATCAGGCAATCCCGCCGTGCCGCCGTAAAACGCGTCCAAATCGGCATCGGCGAGCGACGCGTCGAGTTCGGCTTGCAAATCATCGGACAAACCGTGGCGAATGTTGGGGACGCTGACCTTGCCGGGTTTGGGCACTTCGATCTTGCGAGCCTGCGTCACGTCTTGGTCCGACTCACCGGCGAGCCGTGGACGCGGCGACTTTTTCTTACCGCTGTTTTTACCGCCGGGTTTCCCGCTCGACTTCCCGCCGGGTTTCGGCTGGGCACGCTCGAAATCTTCCGTCGAAACGGCCGCCGGCGATTGAGGTTTGGCCACCCCGAGTCCGCGTGCCGCCAAGGGGCCGCTGCCGATTCGCGGCAACGGAGCTTTCGACTTTTTCGCCTCACCGCCCTGCGGTGCGGAGGCTGCCGGGGTCGATTCCACGTTCGCTTCAGAAGACGCCTCCGCTTCCGGAGAAGGCGAAACAGCCTCGGCGGGAGCTTCCGCGGGAGTGGATTCGGACGTGGGTTGGTTGGAATCCGGGTTCTCGGTCACTGACATGTTCTGGCGTCGGCGGGCAAGGGCATGGGAAAGGCATGAGATGGGAGCGAACACTCGTGGGACCACCACTGATCGGGCAGCAGCCCTTCGTCGCGGAGGTGCACTCGTCACAGCGAAGCACTCCCGTAGGTGCCGTTCGATGTCGTCCATCTGGACGTTGCGACGCGAGCGATCTCGTTCAACAATCCGCAGTCTAGCAATCCGGTGGCTCAACCGGTAGCCTTCCCGAAAAACCCGAGCTAAACACGCCTCGGACACGACGGGTTTCTCTCGACCACAGCAATCCGCCGACACCGCCCACGAATGCCCGCTCACCGCTGCGACGTTAACCTCCGTTGGCAAATACCGCCACCAAATTACGCCGCCCGATTACGCCGCCCACCCTGCGGAACTCCGCTCCCCGACACCTCCCGCCCTGACTCCCCCTCATCGAACCATGCCTCAATTCGACGATTTTTTTGCATCGGCCGCGAACCAGTTTGCACCGGAATTGCGATCCGCGATCGAATCTTCTCCGATGCCGGGGCTCGCCGACGGACCGTTCGACGCCGCCCTCGCGAAACAACTCGAATCCGCAAACGCGTCGAGTTTGCAAACCCAATCCGGCCCGATCCCCGCCCCGCCGTTAGTCGTGTCCGGGTTGTGGCTGCTCGCCGGCGATCTCGACCGCAGCCATACGATCAGCCAGGACGAACCGTCGGCCCAGGGAAGTTTTTGGCATGGAATCATGCACCGCCGCGAAGGCGATTACTCGAACGCGGCCTACTGGTTCCGCCGGGTTCGTTCCAGCCCCGTGTTTGATTCGCTCTGCGAATTGCATCCGGATCAATACAGCGACCCGTTCGACTTCAACGACTCCGTTGCCGCCGCCGTGCGTCACGATAACGACGAAGCGATCGTTTCACTGCAACAGGTTCAGTGGACCGAATGGCAATTGCTGATGCAGGAATGCATGCCCTCATGATCGAGTGGCTGGCACACGTGATCGGACTCGGTGACGCTTCGTCACCGTCGCTCCCAGCGTCTTCGCTTTTGACCGATGCATCCTTCTGGGTTCGGTTTGGCCAAATCGTCAGCAGTGTGCTGGGCGTCTTCCTGATCATTGCCGCCGGAGCGTTGTGTCGGTCTCGCAAATGGCTCTCGGCGGAAGCCGACTTTTCACTCGCCAAGATCACCGCCAACGTCTTGATGCCGGCGCTCTTTCTCGACCGGATCCTTAACGACGAAACCCTCAACTCGATTTCGACCGCGTGGTTACCACCAGTGATCGGATTCGGGTTCACCGCCGCGGGCATGTTGGCCGCATGGATGATCGCCAAAACGGTCGGTCCGTGGATCGGATTGCGTTCAGATAAACAACAGCGAGCGTTTTCGCTTTGTGCCGGCATCTGCAACTACGGCTACATCCCGCTCCCGCTGGCGCAGATGTTCTACCCCAACGCGGAGGTGGACTTGATTCTGCACAACGTCGGCGTCGACATGGCGATGTGGAGCGTCGGGATCGCTATCATCTCCGGCGGCGCTAGCGCGTCGAACGCTGCTTCGTCGCAACCACGCTCCAACGTCTCGCGATGGATCGGCACATTCGCCCCGGCGATCACCAGCCCGCCGATCCTCGCCGCGACTCTCGCGGTGGCGATCCGCGTGCTCGGCTGGGATGTCTACGTCCCCAGTGCTCTGATGAAAACGATCAGCATCCTGGCGGCCGCGTCGATCCCGATGGGGCTCATGCTCAGCGGCGCGATCATCATCGACTTTCTGAAAGCCGCTCAGTGGAATGGGGCCACACCACTGATTCTGGCATCGATCGGATACCGGCAACTGCTGATGCCGTTGGCAATGCTCGCCTTCGCCGCCACGACCTTGACACAAACTGACCTGAAACAAGTCCTGTTGCTGCAAGCAGCCATGCCTTCGGCGGTCTTCCCGGTCGTCCTCACTCGCCTCTATCACGGCGACACAACCACGGCCCTACGAATCGTGCTTTCGACATCCATCGCGGGTCTGTTTCTGATCCCGCTATGGATGTCACTCGGCGCGTGGTGGCTCGGCGTTTAGCCTCGCGGCTTTCGACAACACTTTGGCGCAAACACGCCGCGTTGACACTCCATTGCCCGTGCACGAACGGGCCTGCTCCTAGTAACCCGCTTCCACCGCGACGCTCAGGCCGAAGAAACTCAGGTCGTCATCGAGCGGGCTGTCGGTCGACAAACCGTGGTCGGGACCGGTAAAGACAGCGGTCGGGTTGGCACCGCCGATACCGCCAAAGTGCTGCGCTTCCATCGCCACTCGCATTGCCAACCAATCGGCGGGAACGTACTCAATACCGAATTTCAGTTCGGCACTGGTCGCCATCGCGTTGGAAAGATCACTCCAGTCTTCCACGCCCACGGCATTCAAGTTCTGCAGCAGATTGTTCGCAGTGTCGACAACGGCGTATTCTTGATTGCCGAACAACAACGCCCCGCGAGCATCCGCGAACAACGACAAACGGTTCAACGGCAGTTGATGCGTGAACCGCATCGCGACCGATGGGCCAATGCCGCGAAATTCAGTCTGGGCGAAAACATCTTCGTCGGCCGCAATCGCCGCTTGGTTGGTCCGCGCGAGGTAGCCTTGTTTGATCCGAGCGTAGCGTAGCCCCGCAAACAAATCGATCGGCAAACTCAGTGTTCGTTGGACTTCCATGTCGATCACATCGGTACGGACTGAACTGCGAAAACTGCCGTCCTCGACAAAGCCGACTCCCGTGACGACGTCACCGTCCTCGGCCAAATAGCCGACCGTTGCCCAGTTCCCGGTCGGAATGATTCCATTGTTAGCATCCGCGTAGAAACTCGCCGAATGGTCAAATTGCCAGTACCGCATCCGATAACCGAGTTTGCCCGCTGCCGGCATCACACCGAACTCAATGCGAGGACTGTGCTCGAGTTTCCACGGGAACATGACCTGGGAATAGCCTTCGTCGGTTTCGACCAACAACGCCGACGTGTTGCTTTGTACCGGCTGAACAATCACGCTTTCATAAGTCGCGAAATAGCGAGGCTTCTTCCGCCCGCCGAACTTCATTGGGCTCTTCAACTGTGCCCGCAGTTGCCCGATCTCCATGTGCTGTGCCGACAGTTGTGATTGCAGATCGGCGAGTTGCAACGAAACCGGATCGATCGCTTCGTATTCGTCAAATCCGACTGCTTTCAGATTGTCGTCAAACACCGGTGGAAGGTTTTCGACGTTCTTCAATCCGCCTACGTATCCTTCGGTCGCGGCCATTTCGTTTTCGTCGGCGGCCCGTGAGTCGTGCATCCCGAGCAAACTCTCGAACTCCTCCGCCGTGATTTCTTGAGCATGAACAGCAACGCCGACTTGCGACTGCGAGAACGACACGAGGATCAATCCCCACGCGAGGATCATCGGCCACTTGGCACGACAACTACCGCTGTCACTTTTTTTCCGGGCTAGATTGTAAGAGATCGTCATGACAGCAGATTCGCAGTGGGAGGGGAAAGCTCAGGAGGGAAATTGACAGCATCATCACGATCGTCACACGTCGTTTTGACACCGTGGATGGATTGGATCAGAGCATCGTGCGACGGCAACGCGGCACACAATTCTCGATGACTCGCACGAATCGAGCCAAAGATCACACTCGGGTGCACAGGGTGGTGATTCCCTGCGGGAAGACAGGAAATGGCAGGATTTTCTCCGGGATGCCCGACCGCTAGCTCGCCGGCACGAACACCGGCGGGGCTTAAGATGAAATGGTGATTGGCTTCCGCAAAGGCCGGATCTCGCTGCGGCAGTCGCACACGTCCGGTCGAAACGTATTCTTCCAGCAAACCTCGCAACGACTCAGGCTGCCCCACGGTGGCAGCGTCAATCCAAAAAGGCGTATCACGCCGGCGCGACACCACGTAGTGCATCAAGACAAAATCACGTACCTGCCGATAAACCTCTGCCATCCGATCATTGAACGTGCCCTGATCAAAATGTTCGGCGTGAAAGGCCAGTGGCGTTGCCGGCGGCAAACACTCAAACAATTCGTCCAACGCTCGCTGCACCAAAAAGATCCCTGTCGATTCGAGTGGCTCGACGAAACCGGCCGACAAACCGATCGAAACGCAGTTGCCGATCCATTGCCGCGGCCGCATGCCGATTTTCATCGGAACGGTTTTCGCCGAAACCATGTTAGGGTCCGCGCCGACCAACGCACACAGTTCGCTGGTGGCCGCTTCATCAGTGATGTGCTTCGACGAGAACACGTAACCACAACCGGTGTTCTCAGCCAACGGAATTTGCCAAGACCAACCGGCGTTCATTCCGGTACTGATCGTGTACGGAGGTAGAACACGAGGTTCGACGTCAACGGCCCCGGCGTTGTGCTGGCCGGTGTTCCCTGCGATTCGAATGGTGATCGCGCGGTCGCAAATGAGTTGTTTCGACCAATCCTCCCACGGCGAGTCCACCGCGTTCTCAATTAACACGCTCGCAAACCCGGTGCAATCGACAAACAGATTGCCCTGGAGGGCTGAACCGTCGGCGAGACGTAAGCACACAATATTCCCGCGCTCGTCGAGAGACGCGTCTTCGACATCGCCAATGTGATGCTGCACCCCTTCGGCCAACGCGACTTCTCGCAGGAAGCCGGCGAGTTTTCCCGCATCGAGATGAAACGCGTAATTCTGTGCGATGCTCGGCAGACCAGGTTGTCGCGGGCCGCACCCGTGATCGCACAACTCTTTTTGAAAACTGTAGTCGGTGTACTGCGAATCGTTCGGCAACCACCCTTCCCTGACACCGCGTTGCCAAACATGAATCAAGTCCACGCCTTCGATCGGGCAACCGCAAATACCGAATGGATGCCAGTAGCGGTGGGAGGGCTCGATCCAAGCATCGAAACGAATCGCCAATTTGTACGTCGCACCGGTTCGACGAATGAATTCATCCTCGTCGATGCCCATGTTCTCGATCCAATCGACCATCGCGGGAATCGTCGCTTCGCCCACTCCGATCGGCGGAACGCGGCCAGACTCAACGACGGTAACCCGACATCCCACGCGTCGCTTCAGTGTCGCGGCGCTCATCCATCCCGCGGTACCACCACCCACGATGACAATGTGGCAGCCTTGCGGCTCACTCTGTTCCACAGATCCGGTGTTGGTTTGTGAAATCGCCCTCATGCTGCCGCTCGCTCACGGCGTGAGATCAGCACATGGTTCGAGAATAAACGCGGTCGACACAGCGATTTCCCGAAACCGGCGAGTTCCAATCGCGTATCCGCCTCGGCGTTAGAGACGTCGGGTGGTCGGAGTGTCGTCGGATTGAATTCAAGGGGGACTGCCATACACCGGGGAGTAGCAAATCCCGAACGCCACCGACAGACAGGTTTCCAAAAATTCACGCGACGAATCGCCGCAATACAAACAGCAAAACCGAAAAACGCGCAATTTGCACCCAAGTAAATTCCCACCGGCACCGGATTTTGCGAACCATGCCGCGTTTGGCGACCCTCGTGACCGAACCGTGCATTTGTCAACCTATTTCTGCCGACAGCCCACAGTGATTAGGCCTAGATTTGCAGCGTGGGAGAGAAACAAGGCCGCGTGATGAATGTTGCGGTCTCGAGAGGATGTCTCCCCCGACTGCCCTATTTCTGCAACTTGATTAGCTACGAGATTCTAAGAATGAAAGTTTTGTTGGTGGATGATTCCGGTGTCATGCGAAAAATTGTAGCACGCGGTCTCAACAGCCTGTGGGTTGACGACGTCGTCGAAGCCGCCGATGGCGTCGAAGCCGTTGCAAAATTCGGAGACGGTGAGGGCTTCGATTTGATCCTGACCGATTGGAACATGCCCAACATGAACGGGCTCGAACTCGTCAAAACGATCCGCGGTGCCGGGCACAAACTGCCCATCATGATGATCACGACCGAATCGGAGAAGGGTCAGGTGATGTTGGCCATCCAAGCCGGCGTGAACGACTACCTCGTCAAACCGTTCGATCAGGACACGTTGCAACAAAAACTCGAACGCGTCCTCCCGTGCCCAGCGAACGCATAACACATTTCCGTTTCCTGTCCCCTTTTTCCGTCCACAATTTCAGTGCCATGGCTACTCTCTCTCTCGATCTCGAAAGCGTGATCGCCGACGCGGTTGATTCATCGATCCGCGAAACGTTCTCGCTGATGGTGGGTCAAGAAATCTCGCAGGTCCAAACCGACCGCGTTGCCGAGAAGACACCATCGGTGCGTCAGTACGACGTTCATCAAACGGCAAAGTATGATGAAGAAATCACCGTTGTGGTCGGGCTCAGCGGTCAACTGCAAGGCAGCGTCAGCATTTGCATGGGGCTCGCATCGGCACTGCGATGGACCGAGGGGCTTATCGATCACTGTACCGATACGCTCGATCAAACCGTCATTGATGCGGTAGGTGAGTTGGGCAACATCGTGACCGGCGGAGCAAAGCGGCGACTCGAAGACCACGACCTGCATCTCGGTCTTCCGAATGTGATGCTCGCAGGGCGGTCACGACTCGCCTTTCCGAGTTCCTGCGATCCGTTGCAAATCGATTATGATTTTGGTGGCCACGAATTGAACGTGTTCGTTTCACTGACCGCGGTTTAGCGAGGGTGCCGGAACAGCGCTCCGCTCGGTCCGGCCCTACAAACCGGATGACGACGATAAGGAACGTCGTCTGGTGAAAAATCGAACCGCAACGGTGCGCTACGCGTGCGCCGTTTCGACCGCTTCGTTCTTCGGCTGATCGATTTCCGACAACAACTGGCCGAACCATGGCACGTCGATGTCGAACGGCTTACCGCCCTTGATACGCTCGAATTCAATCGCACGCAATTCATCGCCGCGTTCTTCGTCTTCGCCGATAACGCCGCCGATTCCTGCGAGAGCACACTCGACACCCTTCTCCGCACAACGAGCGATCAACGCGATGTCCTGTTCATTGGCCGCGGCCGCGCGCGAGTAGTATCCGCTCTTTTGGATCAACGTCTTCTCGGCATCGAGCATCGCAGCAAACTGCTTGCCGAACCATTTCCCCGGGTTCACTGCGTCGAGTTTGTAGTGGCCAAACGCGTCCCGTGGTACTTCTTCGCCACGCGATTCCATCTCGGCAACGATCGCTTCCACGCCCGCACCTTCGGAGATGAAGATGTTGACGCAGTCGTGTTCGTCCATCACCGCCTTGAGCCGTTTGGCTTCGTGCTCGAGATCAAAGTGCATCTCCGGGATATAAACGCCGTGCACTTCACGACGTTCCCGCGACAGACCGATCTCGGGGAGGAAATTCATCTGGTCGAGTCGTTCGCGATACGCGACCGCCGTTGCCGCGGTCAGCCATCCGCAATTGCGGCCCATGACTTCATGAACGATCAGCATACGCGGGTTGGCGTTGTGTTCGGAAACAACGTTCTCGAAAAACTTCGCACCGTTCTCCGCTGCCGTCCACGCACCGAGACTTTGTTTGATCGGAATCACATCGTTGTCGATGGTCTTGGGCAATCCGACAACCGTCAACGCGTAGTCGTTGGTCGCCAAGTAAGCTGCCAAATCAGCAGCCGTGGTGTTCGTGTCGTCACCACCGATCGTGTGCAGCACGTCGACCTTGTCCGATTGCAGCCGTTCTGCGGCGACCTGTAACGGATCTTGGCCCTCTTGAACCAATCCGCGTTTGACGCAGTCGGCGACATTGGTCAGCTTCACACGGCTGTTGCCGATCGGGCTGCCGCCGTGCTCGTGCAGTACCTTTGCGTTTTCTCGAATGGTCGGCGTCACCATGAAGCTGTCCCCGAGCAAGAGACCTTTGTACCCGGATCGGTAACAGATGATTTCGACCTCGGGGGCCTTCTCGGTGTACGACTGGATTAAGGCACCAATCGCGGACGAAAGGCAGGGGGCCAGCCCCCCGGCGGTGAGAATTCCGACTCGCTTAACCGACATGACGATAGTTCCCTGACTGAGGCTGGAGAGACAAATGAAGAGTTGGCAGTAAACGCCACTAACGGATCGAGTAGATTATCCGATTGCGACACCATCGTCGCCTGCGAACCCCGCCCCACGAGCGATGGGCGCCCGATTCGCCCTCAACCCGCTTTGCCGACCGAGCCTTCCCCCTAATCGGGACGCAGCACCGGAGGCCGGCCGTCGCACCGTTGTCGCTCGTTCACCGGAATGCGATCCCGAATGTTTCACCGAGTCCTCGTTTTCCTGCAGTTCCTCACCGCGGCAACGTTGGTCCTGACCGCCACCGGGGTCACTGAATCAATGCCCGCGATCGCGTTGATCTTGATCGGTGCCGGCCTGGGCGTTTGGGCATGGCTCTCGTTTGGGTTGACGAAGATCACCGTCTCGCCGGCACTTCGTTCTGATGCGAGTCTCGTTACCAAGGGCCCCTACCGAATCATCCGGCATCCGATGTACACCGCCGTGGTTGTGTTTTGCTTGGGATTTCTCGTGGCGTCGTTTTCAGTGTGGAAGTTCCTCGTTTGGCTGACACTCGTGGCCGTCGTCGCCCAAAAGTCTCGGATCGAAGAAGCCCTCCTTCGCGAACGGTTTCCTGAATACGAGCAATACGCAAAACGAACCGGACGTTTTCTTCCGCATTGGTAATCCAAGGGTCGCCGACGCTGCGTTCGCGAGCCGGATCTCGCTGCCGACACACCACCACGTCAAACCAAACGGCCCACAACTTTTTGCAAATTTGTGCGGACAGAACGGCATCGAGCGGCAGTAAGTCCTCTAGCCCATCCGCCGACCAACATGACGGCAGGATCCCCGCCGCTACCTGCCACCACGCCATCGATCCGCGTCCTCCGCGGCACCAGTCTCCTCGCGGGCCCCGCATCAGTCGTCCCCCGTCAACCGTGTTTGCCCCCTTCTTTTACCTAAGCTTCAATCGTCAGCGGCGTGCCGCCGTACTCGGAACCACCCCCGGACACTCGCAAACCACTCTCATGATCCACACTCGTCGATATCCGTCCTTGATCCGGCTCATTCTCACAGTCGCATTCGTGGCCCTTTTGCGTCCCGCAATGGCGATCGAATTGAAGTCGCCGGACGGACACCTCCATGCTGAAATCGACGTCAACGAGACCGGCGATGTTGCGAACCTGGTTCAGTACCGCGTTTCCTGGAACGGTCGCCCCGTCATCACTCCGTCGCGACTCGGTCTCGAAATCGACAACACCCCCAAGTCGAAAGGCGTATCCGTTCGCGATGTTACTCGCCGGTCCCATGATGAAACCTGGAAAACCGTGTGCGGCGAACGAAGCGAAGTCCGGGACCACTACAACGAAGTGACCCTGCACCTTCAAACGCAAAGCGACTCGCCTTTGACGGTGAATCTCACGTTCCGCGCGTTCGACGAAGGCCTGGCTTTCCGTTACACGTTCCCTGAACAGGACGCCCCCGAACAAAACGGCCGCCAACAAATCAAAATCAATCGAGAGCAAAGCGAATTTCGCTTCGCCGCGGACCACAAGACGTGGGTCGCCTACAAAGCCCAGGCTCACTACAAGGAATCTCGACTGAGCAAAGTCCGATCGGGCTGTGAGCGTCCTCTGACGATGCAAGCCGCCGACGATCTATTCATCTCGATCGGCGAAGCCGGCTTGGTTGACTATTCCCGGATGAAGTTTGCACCGATCGAGCGAATGGAATTGACTGCTCGCAATTCCTCCCACAATCCATCGCCTCAATCGACAGGTGCTTCTGCCGGTATCGGTGTGGTGAGTGCCCTGCACAGTCCAGCCGAATTGGAACTGCCCGCCTCGACGCCTTGGCGTTTTGTGATGGTCGCCGACCGTGTCGGTGGTCTAATCGAAAAGAACTACCTCCTACTCAACCTCAACGAACCGTGCGCCATTGAAGACACGTCGTGGATCAAACCTGGCACTGTTTTGCGTGAAATGTCACTGACGACCGAAGGCGGAATCGCCGCGGTGGACTTTGCCGTCGAACACAACATGGGGTTCATTCACTTCGACGCCGGTTGGTACGGCCATGAATATGACGACGCGTCCGACGCGACCACGATCACGGTCGATCCCAAACGCTCGCCTGGTCCACTCGCATTGAAAGAAGTCGTCGATTACGCCAAAGAACGCGGCGTCGGCGTCATCGTTTACGTCAACCGCCGCGCGTTGGAAAAACAGCTCGACGATATCCTGCCACTCTACCAATCCTGGGGCATCGCCGGGATCAAATACGGCTTCGTCAACGTCGGGTCGCAACAATGGACCGCATGGCTGCATGACGCGATTCAAAAGGCAGCCGACCATCAACTGATGGTGGACGTTCACGATGAGTATCGCCCGACCGGTTTCGAACGAACCTACCCCAACCTGATGACGGTCGAGGGCATTGGCGGCGACGAGACATCGCCAACGAACGTCGACACACTGACGCTTCTTTTTAGCCGATCGATTTGCGGTCCCGCCGACAACACAATCTGCTATTACACGTCGCGAGTCGACAAGAATGCAACCCATGCGTACCAACTCGCCAAAGCGGTTTGCATCTACAGCCCGTGGCAATATTTGTATTGGTATGACCTCCCAAAGAAAACGGCCAAACCGGAAGCCTCCTACTCGGTCATTGGCGACGAACCCGAACTCGAGTTCTTTGATGCGTTACCCACGTCTTGGGACGAAACACGAGTCATTGACGGCAAGGTCGGTCACTACGTTCTGATCGCCCGGCGCAAAGGCGACGAGTGGTTCATCGGCGCGATGAACAGCCGCACCGACCGAACGCTCGATCTCAAACTCGACTTCCTACCCGAAGGCGATCATTACGTCGCACACCGATACATTGACGACCCGAAAATGGACACCCGAACCAAAGTGCGGGTCACGCAAACGCCTGTCGATGCGTCCTCAACGATCGCGATCGAACTCACCGCTCAAGGAGGCCAAGCGATTCGACTGACACCGAAACGTTAATACCGTCTGCTCTCAATCGCTCCCCGCCGCTCAGCCAACTTTCCTTCCGCCCTTCCTACCAACCATCCCAAACGTTTGCTCAGCAAGCGTTTGCCCGCCTTCCAACCTTCCCACCTCCACTCGGTCGTACGCGGTGCATCGTGCTGATGCGTCGCGTGACCACGATCTAACATGCGCTACCACCTCATTGCACCGGCTGCCGTTCTATTGGCAGTCGGCCTGTTGAGTTCGAACCTCGATTCGCTCCACGCCGAAACCTACGTCGTCTCCGTCTCCGGTGACGACCAGTCTCCAGGCAACTCCGAGCACCCGTTCCGCACGATCTCTCGCGCGGCCGAGGCGGCGATGCCAGGTGACACGATCCTCGTCCGCGCCGGCGTTTACCGCGAACGCGTCTCCCCACCCCGCGGTGGGCTCCCCGGCAAACCGATCACGTACCGCGGCGAATCGCTGGGCAAGGTGTTTTTAAAAGGTTCCGAGCTTTGGTCGCCGCAATGGCGGGAGCACTCCACCGGAGTTTTTTATGCAACGCCAGACGCTGCCTTGTTCGATGAC
>JBICHZ010000135.1:0-8747 GCA_043101355.1 Rhodopirellula sp. JB044
TGCAACCAAGCCATTCCGACGGCGGCGAAGTCCTGGCCCGCGACGGGCGAGATTCGGTCTTTCAACGGTACCTGCAAGCGCACCCACCCGGACTCCACCGGCAGGTCACCGATTCGTTTGACACGAGCCGGGTCGTTCCACGGTTGTTCTTGATCGAGAGTGCCCGAGGAATCTTCGCCCCAGTAGTAGGTTTCGTAGTTGGCCGTTCGCCACCCGAGACGTCCATAGTCGCCGTGTGAGATTTGGATGCCGAGCATCTCAGGCCGATCTTGCTCGTCGATCCAGACGTCGACGTACCACGCGTCTTTGGCGGAGTCGGTTTTGACCGAGTTGGTTTTGAAGTAGCCGGTCATGAACTCGGCGGCGTGATGGCGTTGCAGTTCTCCATCTGCGGCGCGTGTATCTCGCACCGTTTGGTCATCCAATTCAGTCAGATCGAACTCGCCTTCAAGGACTCGCACGGCGGGCAGAGCGGCCGGAACCCACACGAAGTCTTGCCGTTCGGATGAGTTGCCCAGCTGCGAACGAATTTCGCTTTCCCACCGAGCCATGTCGGAAGCGCCAGACGCCGCGATTCGGTCCTTCAGCGACGCGATCGTGTCCTGGAGGTCTTTGTCGGATTGCGATTTTGTCGGCGTGTCGTAAACGTAATGGAGAGGCTCTCGTCGGTCGCCCGGCGTGTACACACCCGCCTCGACTAAGTCATCGAAGAACGCCGCGAGGCTGTAGTAGTCTTTCGCCAGGATTGGATCAAATTTGTGGTCGTGGCATTCGGCGCATCCGGTGGTTAACCCCATCCAAACGGTGCCCAACGCGCGAACGTGTTCGCCTTTGAGTTTGTACAACTGCTCGGCTTCGATCGCCCCCGCCTCGCAGTTCGTATTGACGATCCGGTTGTATCCCGACGCGATGAGGTCATCGTCGGAAGGGTTCGGCAGCAGGTCGCCAGCGAGTTGGGCGGTGGAGAACTGATCAAACGGCATGTTGTCGCGGAATGATTCAATCACCCAACGTCGATAGGCCCCGGAATCGATCGGCTCGTCGCTGACGAATCCACTCGTGTCTGCCCATCGAACGAGGTCGAGCCAGCGGACGGCTTGATGTTCGGCATAGGGCAACTCGTTCATCCATCGGTCGCGGAAACGCAGGAAGTTCTCTTCGCTCGGATCGGCCTGAAGGTCTTCCACGTCTTCGATCGACGGAGGCAAACCGCGTAGATCGAAACTTAGCCGCCGCAGCAAATCACGCGGTGTCGCCGCAGCGGTCGGTTCGATCCCGGCGGTGTCCCAGGCCTGTTGCAGGAACGCGTCGACCGGGTGGGTTGCGGTTTGCGGAGCGCCGACGATGTTTCCTTCGGAGACGTCGAGACTTCCTTTGGGAACGTCGGGCCGATGCAGTGGTTTCCATGCCCAGTGTTCTTGGTACTGAGCACCTTGACGGATCCAACGTTGGATCAGGTCTCGCTCTTCCGCGGTGAGCGTTTTTTCAGAATCCGGCGGAGGCATGACTTCGTCAGGATCCTCGCTCAAGATGCGTCGAACGAGTTCGGATTCGTCCGGATCGCCGGGGATCACGGTATCGAATTCGGTCGCGCCTTCGAACGTATCTAAACGCAATCCGGCTTCCCGGTGCGCCCCATCGAACCCGTGGCAGTAAAAACAGTTGTCACTGAGGATCGGGCGAATGTCGCGGTTGAACTCGACCGTCGATTCAGCCGATTCGTTCGCAAAGGCAGGCGTCAGCGAAAACGCGACGATGCATGTCGCGAAGAAAGCGTTTCGATTCATAGGCGGGCGGGGCATGCACTCGCGAGCGACCGCATGATGATGAGTGGAAGGCGGGGAACGTGTTGTTCAGGGTTAACCTTACACTAATCATGTGCCGGGGGCGCGTGATGAATCAACTGCCAGGGACGGTTTTCAACCTCTTTGCCTATATAGACTTACTGCTCTCGCTAGAGCGTTACCAAACCGATTCGCGCGGATACGGCTCATAGAGAGAAATCGCCGCACGGGAGTTCGGTTTGATCGGCGGTCGTTGGTTCGCGGCCTGGAAATGCGTGAGCAATTCGGCGTCAGAGAGAAAACGTTCGTACACCGCCACCTCATCGATTTGCCCGATGAAAGGACGTTGGCTGAGCGTCGGATACAGTTGACCGATCACGAGATTCAAGCCGGGGCTCAAGTCAGTGGGGTCTTTGTTCTCGTCGACCACTTCACCATCGACCGTCAACGTGATCGTCCCGCCCTGTTTTCGCATGACCCAGTGTTGCCATGTTCGCACCTTGTATACATCACGCGACAGCAAGTACGTGCCCGCTTGGTATTGGTTTGAAATGGGTGTTCGATGGACATAGCGGACTCGGTTGGGTTTGAGGTGTTGGAGCGTCGACCAATGTCGGGCGCCCACTTCGAAGATCAGTCCGTGATCGTATCCGTTGTTGGCTTCCGGATTGTCTTTGGTCAAGCAAAACGCGGTCCCATGATGAAAACATGTGGGCTTCATCCATAGTTCGATCGTATAGTCCGACAGCGGTTTGGCGGGCCATGGTTTTGCCGACACGATGACCGACGGGTTGTCCGACAAACCGAACTCGGCCACGCGGTTGGATGCGTACCGCCGCCAGTGCACATCGCCGTGAATCGTGGCATCGAACTCGCCAAGGTTCCCGTGATTGACGATTCGCCGGGGGAAGTCGGTGGTCGTGTTTTCAAATCGCCAATAGATCGCTGGGTCTGATTTCTTGACCGCATTGATGTACACATCGCCGATGTTCAACGGATCAAACCCCATGCTGCGTGCCGAAGCAAACTCGTTCGCCGATGCGTCTTGGAAGATGATTTCCAGTTCGCCGCGAGCGTCGATCGTGAAACGAACTGCTTCGCCGGCCACCAGTTCGATCGGAGTTTTACCTGCATGATAGTCTTTGGCCGCGATCGAGACGCGTCCGCGAAAGACGTGAAGTTCGACCGAATCGAGGTTGACGACCAAACCCGTCGACGCACCGCTCGATGCCCTCACCGTGCCAATCGGTGTTTTGACGATCAATCCTTCGGGATTGCCGTCGGCGATGTCGGCGGTCAATGCACCGGACTGCAACGACAACTGCCCGTCGGGTTGGATGTAGACGCTCGCGGGGCCTTCGATTCGAACGCGATCGTTGCCCGACGGGCCCACACCCAATTCGGCAATCCCTTCGATGAGGCTCAGCATTTCACCGGTTTGCACGGATTGTCCCACCCGTGGCATCGACGACATCGATGGGAACCACACGCAGGCGGTTGTTGAAACCAAATAAGACTTCGTATCACGCGGCGGATTGGTCCCGGCGGGATCCTGTTGCTGCGAAGAATCCACGTCCAGAGTGGTCGACGGAGCCCCTTCGGCCAACGGTGCGGAAGTGTTTTCTGTTTTTGTTTCGTTTTGAGCCAACGACCACGACAACGCACCAACGGATAGGTGTGACATCAGCAGCACGGCGGCACCGGTTGCGACCAACCAAACCGGAATACGATGCTTTGACGCAGTCGATGTTGCTGGCGATGTCGCAGCCGACGTCGAGGCGGAGGACGCGGTTGTGATGACCGGATCGGCCGCTGCGGTGGGCTCGTCCGTCACGCTGCAGACGTTACCGCGAGGGCCGTTGGAACTGCAAAAACTGCTGCGGACATTCAGCGACGTCACATCCTCGAGAGATGACATCTGATCGATCAGTGCCGCGGCGACATCGGCTCCTCCCGGGCGAAGGATCAACGCGTCGAGTTGGTCGGCCTCGTCTTCGGAAATTTCTCCCGCCTGCGCGGCGATGATCAGGCGACGCAGTTCGAAGCATTCCTTGGAGTCGATGTTCATGATAATCCCTCTTGCAATCTCAGTTCGACGCATCGCATCAACATGCCATGCACCCGACTGAGTTCACGGTAGATCGAATGGGTCGACCGGGCGTGTCCTTGGGCAATCTCTTTCACCTTCTTTCCTTCGAAGTATCGCTGTTTGATGATCTCAGCTTGTTCCGTTTCAAGGGTCTCGACACAGTCGGATAGCGCGTGCCGCCGATGACTCCACTGTTCGGCGATTGGCATGGCCGCGTCGGCGAGTGACTCAATCGCTGAGTCACTCAAGAGCTTGATCTTTCTTCTCGCGTCTCGATGTTTCAAAACTTCGTAGTACGCCATCCGGCAAGCCCAACCGCCGAAGTTTCCGTTTTGGTCGTACTGGTCGAACTTTTGCCACAGGATCAAACAGGTCCGTTGAAAGACTTCTTCCGTGTCCTCACGATTATTAAACGTGAGAATGCGAATATACGACATCAACTGCGTGGTGATGGACGCGAGCAGGGAAACGAATTCGTCTTGTGATTTTTGGGTATCGACGGCGGTCACCTTTGGGGGCGCGGTCACCTCTGGGGGCAAGGTGGGCTAATTGAAATCTAATCGTCGGGTGCCGTTCCCAAGCCGGCGCGAGTAGCAGAGCCAACGGTTGTTCACCGAACGTCCGCCGCGATCGCACACCCGTGCGGGAAATCGGGATCGGTCAATCCGATCGCGCAGCACCTACAGTTAAGTTCCCCGCCAGGCGCGAGTTCTTCGCGCCTTTTTCGAATTCTGGGCGGGGTTTTTCGCCAAAATCGCGCGGAATCACGACATTTTAGGGATCTCGTACCCGCGGCGGTATTCCCGCCGCAGGAATTGATTGGCTCGTTCGGCATTTTCTCCGACGAATCTTTCGGTGCCGACATCGTGGTGCAGCGTCGGGCACGACCGCAGCGAATCGGGGTTGCCGCCGAAATCACGGAGGCAGCCGAGCGTGTTGGAGACCAGCCGGTTCCAAGGGGCAACAGTGGTTTCCGGCTCGAGGTCGTCGCGTGAGAATTCTCCGCCGGCACGAAACGCGACGTTGGCGAGGTTGCACCATCCGGTGCTGAAATGGCCGTTTTCGATCGGTGCGTTGAGTGTGCTCGCGTCGCGAGAGCGAACGGCATCGACGAAATTTTGCATGTGCACCGCAATGATGTTGGCGTCGTCATGGAATTGCCGGATGACGTTTCCGTTTTTGTCGACCGCCCGACCGCTGCCGCGTTGGCCGAGGTAGTAGCCGCCTTCGCAAACGATGACGTAGCCGCTGCCGGGAGCGTTCTCTGGCCACTCGCCGGGTGTCGGGGTGCTAGTAATGTCCCAGGCCCCTTTTTTCCCGGGTTGCGTTGGTAGGTTGCTGAGCGTGATCATCGTCGGGAAGGTTTTGGTTTCCAACAATGCGAAATGAACGTTGGGCGTTTGCCCCGCGTCGTTCCATCCCACCCGGCCGCCGGCGACGGTGATGCGGTCCGGCAAGTCGATCGTGTCTTGATACGCGACGTTTCGCACGTCGTCGATGATGTGGACGCCCCAGTTGCCCATTTCGCCGGTGCCGGTGTTCCAATCCCAGTGCCAATCGTAGTGCAACTGGTTGCGATAGATCGGCTCGATCGCTGCCGGGCCAAACCAAAGTTCGCGATCGACGTTGCTGGGGAATGCCAGCGGGTTGGGGCGTTTTCCGATCGGGCCACGCAGCCCGAGACGGTTGGCCTGAACATACTGGATCTCGCCAAGTCCTTTCTCGTTATGCAAGAAGTCACGGATCTGTGACTGGATCGCATCGCTGCGTTGCTGCGTCCCCAACTGCACGATGCGTTGGTGCTTGGTGGCTGCGTTGACGACTTGGCGGCCTTCCCACTGATTGTGGCCGAGCGGTTTTTCGACGTAAACGTCCTTGCCGGCTTCGATCGCCCAAATTGCTGCGAGGCAATGCCAGTGGTCGCAGGTCGCGATCACAACCGCGTCGACGTCCGAGGATTCCAAGACGTGCCGCAGGTCTTTGACCGCTTTCGCTTGATACAGGTCCGCTGTTTTGCGAGCGCGGCCGATGTCGGGATCGGCCACCATCACCACCTTGGCACCTGTTGTTTTGTCCACGTACGAAGCCAGTTGGCTGCCTTTTCCGCCGGCACCGAGAATACCGATACGGACGTCGGACAGGGCCGAATCGGCTCGCGTCGTCCGAGAGATTGCGGCCGTGGCCGCGCCGGCCGCGACGCCACCGATGAACCGTCGGCGGGAGAAAGAGACACGTGATAGAGAGCGCGAGGAACTCATGAGCATTCACCTATTGAATTGGGAACACACGCCTTTTCAAGGGCGTGTGAGGCCGCTCTTCACTTCTCTAGGGGCTGTCCATTTCGCGATAGCACAAAAGTTTTTTGTGAAATCCGAAAATTGACCGCGAGAAATGAGCGTGGGCCAGGGACTTCTATAGGTTCGGTAGCTCGAATCCAACGTTAGCGTGAAACAAATCGCTCCGCAAGGCGCACACGCTGGTTATTAACAAGTCCTTGCGGAGGGGCGTCGCTCTTAAGACATGCGTCGTTCGATTTATCTCCTTTGATCCAGATAGGTGTGCTGAACGTGTTGAAATCATGGTTGCTTGCCCTCCCGCTGTTCATTCTTGGTGCTTGCGTCGTTGGGTGCGGGGGATCGCAACCCTCCGTCGTCGAAACCGATGAACTATCCGCGGAAGAGGCGGAAGCGCTGCGTATCGCCAACGAAGAATACGAAGCCTACATGAATGAGTGATCCTTTTTCCCTCATGCATTTCTCAGGCGAGATGAACTCGTCTTTCCTTCTACGTCATTTGAAGAATTCAAACATGAAAAAGCGAAACATTCTTAAACAGAGAAGACCGGCGTCCGGTTTCACCCTGGTCGAACTCTTGGTCGTGATTGCGATCATCGGGGTGCTCGTTGGCCTTCTTCTTCCCGCCGTTCAGGCGGCACGGGAGGCTGCACGCCGGATGAGTTGCAGCAACAACTTCAAGCAGATCGGTTTGGCGGTCCACAACTATCACGCCGCGTTCAATCAATTGCCGCAGCAAGGTTGCGGATCGGCAGAAACCGCGTTCGCGCCCGCCAACGCGAGCCAGTCCACGGCTCGTTTGTATTTGAGTTGGCTGGTTGCGATCACGCCTTTCGTCGAACAGCAGGCGATCTGGGAGAACATTGTCTCGGGGGTCGACTCCAACGGGACTCAGTTTCGGCCAATGGGGCCGCAGCCTTGGGATCAATCGTTCACTCCTTGGATGACCGATATTCCGGCGTTCCGCTGCCCGAGCGATCCTGGGTTTGGGTTGCCTGCAAACGGCCGGAGCAATTACGGCGCGTGCATCGGTGATCACATGCGTCTAACCAACAACGGGGGCCGAAATGAGCGTGGCTTCTACGAAGGTCCCGATGACGACAACTGCGGCATGGACGGCGTTAGCCTCAGCGACGACTCCAGCGCGGCAGTCGAAGCACGCGGAACCAACCGTGGAATGTTCTGGACCCGCCATTCGACGCGTTTTCGTGACGTGCTCGACGGTCTATCGAACACGATCATGGCCGGTGAAATCGCTACCAGCCTCGGTGCGAACGAGGTCAACGCGAACGTTGCTCACTTGGTGAACGACAGCCTGATCAGTGCGAGCGATTGGAACGTTCAGGTTTGTTTGGACCTCGTGGATGCTCAGCGTCCGAAGTTCTTCACCGCAGGCACCCAGTGTTCCAACAGTGCAGGCAAATCGGCACGTGGGTTCGTGTGGGGCGACGGAAGGTTGCTGTATACCTCGGTGCAGACGATCCTGCCGCCGAACAAGCCTTCATGCGTTCGCGGGCGTGACAAGGCCCAAGGCCTCTCGACCGTCGGCAGTCGTCACCAAGGTGGCGCACACGTTTGTATGGGAGACGGTGCGGTTCGCTTCATTACCGACTCGATCGAAGCGGGCGACTACAACACGCGACCTCAGGTCGGCCGCGAAAGCCCGTTTGGCTTGTGGGGTGCTCTCGGAACCCGTGCGATGAAAGAGCAGGTCGACGAGTTCTAATCAGGTCGATTGTTTCATCAGATTCTGTTTAGGACAAAAATGCGACGGTTGTCTCGAGATGACCGTCGCATTTTTTTTGCCTGACCAATTTTTTGCCTGACCAAACTGCCGCCGCGGGCCAAGTCGCGTGGTTGGTGGTTGAGGATCTTGGGCGAGTTAATTGGAGGGTCGTAGAAATCGCCGAAAGTACTGGCGACTTTCGCTCCGGTCGTCGCATTGGTAGCAGTGGGCTTGTGCTAGCGAATAGTGGTCGACGAGGTTTGCCGGATCGGGTTCGCGGGTGATTGGAAGTGGCGGACCGAAGTCAGTGCGACGCCTCGCTTGGCCGCTTCGTAGCGGAGTGCTCGCTCGAAGAACGGGAACGCATAGCGACGGTTGCGGCGAATCGCATATTGCTCGATCGCGACGACGAGGCGTAGCTCGAGCTTTTCTTGCTCGACGAGCTGAACGATGTAGCGGATGTATTCCGCCTGGGTGTCCGTCGTGGCGTGAAGACGATTGATGAGTCGTTCTTCGAGTCGGGCCGTGGAGTCGGTTTCGGCGGAGAGCACTCTCGGTGCGGTGATCTGTGCCGAGGCAGGAGCGGTGAACAAGACGGCCATCAAGAACAGCGCCCAACGGATTCCGGCATTTCGCAAGAGCGTGCTGCACGAGCGGTTCGTTTGCTGTTGGTTCATGTTTCCATTTTCCACAATGTCGCGAGTCGGACGGTGGCGGTCGTTTCGATCTCGGTAGAACGCCGCAGGTTGGTCGGTAGCAAATTGGTGCGATGCGTTGCAAGCAGATAAATCGGATTCAACGTGTGCCGTTTCTGTTGCTGCCTTGGCCAGAGATCCGGTAACCGACGCCGGGCG
>JBICHZ010000136.1:0-7840 GCA_043101355.1 Rhodopirellula sp. JB044
GCACAGCTCGGACTCTGAGCATTGTTCGTTGGTTTGCTCGCTTGTTGAATGACAGGTGCAATCTAATGCATAATGATGTTGTCGTTTTCATCCGAAGTGGATGATGTAACGTCATTCGACTCCGGCGACCAAAAACGCCCACCTCCGATACCAACACCCACAACAGTAGCGAAACTCGCAAAGAGTTTCGGCATCCCCGCAAACCAACCCCAACGGTTTCTCTTTGAGGTTGCAATTCTCAAGTAACCCAACGCCCCTAGCAGAAGTGCAACTCTAAAACGTGCGCACCGTGCTAGTAACTTCCAAGGCCGTCACGCGGTTCATTGGGGTCGAGCAGATTGCCGAGTGTCTTGGCGACTTTTGCTACCTCGGCCGCCTCAAATCGTAGCGACATGAACATTGTCGACCGCGCATAAAAAAAGCGGAGATGATATTCTCCGCTTTTCGTTCTTCATCGGATGCCCCAGAAGTGAAACGTCTCAGTCCATCAATTGTTCCAGGACGCTCAGTGCGCTGCGTGCCTCTTCGACACCGCCCATTTCTTCTACCAATTTCTTTGCATTCAGAAGCGAGTCCAACGAAACTTCGCTTGCCGCGCTCGTGCGTGGTCCGCGACGAGTCGCCTTCTTGACTGCCTTCTTCGAAACAGCTTTGCGACCACGGGTCGTCTTCGATTTCTTCGAATTCGATTTGACCGTGCTTACAAATTGAGCCGTCACGTCGATCCCTTGAGCCTTCATCGCCTCCGCAACTTCCATCGGCTTTGCCTTCGGGTTTGCTGCGTAGTAGTCGCGGATCGCTTGGGACTTGTTGACTCCGCTGCTTTTCTTTTTGGCCATGTTATCTTTCTGTCAGTGGGGTGGAAGGGTTTGCGTCGCTTTCGCATTCATGCTGCAGCGCAAACAACCCTCATTTTTTGATGAACTATGGCTAAAATAGGCAAATGACAGGATTTGTCAATTGGATCGATAGGTAATCTACCTTGAAACCTATATTACATACGGTCACATACACCAATACCAAGCAGCTTTAAGCCCTGTTTGATCACCCGACCGGTAAGTACCACCAACGCCAACCGAGTCTTAAGAATGGTCGGATCCGTGTTACCGAGAACCCGACACGCGTCATTAAACGTGCTATACGCCTTAGCGGTATCAAAAAGATAGTCGCATAGCTGATTCGGGGTATAAGCCGCGATTGCGTTGTCAATCGCCTCCTCAAATCGTATTAAGGCAATCGCCAACGCGCGTTCCGCAGGTTCTCGCAACTGAATATCGTCGGTGGAAACGTTGTCGGCGACCCATGACTCGATATCTGCAATTCCCTGCTCTTCAGCGACGCGTCGCAGGATGCTTTGCGTTCGTGCATAGGAATACTGCATGTAGGTCGCCGTGTTGCCTTCCAACGCAACCATTTTATCAACATCAAACCGATAATCGCTGGTTCGATGATGAGACAGATCGGCATACTTGATCGCCCCCATTCCGACCACTTCGGCGATTTGATTCTGTTCTTCTTCCCCCATAGGCGGGGACATGTTTGACAACCGTTCAGGGTTACAGACGACGTCCTTCGCGCGAGCGACTGCATCATCGAGCAGGCTTTCGAGCCCGATCAGCGATCCACTGCGTGTCTTCATCGGACGCCCGTCTTTCCCGAGCACGGTACCAAACGAAACATGCACGAGTTCGATATTCTCCATACCGAGTGGGCCTGCCATCGCAAAGAATTTCTCGAAGTGTTCGCTCTGACGAGAATCCACGACATAGAGAATTCGGTCGCATTGAAAGACTTCGTTTCGATACTGAAGGGTCGCCAAATCAGTCGTCGCATATAGAAACGCGCCGTCACGCTTCTGGATAATCATGGGGCTATCAAACCCGTCTAAGAACACACAAACGGCGCCGTCGCTCTTGGTCGTCAGGCCAAGTTTATTGAGCATCTCGACGACTCCCGGCAAGCGATCGTGATAGAAACTCTCGCCGAGCGTATGGTCGAACGTCACACCGAGCCGGTCATAAATTCGGTTGATCTCATCCTTACAATGCGGCAGGAACTTTTCCCACAATTCGCGGTTCTCCGCGTCACCTTCATGCAGTTTGGCCGTTTCTCGCAAGACCGCTGCGGGAACGTCTTCATGTTCGGCAGCGAGTGCGGACAGCTTCGCGTCATTGTCGACGTCGGCAATCTTGGCTTGCGTGGATGCAATGACCGACTTGATCGATTCGACTCGGCGGCGTGCCGCGTCGGCAGACTTGCGTGCCTTTTTCTTCTCTTTCCCGGTCGCCTTTTCGTCACTCTCGATCGCCTTGGCTGCACCGTCTTCCGTTTCGGCGTGAGATTCCGCCTCGGCTAGTTTTGTATTGAGCTGCGGGATTGATGCTTTCGCTTTTTGATATTCGATTAACTGGTTGGTCAATCGATACAAACTCGCCAATTCTGGAACCGGGTTGGCAGCGACAACATCGGGGTCGCCAAAATGTTTGTAGCCGTAAATGATAATACCGAACTGCGTTCCCCAGTCGCCGAGGTGATTGTCGGTAATCACCTCGTGACCGACGAACCGTAACGTTTCCGAAAGGGCATGTCCGATCACTGTGCTGCGGATGTGTCCCACGTGCATCGGTTTGGCAACGTTAGGACTCGAGTAATCAATGACGATCTTCTCGGGTTGCTCAGTCGTGCTCACACCGACCCGTTCGTCTCCAATCATGTCGACAAGGGTCGACGACAAGAAATCGTCACGCAGTTTGATATTGATGAAACCTGGACCGGCGACGTCGGGCGTTTCGCATACATCGTCGATTTGCAAGGCGTCGACTACTTTGCTCGCAACGTCACGCGGTGCCTGCCCGATCTTTTTACCCAGTGGCATGCACGCGTTGGACTGATAATCGCCGAACTTAGGATCCGCCGCGACACGAATCATTCCTGCGAAGTCTTCAGGTTGGTCGGTCAGTTCATTCAACGCGGCGTGGAACCGCTGCCGGAGTAACGCGGATAGATTCATCGATACAACGCAAAGTGCTGGGTAAGAGAGTGAGCTTGGCTCATGAATGGAGAAACGACTCGGCACCGCGATCGCTTTGCCGCGTCAGAGATTCCGCAGAAATGAGTTCCGCGGGAGGCGAATCGACGTTTGGTGGGCAAACGTTGGACGGGTAGATGCTTCGGGAGCCTACAGTGACGAGGCGGAGAGAACCGCGATCGCTATTCGTTCGGAGTCAAACCGAGGTCTTCGAGCGGGACCGAAATGCCGTCGGCCCACAACGATTCGAGGTCGTAATACTCGCGGGTGTCTTCGTCAAAGAGATGAACGACGAGGCTGCCGTAATCGAGAACGATCCAACTGCTTTCTTGGTAGCCTTCGATTCCCATGCGGCGATCGCCGAGGCCTTTTTCGAGGGCATCGTCAATCTGTTCGCTGATCGCGTGCAATTGACGGCGGCTCGTTCCGGTCGCAATCACGAAGAAATCGAACTCCGCGGACTGGCCGCTGATGTCGAGAACGAGGACGTCGCTGCCGTTGTTTTCCAACGCGACCCGCGCCGCTGCGGTGGCGAGTTTCCGTGCCTCCTCAATCCCGTGCGGGCGAATCGCCCGGGTGGGCGTTTCCATCGGATTGTCGCGAGGGGAATATTTCTCGGCCGCGGCGGCTTGATCGGACGCCACAGCGTCTTCGGGCGACTCTGAATTTTCGGGGGGGTGATCAGACAATTCGAACGTGCTTTTGCTACTAAATTAGACATGTTGATCGGCCCCGGCACTCACGCCGGGCCGACTGAGACGCCCTCAGTGTATCGCATCCGTGAATTGTGTCACCAAGGCACCGATCACATCAGGTCGGTCATTTTCCGGCGATCGAGCTCCGCGACCGCCTCGCGAACGCGTTCCTCGCAGCTTCGCGGGGCCCCCAAAGTCGCATCGGGCGTCTGCACGACGATCAAATCCTCCGTGTCGATGGTCACAATCGTGTGGCCAGGTCGCGCGTGGATGATGCAATTTTTGGAATCGATTCCGATATGGGACCCGACGACCGCGTTGCCATCTTCATCCTGAGGATGCAGCCGGGAAACCGCCTGCCACGACCCGACGTCATCCCAATCGAATGGAGCTTCGATCACGACGACTTCTTCGTGACGTTCCATCACAGCATAATCGATCGACTTTCCGTCGATGGCTTCGAATTCGCGTTGCAGCGTGTCGTCAAAGTCGTCTGTTCCGATCGCGTCGGCGATCTTTTGAATATGCGAGTGCATTTCCGGTTCATGCTTTTTCAACGCGTCCAGGATGGTTTGGGCACGCCACAGGAAAATGCCGCTGTTCCATAGAAACGTTCCGGCCTCGACGTATTCTCTAGCCGTTTTCGCGTCGGGTTTCTCGCGAAAGCACTCCACAGTGAACGCATCGTGCTCGGGAAGTTTCTCGCCCTGTTGGATATAGCCGAACGACTCGGCCGGGTATGAGGGCCGGATACCGAACGTGATGATCGCGTTGGGATGCTGCTCGAGAATCTTCTGGCCGCGTTGGACGCCCTCGGCAAATCGATCGTGTTGTTCGATCACGTGATCCGAAGGACAGACCAACATCATCGCATCGGGATCTTTTGCGGCTACCAACGCGGCGGCCAACCCCACACACGGAGCAGTGTCACGCCGACAAGGTTCACCGACGACATTGCAGGCGGTCAGTTCGGGCAATTGTTCCGTGATCGGACTGACGAGAGCTTTCGAGGTGATCACGTAAGTCTGATCAGCAGGCGATACCGCATCGAGCCGGTCTCGGGTGGCCTGAATCATCGAACGTTCGCCCGCCAAGGGCAGCAGTTGTTTGGGGGTGGCTCGTCGAGAGGCGGGCCAAAAACGCGTGCCACTGCCGCCGGCCATGATGATCGCGTGAAGCATATTGATTTTGTGCTGATTCTTAAAAGGAGATTGTAAAAGAGGACGCCCTATTGGTTCTTCATGTGTTCTTCGAGCATCCTTAATGCTGTCCGGAACAATTCCACATCGGGCTCTAATTCCACTGCACGTTGTAATTGCTTTCGCGCCGCAGGCAAATCACCGGACAAATATAAAGCTAGCCCATACCGATACTGCAGGTCGGCAATTTCAGGGGCGAGTTTCGCATCACGATCGAGTAGCGGCAGTTCCTCGCGTCGGAGCTGCGTGATCTTCTTCTCGACACCCGCGATCCCGTCCTCTCCGCCGACTGCGTTTAATACTTCTCGCACCGACGGATCTTTGGGTGACATGGGTATCAAACGATCGAGCAGCGCCGCGAGGTTCGTTCGCGGTCCGGTGGTCCCCGGTTCGACCCGCATCGCATTGCTATAAGAACGAATCGCCTCTGCCCACTGGCCACGCTGCTCACTCAGCATCGCCCAACCCATGTGCGCACCGGCCCGATCGGACGCGTACATGAATTCATCCTTGACGTCGCTGAGCACCTGATCGAGTTCTTTCCGCTTGGCCCCCGACAATCGTTGATACGCGTTCCCGTTGACAATCCCCCGAGCCGCTTCGCTGCGGACCAACCGTGACGAATGTGATAGTAACGGGTAGAGCTGCTTCTGCACCTGGCCCGGATCCATCGCACCACCGCCTCCGAGCATGCCGATCGCGCGAGCCGCCGACGCGAGCAGGATGGGATGCATCGAGTCCGGATCTCGCTCGTTCTCATCGATCAATTGTTCCGCCGCATCGACCGCTTCGACGCGCCCCTGCATCACCAACTCATCGAGCGCTGTCGCGCGGGCGATCACGGGAGTTAACGCCTGTTTCGGATCGGTATTCGATCCGGCGATCAACTTCAACGTCTTGCGAACCCCCGACCGATCACCGCGTCGCAGTGCGGCGATAGCCTCAGCATAGTGGGGCGGCTTGAGTCGCTCCTCACCATACCATTTGTCGCACGCTTCATCGCACCACTGGTCGGTCCTCTCAATGACTTCGCTGACCTTCTCATAGCCCTGCGAAGCGGCGAGCAGCCAATCTTGATACAGTTTTAAGTCATCTGAAATTTCGGCCGGTAACGTGTCACGCAGATCTTCGACGTGGCATCCGCTGCACGCGTTAGGCGTCTTCAACTCTACCGACAAATCGGGCCGTGGGATCCGGAAGCTATGGTCGCGCCGTGGATCGACCGCCATGTAGGTCGTGTGAGGCATGTGACAATTGACGCACATCGCACCTTCACTACCGACCGGATGATGATGGTGTGATGGCACATCGTATTTACCGGCGGCGTGTTGATGACAGGAGGTGCACGTTTCGTTGCCGGGATGTTTGAGTTCGAGCGAGTGAGGGTCGTGGCAATCGGTGCAACGAATACCCTGATGATACATCTTGCTTTGTAGAAACGATCCGTAAACGTAGACTTCGTCTTTGATCTGTCCGTCATCGTGATAGGTGTCGCCCCGCAACAACTCCAAATTGTAGTGGTCGCAGTACGCCGCACCGGGAGTCATTTTCCCGTCGAGAACGCCACGTCGACTGTGGCACGGTGCACACGTTTCAATTTGAGGCGTGGTGTCTTCCGTCTTCAGGTTCACGAGCGCGTAACCGCGATGCCGGTCCCAAAACAGCGAATTCCGGTTGGCCAACTCAATGTGCAAACTCGCCGGACCGTGACACGCCTCGCAACTGACGTCGATCTCTGAAAACGTTGTGTGGTATCTCTGTGTCGCGACGTCGTAATTGCGTTTCAGATCGGTGCTGTGACACTCGGCACACATCGTCTGCCAACGCTGCGCGATCCCGGTCCAGTGCAACGGATCATCCGGTTGCAACTTTTCGCCAACATCCGGTGGTCGTAGATAAAACCATTCCTTGCGGTTGGTGTCCCAACTAATGCGTAGGACTTGAACCCGCCCGACCTCATCTTCGGCGGCGTCTTCGGGGCGTTCAAACTCGACCATGTATTGCTGCAATGGGTCGACGCCAAAAACGTATTTGACCTCGAAGTCCTCCATCTCGCCCGTCGGTCCTTCGGTATAAACCATGAACTTCTTGCCGTCACGATACAGACGGCTTTGGATCCCGTCGTTCACAAACGTGACGTCATTGAAATCGCCGAGCACGGTTTCATCCGTTGCCAGATCCATCGCCATGTCATGATGCGAACCGGTGTACGCCTGCGTTTCGGTTTCGTGGCACTCAACGCAGGCATCACGGCCCACGAAAGTGGCAACGGCATCTTCCGGCAGGGCGCGAAGGTAGTCGGCCATCACGCCGCCTGCGACGAGAACACCGACGGCGACGACGGCCAACAACCACGGATGGCGGGCGATGAAAGATCGATTGGTTGGGTGGGACATGAAGGATGGGGTTAGCGTTCGGTCGCTTCGGGATACTGCTGCAGCAACAAACGGGTGGCTTGGAGTCTCATGCGGTAGATCAGTTCATTGACCGCCTGAGTTTGTTCGGAGCGATGAGTTTGTTCAGTGCGGTGAGGTTGTTCAGGGGATTTCAGCGACGAATCGGCCGCCGGCGTTTGTTTCGTTTCATCTTTAGACACCCGCATGAGTGGTACGAGTTTCTCGAGCATTCTCGACGTCTTCAATAACGATTCGGCCGTCTGTACGAAAGCCGAGCGTGTTCGGGTTGTCTGATTCACGTCCGGGTGTTGGCCGCGACGGTTTGCGGGGTTCTCGGTAATATCGATCCCGAGCGGATCGTCCGAACCCGCGTCGAGGCTCGATCCGTCGAGCACGCTGCCTTGGCTGCGGATCACGTCGAGCACGTCGCTGAGGACTCCCGGAGGGGCGTTCGGCGTTTTCCCTTGCAAAGCGTCAAAAATCTTCTGTTCTGCATCCGGATCCGGCATCGGCACGATCGGA
>JBICHZ010000137.1:0-9091 GCA_043101355.1 Rhodopirellula sp. JB044
TCCATGCTTACTCTCCACCTTTCCTGTTGGAAACGCAGTTACACTTCACGTTCAGGGCGGTAACGAAATCCCTGTCCAGGACTTTCACCCGGCAATTCAATCGCCTACACAGACGTACTCGCCGATCACTCCGTGATCGGAGCTTGGCTTATGAACCGATCATGGAGTGATCGGCGACTATCGTGAGCATTAACGGAATTAAAACGACAAACCTTTGGCGAGTTTCGCTACCCTCAAGCTTTGCTTTGACTGACCACTAAGTCATGTCGGGATTGTCGGCGGTGTTGGGTGGGATCGTTTCGAGAATCAGCGTGTTCGCGGGGACCGGGGAGTCGGCCATCGTGACCCACGGTTCAGGAGATTTTTGAACGGAACTGGCAATCGAATCCGAATCGTCGAAGATCGTAAAAATCGGCTGTCCCTTTTCCACTAAATCCCCGATTCGGACGTGAGTCTGGATGCCGACGCGATGATTCAACGTCTCGCCGCCCGACCTGCGTCCTCCTCCGGCAGCGATAATTGCGTCGCCAATCGCCGGGCAATCGATCTTGGCAACGTATCCATCGGTTTCGGCAAAGTAGTCGCGACGCTGCTCGAGCGGGATCGGGCCTGACAGACGTCCGCCTTGTGCTCGGATCATTTGTTCGAATCGTTCCATGACGTGACCGCTGGCGAGTTTCTCTCGCAACTGCTCTTCCGCTGTTTTCAGATTCTCAAACACGCCGGCCTGCACTACCGCCGAAGCCGAAAGGGCGACCGTCAGATCCCGCAGCGGGTTTTCACCATCCGACGGGTCACTTTGCGCCATCACCTCGATGGCTTCGTTGACCTCGATCGCGTTGCCGATCGCGGCACTCGCTTCCACGCCGAGCGGTTGGTCCATGTCGGATAGGATCGCGTGCGTCGGCAACCCGGACTGCCCGCCAACCCGCACGAGACTTTCGGCCAACTCCTTCGCGTCCTCACGGGTGTGCATGAAACCACCGCTGCCGACTTTGACGTCCATCACCAACGCATCGAGCGATGCGGCGAGCTTCTTACTGAGGATACTCGCGGTGATCAGGCCGACCGACTCGACGGTTGCGGTAACGTCGCGGAGGGCATACAGACGCCGGTCCGCCGGTGCGATTTGCTCATCCGCGCCGATGATGAACGCCCCGACTTCTTTCAAAATTTTCGACGACTCATCGATCGACATCGAGGCTCGATAGCCTTCGATCGCTTCGAGTTTATCCAGCGTTCCGCCGGTCCGACCGAGCCCTCGTCCACTGATCATCGGCACATCGCACCCCACACATGCGATCAGCGGTGCAAGGATGAGTGACACCTTATCGCCGAGTCCACCGGTGCTGTGTTTATCGACACGCGGACGGTCGCTCACGCGAGGCAAACGCGTTCCGCTGGCTAGCATCTCGCGCGTCAGACACGAAATTTCATCGGGCGTTAGGCCGTTGATACAAATGGCCATCGCCATGGCAGCCATCTGCGCGTCGGTCACGTCACCGGTACAATAAGAATTGATTAAGAACTGCCACTCGTCGCTGTCGAGAACGCCCCCATCACGTTTCTTGCGGATCAAATTTGTATTCAGCATGTGGCGATGCCTTCGGAGCCCTTCACAAATAGACGAGATAGCGCGTGACACTTTTTGCCACCGGCAGCCACCTATCGTAGCACTGATTGTCCTTAGTCGCAGGTAGCGTCTATCATCGCGAGACCAGACTCCGGTGCATCGTCTCATTGCTTCGTTAGGGTGCATGAACACCCCATTGATATGGCCGATACCATTCTCCTTCGTTCGATCCAAATCGGCAGCCCCCGCGTCTTTCACGACGCGGAAAAGCAAAAAGATTGGACATCGGCGATCATCAAACATGCCATCGATGGGCCGGTACGGGTCGGGCTGACCAATCTCGACGGCGACCAGCAATCGGACTTGGTTCATCACGGCGGCCGCGACAAAGCCGTGTTGGTTTTTCCGCACGATCACTACTCGATTTGGGCCGACGAGTTCCCTCAAATCGATTGGCAGGACGGGGCGTTCGGCGAGAACCTGACGCTCGCCGGAGTGAACGGAGCCGACGTTTGCGTGGGCGATATTTTTGAACTCGGCACGTGTGTGCTGCAGATTTCCCAGCCTCGTCAGCCGTGCTGGAAATTGTCCAAACGATGGGGGATTCCGAAGCTAGCCGTTCGCGTCCAGCAAACCCGAATGACCGGATGGTACCTGCGTGTTCTGCAGGAGGGCGAGATCGAGGCCGGTCAAAAAATGACGCTCACCGAGCGGCTTCACCCGGAATTCACGATCGACTTCGCCAACGAAGTGATGTTTGCCAAACCGCGGCGCCGCGAAGACGACCGGCGGCTCGCGGCCTGTCCCGAGCTGTCCGATTCATGGCGGGAAACGCTCGATCGATAGCCGGCGTTCGCCCGAAAAACGCTAAAAACGC
Source organism: Rhodopirellula sp. JB044 (assembly GCA_043101355.1). Lineage (GTDB taxonomy): Bacteria > Planctomycetota > Planctomycetia > Pirellulales > Pirellulaceae > Rhodopirellula. The sequence continues at coordinate 2,451 of JBICHZ010000137.1, forward strand.
AGCGATTCCAGCCTCTAACCGGCTCGAGCGTCCGATGCCGACAGCCCAGCGGAGGTGTCCACGACGAGGTGTTCACGCCGCAGAGTCCAAGGGTCAATCGCTGCCTCGCGAGGGTGAAACGACGGCCCCGAAAGGCATTCGGGAAACGCAGGCGAGTTTCCCGCAAATTGATTTTGCGTAAATTTGGGAGATTCGTTAAAGTTTCACGGCAAGATGCCATTTCGACGTTTTCAAGGAGGAAACGATGCCGGGAGAATCTTTTCGCTTTATCCACGCCAGCGACTTTCATTTGGAAACGCCGCTCGGGGATCTCGATCAACTGCCGCCCAACCTCCGCGAAGCTCTCGCGACCGCCCCGCGCACGGCAGCGGCGGCGGTTTTCGAAGCCGCCCTCGCCGAGAACATTGACTTTCTCGTGCTCAGTGGCGACCTGTTGCATCCCGTCGCGGCGGGGCCGCATGGGATGTCTTTGCTGCTCGACAATTTTGAGAAACTGCACGCCGCTGGCACCCCGGTTTACTGGGCCGCCGGCATCGCGGACGATCCCAAGCAGTGGCCCGAGGCGGTTCCTTTGCCGCCGAACGTGACACTGTTTCCTCGCGACAAACCGTTGTCTGTCCCCTATGAACGGGCCGGCCGGGTTGTCTGCACGATCGTCGGTCGCAGCAGCGAGGGGCGATCCTCGTTGCACGTCCCCGGATTCCAAACCGAACCGACCGACGAGTTCACCGTCGGGGTAGGCTACGGCGCGGCCGATGCCAACGCGCTCGCCAGCGGCCGGATGGATTACTGGGCACTCGGCGGCGCTCACAACTACACCGAGATCGAAGACGGGGCACCGGCGGGCGCGATCCAACCGGGTTCGCCGCAGGGCCGCGGGCTCGATGAAGCCGGACCGCACGGGTACTGCGTCGTTGACGTCGATGCCGAACAAACAGCTCGCATTCACCGTGTCGAAGCAGATCAATTCCGATACTGCCACGAAACGATCGATGCCCAAGAAATCCGCACCGTCGGCAGCCTGCGAAACCTGCTCGGTCAAAAAATCGCTTCCTTGGCAAACGACAACGGCGGCCGTCATCTGTTGATCGCGTGGGATGTTGCCCTGAACGATCCCGAAATGATCTCGTCGGTTGGCGATCCGGTGGAACTGCTGCGGCAACTGCGACGCGACCATGGCAACGGCAACCCGTCGGCATGGACGACTCGTTTGACCGTTCGTCCGCCTCGTACCTACCCGAAATCATGGCGTGAAGAAGACACCATTCTCGGTGACTTCCTGCGTGCGTCGGACAAATTCCGAAAAGCGTCGGCGTCGAACAGCAGCACGCCTGGGAACACCGACGCGTCTGGTTCGACCGCGAAGGCCGGCCAGGTTCAATTGATGCCGTTCACGGAAGAACACCCCGAACTCTCCAGCACCGCGACCACTATGCTCGGCGACGTGCCGGCGCAACATCGCGATGAAACGCTCGACGAAGCGACGCTGCTGGGCGTCGAACTGCTTCGCGGTGGCAAACCGTCATGGGGACGTAAATCATGAAGATCAAAGACATCCAAATCGACGGTTTCGGCGTCTGGACCGGGTTGAGCGTCGACTCGCTCAGCGAAGGCATGACGTTGTTCTACGGCCCCAACGAAGCGGGCAAGACGACGTTGATGCAGTTCCTGCGTGCGATGCTGTATGGCTTCACGCCCGAACGCCGCGCCCGTTATTTCCCACCGATTCACGGCGGTTCGCCGGGCGGTGCGATTCGCGTGACCGGTCCCGGCGGTGGTTACGAAATTCGTCGCCACAGTCAACTGACCGACGCCGACACGACTGGCCGGCTGACGGTGACCGGCACCGATGGACTGAGCCAAGGCCAACACCGACTGAGCATGCTGCTCGGACAGATCGACGAACCGATCTTCACGAACGTGTTCGCGATCGGCATCCGCGAACTGCAAGAACTCAGCACGCTCGACGATACCTCGGCGGCCGACGAACTTTACAAACTCAGCAGCGGACTGGACCGGGTCTCGTTGGTCGACGTGCTGCGCAGCCTTCGGGCCGGTCGTACCGAGTTGATCGGCAAAGACGCATCCTCTCAAAGCGAAGAAGAGGCCGCCGCCAATCATCTCGCCGGACTGTTGACGCGGCGCGAAAAACTCCGCGATGAAATCCAACGGCTCACCGGCCAAACTCGCCGGTGGAGCGAAATGGCGACGCAGCGTCGGACACAAAGTCAAGAGATCGAATCACTGCGCGGACGCATGGTCGCCTGGGAACGCGAAGCACGCTGCGTCGAGATCGCCACCAGCGTTCACGAACCGTGGCAGAAGCGAGCCCAGCTCACCGCGGAAATCGAAGCCATCGAAGGCGAAGCCCACCTGCCTGACGACGCCCCGTCACAACTCGTCCAAATCGACGCGTTGATCGAGGAACGCAAAGCCAAGATCGAAGAGATCCGAAATCGCCGTCGTTCACTGCGTGACAAAGCCGAACAACTGCCGGTCAACAAACGGCTGTTCGATTTGCAAGGCCGCATTGAAGCCGCCACGCAACAGGCGACTTGGGTCGAAGCCCTCGAAGAACAAATCGATCGCATCGACACACAGATCGAAAAAGCTCGCAAGCAAGTCGAAGCCGACGCCGACCGACTCGGCATCGACGAACACGAACGCATGCAGATCGCCGAGGGTGACACCGGCGCGCTGCCGGACCTTTCCCGCAGCACTCTGGCGGCATTATCGGGTCCGGCCAAACACGTCAAAGAACAAAGCTTCCTGCTCAAGCAGGCTCGCACCGAAGGCAAAACGCACAAGGCCCGCGCCGAGAAACTCGGCGAGAAACTTCAAGATGTTCTCAACCGGGCTCACGCCAGCGACCTGCAACAAGCGATCCGCCGCGAGAACGACAACATCTCGTCGCTGCGTCATCGCATCCAACTCGGCCAACACCTCGAAAAACTAACGCGTCACTATCGCGACCTCGAGAGCGAATCGATCGAACTGACGACCGACGAAGCTCTTCCGATGGACCGGTTGTTCCTGCTCGGACTGCCGTTTGTCGTCGGTGGAATGCTGGTCCTGTACGGGCTGTTTAACGTTTTCCAAATCACGACGTTCGTCGCTCGTCCGAACCCGACGCAGGGGATGCTCTGCATCATGTTCGGCGCGATGGCGTTGTTGGTTTATTACCTCAGCCGCGAGCGTGGCCAACGCAGCACGATCAACGACCTCGAAGATTGCGAGCGTCAAATCGAAAGCGTTCGCCGGCAAATTCGCGAGATCGAATCCGAACGCGAAGAAGTCGACTCGCACCTGCCGACCAGCAACGAATCGCTCGAAGCACGCCTGCGGGAATCCGAAGCCCTGGTCGCGGAACTCGAAGAATCTCTGCCGGTCTATCACTCGCACGAAGCCGCGATGCAGTCGTACAAGGCGTCGTACGCCCGGGCGACCAAAGCCGCCGATGGGATGAAAGAAGCCCGCCGCGAATGGACCGCCACGCTCGATCGACTCGGACTGGCAAACACGCTCTCACCTAAGAGCGTCCGCACGCTCGGTGACGGTTATGAAACTTTGCAAGCCAGCCTGCGACGCCTGCAGGACCTTCGCGATGAACGGGAACAACGTCGACGCGAAAGGCAAACGATCGCCAAACGAATCGAGACGTTGTACATCGAAGCCCTCGATGCCTCCGAAGGAAACGCCTCCGCGACCGAACACGGTTACAACGATGAATATGAGCCGGAACAACACGACAGTTCCGATCGCAATCGCAACAAGAAACGCGACAAGAACCGTCGCTCGAAAGGCAACCGCGACTCAGCCCAATACCGCTCGCTCGGACCGAACGGATACGAAGACGACTACGAAAACGTCGACCAGGATCGCTACCAGGATGACGATTCGGAATCGTTCTCGCGGCGCACTTCGGCGATCTCCGGCAGCGCCTCTGCTGCACTGAAATCGCGTAGCAACCCGCTCGACCAACTCAATCATCTGCACGAAGAACTCGCCCGCCAACAACACTGGATCAAGCAGCGTCGCGACCTCAAGGCACAAGACCAACAGTACAAGAAGCAACACGCTTCGCACGCCAGCACGATCGAACGTGCCGAGCAACAACGACGTGCCCTGTGGGCGAAATGCGGCGTTGCGACGGCGGAACAATTCTATCAAATCGTTGACCGCAAATCGCTGCTCGCCCAATTGATGGAAGAACGTGATTCGGTCGACAAACAGATCCGAACCATGATCGGAACGTCGGTGCAATACGAAGACGTTGAGCGGGAAATCGAAGGTGCGAAAGCGTCCGATCTCGAACGGCGTTGGGACGCGTTGACCACACGGATGACCGAAACGGAGGCCCGCATCGCGTCGATGCAAACCGCACAAGGTGAACTCGCCGCCAGCATGAAACAGCTCGGCGATGATGACCGTTTGATGACCGCACGACTCGAACTCGGATGCGTCGAACGCAAGCTCGATAAACTCGCCCGACGTTGGCAAACTCTCGCAACGGCGAGCTGTCTGCTCGAAGACGTTTGCGGCACGTTCGAACGCGAACGCCAACCGGAAACGCTCCGCGAAGCCTCCTCGTTCCTGAATCAATTGACCGACGGAAAGTACACTCGCATTTGGACGCCACTGGGCACCAACCAATTGAAGATTGACGACAGCGACGGAAAGGCGTTGCCGCTCGAGGTCCTCAGCCGTGGTACCGGCGAAGCCGTGTTCATCGCGTTGCGTCTTTCGCTCGCGGCGGCCTATGCCCGACGCGGTGTCATGCTGCCATTGGTCCTCGACGACGTGCTCGTGAACTTTGATGGGGATCGTGCCGAACACGCCGCCCGAACCTTGCAAACGTTCGCGGAACTCGGACACCAGGTCATGATGTTCACCTGCCACGATCACATCGTCGACATCTTCCACCAAATCGGTGTCGAAGTCCGCCAAATGCCGGCTCAAGGAACGCCGGGCCGAGCAAACATCCTGCCGCCACCGGAAGAATCCTACGAGTACGAGGACCCGGAATACGAAGAAGAGTTAGAGGAAGAGGAACCCGAACCGATCGCCGAAATCGCCGAAATCGTCGAACCGGAGCCGGAGCCGCAACCAATCCCTGCACCGGAGCCGCTGCCCGTGGTGGTCACACCGCCCCCGTTGCCGCTCGCCCGACCCGCGTCACTCGTTCTGGAAAACCGCGTGCAACCAACGCTTCCGAAACCTCCCAAATCGAAATACCGGTTCGGCTTTGAGAAATTGCGTCGACAACACCGACGCCGACGCGCACCGGAAATCAAAATCGCGCCGAAAAAGATCACCAAACCCGAACCAGTACGCAAAACACGGATCGTCGTCGAACGTGAACCGGAACCAATCACCGAAACTCGCGTTGTTGACAATTCGATCGGTTGGGCATGGTTCGAACGCGAACCGGCGGACGGGCGTATCGATGCCGACGAAGCCGCCGCTCAAGCGACCCGCAATCAATGGCTCGCCGAGGAAGACCGCGTCATCGAAACCGAAACGGCGGATGACGAGTACGCCAACGGCGAGTTCGCCAAATCCGCCCACTACGATCGCGACTCTGAGGTCGCGGGCGATGAAGCCGCCCACGAGGACGAACGTTCATGGTGGCACGGCGAGAAACTCGGTCGCGCTTCGTAAGCTCAACAAAGACGTAGCCGGAGTCGCAAGACTTCGGTAATCAAAATGGACGTATTGCCTGTCGTTCACAGGAGCGATGCGATTGCTCTAGAATTCGCGAACATTTCTCGCGTCCCACTCGAACGTTAGCAATCTACGATGAACCATCGCTCACTGCATTTCGAAACACTGAACGAAGCGATGGCGGAAGCCGAGCGTCTCGCCGCGACCGACGTTGTCACAACGGGTTCGTATTCCTTCGGACAAATCCTCGACCACCTCGGGCGAACGATTCGCATGGGCACCGGCGAAATGGATCCCCCCAAAGTTCCTCTATTGCTCAAACTGTTTGGGCCGCTCGTCCGCGGTCGCATCATCAAAGGCCCCGCGAAACCTGGCTTCAAACTGCCCTCGGTTCTGCAGGACTACTTCTGGTCCAAAGACGACATCCCGGTCGATTCGGCGATGCAGCAACTGCGTGCTGCCCACCAACGTTTCGCGAGCATGCCCACGCTACCACGCAATCCGATGTTTGGAGCGTTGTCGCACGAACAAGCCGAGCAGTTGCAATGTCGACATTTCGAACTGCACTTGGGTTTCGTCAACGAAGCTTCGTAGCCGCCGGATGCGCGTCGCATAGCCTCCTTCATCCGGCCTACGCCTCGCGGCCTCTCCATTCCAATCAGCCGATCGGCGTTAGCCGCGGTTCTCTACCCGACAGCCGGTGCGAACACACACCGGCCAATCGTTTCGCATCCTTTTGTGGGCCTGACCAAACGAACCGCGGTTCCGGCATCCCACTTCAACGGCATTTCCTCAACCAAACCCTTTACTGTTCGATCGATTCGTCTTCGGGCAAGGCAAGGCTGTCTTCGGTATCACTCTCGTAGGAATCGCCGCTTTCCTCCCAATCTTGCTCCTCGTCGGGGTCTTGGCCCTCTTGGTTCGGGCCTGTCTGTTGGGCGATCATCTTTTGGTAGGCTTCGCTCGTGTACGTTTCC
>JBICHZ010000138.1:0-10192 GCA_043101355.1 Rhodopirellula sp. JB044
AACCGCCCCACTCGTCGGCCTGTCACTCATCGACTCGTCAGTGTTCGACTCGTCACTCATTGGATCGCCCGCCAAGTGAGTTGAAGGCGGTGCGAATGATTCCCGTTGGCGATTCGCAAACTCGTCCTGTCATCGCACGCGAACGCAGCGGCCGCGGGACGCCCTCCACCAGAAGGTTTCCTAACGGAACTTTCCGCGGCGGAGCGGCCGAACCGAACAACCTGACCAGGCACGGACGAAACAAGATGCGATTTCACAGGATGTGCAACTATATAAAACGCAGGAGATTTGTCACAAAACGCAAGTTCATGTTATGGATGCCCCAAACAACTCTTCTGTCACTGGGCCTTTTGGAACCAGCATTCGCCTCCGGCTATCCGTCACCGGATCGATCCGCGAGGACTTCTCGTGTACCTGTATCTGGCAACCTCCTACATGCGATCCGATGCCTCGGATGCCGGTTAATTAAAACGACTCCCATTCGAAGACGCGCAACCTTCGATGCTCGCACTATAACGAGTGCGATATGTTCGTCCAGGTATTTCTGCTCCCCCCGGACGATTCTTGCCGGATAGTGACGCAAAAATCCCGGCTTTTCGGCAAACTCCGCATCCTTTCCGGTGGCTTGCGAAAGATCTCACCGAGCGATCGATCGCGGACCAGGGACCCCGAGCCTCGCCTCCGAGTTCGCTCGGCAGTGAACACGTGCCCATGCGTGCGTGGCAAGCTGGAGCAGTTGTTCGTGATTTGGGGCCCAGCGATGATCGGGTAAGAACGGATGTCGGGGTCGGTCGACTAATGTTTGTGGCAACGATGCTCCCTCATCCAACGGTGCGAACGGTTGGAACGATTCGGTGCCATCGAGTCCGACTCACCAAAACGGTTTCCACCTCTGCGAGAACGAAAATGGTCCTACGCAAACCTGTCACGAGCAGACGTCGATGGCTCGCGTCTCTCCTGACACTGACGGCATGCTGGATCCCGTCGGTCTCGATCGGCCAGGACGGATGTTGCGATGACAGCGACTACTCTGCGGTTTGCTGCGACTCTCATTTTGAGGATGCATGTGATTCATTTCACCGAGAGTTATCGTGCCGAGAATCACTCGCCGAGTGCGGGCTGACGTTCAGCAGCAACCTGACTCAGTTTTACTTTGGCACAGTCGACGGGGGCGTCAAACAGACCGGACGGTATGGCGGGCACGGCGATTACCTCGCCAACGTTGACCTTGGCAAACTCGGTGTGCACGAAGGGATGTTCCTGAAAGTCCGTGCGGAGCATCGATTCGGCGACTCAATCGTCGAGCCATCCGGCGCGTTCCTGCCGGCGACGTTGGCGACGGAGTTGCCAACGGTTCAAACTCGCGATCTCTACATCACAAACTTCGTCATCACCCAGGCCCTGTCGGAGTCCTGCATCGTTTTCGCGGGAAAGATGGATTCACTCGATGGCGACATGAACGCGTTCGCTCATGGCCGCGGGATCACGCAGTTCTCCAACGTGAGTTTCGTCGTTAATCCCGTTGCGTTACGCACGATTCCGTACGCAACACTCGGTGCCGGATTCGCATATCTTCACGAAGGACAACCGATGTTTTCCTTCCTCGTCCTCAATCCAACCGACACGGCGAGGACGGTCGGATTGAGTGAACTGTTCAGCGAAGGTGCGGTGATCTCGTCCGAACTCCGCCTACCGACGCGATTCTGCGATCGGCCCGGCCACGTACTGGTCGGGGCGACTTACAGTACGCGTGACTTTGCCAATCTCGACCAAGACCCACGGGTTATCCTGCCGACCATTCCGATCGAACGTTCTTCGGGTTCCTGGTCGGTCTATTGGAATACGGACCATTACCTGCACGTCGATCAACGCGATTCAACTCGGGGATGGGGATACTTCACACGAGGCGGCGTCGCGGACGATTCCAACAACCCGCTGAGCTATTTCTGGAGCATCGGTCTCGGTGGCAATAGCACACTCCGAGGACGCGACAACGACTCATTCGGCATCGGATACTACTTCTCCGAAACGAGTAACGAAATCGCGCCGCTGTTGGAACTGGCCGTCGGTGGCATCGGTGACAGCCAAGGGATCGAAACGTTCTACAACATCCAGGCGACGCCGTTTCTCACTGTTACTCCTGATTTTCAATGGGTTTCGCAAGCACGTTCGGCCGTCGACGACGCGTACATTCTTGGCGTCAGAGCGAATATCGCATTCTAACCTTACGTTTGTTTCGACGTGTCTTCGCGGCGACGGAACACGATTCGATCATGGCACCACGAAAGCGGCCGCGGTCCCGAGGGTGGAACCGCGGCGGTTGCGAAACCGTTCACGATGAAAGCGTCTACTCCTGTGAGTCGGCAGAGTCGTCATTCACTGCGCCGTACGCGTCCTCCTCGGCGTTGTTCGCTTCGGCATCGTTCCCTTCAGCATCGTCCGGTTGCTCGAGCCGAACGAGGATGTAGTTCTCCGTCCGTTCGCTGCCGAAATGCACCAGCAGCGGCACATCGTCTTCGGTCAAGTTATACAGCCCGGTCTCGGCGATGATCTCGTCGTCCTCTCCGAAACGCATCGCCACACGCTGTGTGTTCTTGTCGACACGGCCTTGGATGGCCTGCGATTTGTCGGTCTCGCGGTTGTACATCGTTCCGGAGATGATGCCCGACTTGTCGACAGCCAATTGAATGATACGCGAGGGTTCGACGTCGTCTTCATCGGTCGACAACGCAAACGTTCCCAGCGGCAACCACTCCGCCTCTTCAGCTTTTTCCTCCGACTCCGGAGGCACGACGGTCGCGAGAGCAGCCGCACTTTGGGCGAACTCATCGGCCGTGGCAACCGGTTCGTCGTTGATGTAAACGCGGTTGTCCTGGTAGGTGACGTTTCCGCCGCTGCCGTAGTCATAATAGATTGGCTGTTCCCAAACCGTCTTGGGAGCCGACCATGCGAACCATCCTGCGGCCACCGCGAATGTCGGCCGGCTCCACCAGTAGTTCCACGGGTAATAGTTGAAGCGATGGTAGTAGTGCCATCGACAGACACCGCCGGGATGTCGGTACCACCAGCTACCGGTGAACCATCGCCTGTGGTAGTGATATCCCTTCCAACGGAATCGAACACCGTCACCCCAACCACGCCAATAACCAACACGGCCGGGACGTGTCGTCGCCCAACCGTGCAGCCCGCCAATTTGCGTCTGCCAACGATTGTTCATGCGACCGACGGTGTTGCGATCGATGTTCACCCACGACGGACGGTTGTTGATGACGGTGTTGCCAACGTTGATTTTGCCAATATCGATCGGCCGATTGTTGAGCCCAGGCCGGCCGGGCATCCCCGGTCGAATGTCGGGATGGCGACCAGGACGGTCAGCAATTCCAGGACGGTCACCTCCACCAGGTCGGTTCCCGCTACCAGGACGGTTCCCAGCTCCGGGACGATCGCCGTTTCCAGGACGGTCTCCGATTCCGGGACGATCTCCGATTCCGGGACGATCTCCGGCGCCGGGCCGGTCACCGATACCGGGCCGGTCACCGATTCCCGGTCGTTCGCCGTCGCCAAAGCCTGGACGAACCCGACCCGGCAAAGTTTCCGGTCGAAGACCACCTTGGATACCTAGAAAATCGCCCACGTCGCCCGCGGACGGACGATCCCCCGAGCCGGGCAAACGGTTCCCAGGACGCAAACTGCCCGGTCGGTCGATGCCTGGGCGATCAATGCCCGGTCGATTACTGCCCGGACGGTCGCCGCCCGGTCTACCAATCCCAGGGCGGTCGCCGCCGGTGCCTGGGCGATTGCTGCCGGGGCGATTGCTGCCCGGGCGGTCGCTGCCTGGGCGGCTGATACTGGGGCGGTCACCGCTTCCGCCACCGAGGCTCGGAAAGCTCGGACGATTCCCGGGCAGCGTCGTCGGTCGATCTTTCGATGGCAGCTTTCCTGGTAGAGTGCTGGGCCGATCCACGTTCGGCCGTCCCGAATTGGGACGATCGAGACTGGGACGTCCGGGCGATGATCCAGGTCGTGACAAACCGGGCCCAGACAAACCAGATCCCGACAAACCGGGGCGCGAAGATCCGGGTGACGATGGGCGAGTGCTCGGACGGAGCCCGCCGCTGAAATTCGGCGACGAAGGAAGCGTTGACGGACGACCGGTGGGAACGCTCGGACGCGAGCTCGGCAAACTCGGTCGGGTGCTCGGACGCGAGCTCGGCATACTCGGACGAGACGTGGAAAAATTCGGGCGGTTGCTCGGCATCGATGGACGTGATCCGCCTCCGAGGTGCGGTGTACTCGCAGGACGCGCGCCGCTGAATCCGCCGCGGCCACCGCCACCGCTGAATCCACCACCGCCGCCACCCATCCGTGCGCCGCCACCTCCGCGGCCGCCGCCCCCGCCGCCTTTAAACCCGCGTGCTTCGACCGGCGAGATCTGCCCGTACGAAATCAACGCGAACGCACAGAGAATGATTGTGATTCGTTTCATGACATTGACCTCAATCATTCGGACGCGGATGTGGAAACGTCAGTCGTCGATTCCCGACGAACGACGACTTCGGAAAGTGTCGACGGTTGCGGCGCACCTTCGATCTCATGACCGACCAAGTTGATCGCGAATTCATCTTCGCCGTGCAGTGTCAGCACGTAGGTGCCCGAGGCCGCTCGACCGTCCGCGAGCGTTTGCGTCGATTGGACCAGCCACTGGTCACCGCTCTTGCTCCACTCGCCGTTGCCAAAGGAACCGTCCGCATTAAACGTCCATGAACGGATTTGCTGCATCCGTGGATCCCACGCGATCACCTGCGTGCTTTGCGCGGTGATCCCTTCTGCGTCTTCTGCTTCGAACGTTCGGATCAGGTAGTTACCGCTCTCGGTCGCCTTAACGGTCGACCGAACCACCACCTCGCCGGAATCGTCGCGCCACGTTCCGATCAACCAATCGAGCTGTGACAACGCATCGTTGCCGGTGATTTGCGGAACTGGGAATTCGTCCATCGAGTCGATGACCCACCGACCATCGATCTGCTTCAATATCGCGGTGAAGCGGCTCTCGCTGGGTTCTGAATCACCGACCGTCACCATCACTTCGCCTTCGACCTGTGCGACCGAATCAGTGATCATTCGCATGTGATCGACCGACCCGGAGAGAAACAACGTCTCGGGGCGAGCGAAGACCTCTTCGATGTCACGCATGATCGCGTCGCGTCCGTTGGTCCGCACCGAAAGTTCATGGTCCATGTGCGTCGCATTCTCTGCCCAAAGGCCACGTAGAGAGTCCACGTCCTTAGCGTTAAACGCACCGACGTATTCACGAATCGCTTGACCGACCGAGTCATCGGCGTGAACCGTCCGGGTTCCCGCAACGGCCCCGCACAGCATCGCGACAAACAAACAAAAGCTACGCAGACTCATGATTCGACTCATCTCATTGGGGGTTTAGTTTCTCGGTGAGCTTCCGTTAGAAGCCCCATCATACCAGTCATCAATAGGCAACCGCCGAGCGAATGCCACACAAGCGTCGACCGTTCCGACATCCGTCGTCCGGTCGAACTACATCAAGTACGCCAACCAGCTCTTCGCTCGTATCAGAAACATGATCGGGATACCGGCAATCTGGATATCCTCCGTGTAAACAGCCGCCATCGCGCGTGCCCCGCCTGGAATGCGCAACTCGTCTCCTTCATCGAGTTTGATGCGAACAGCAAACGAGCTCGGGCTGCCGCTCGCAACATCGGTCGGCAGAATTCCCGAGACCGGCATTTGCCCGGCCGCGGTAACGTCAATTGTCGTGATCACCCGACCGGTGAAGATCGCGCCGGGATAATTGTAGAGCGCCACCTCGGCGTATTGGTCGTTCTTGATTCGCAGATAGTTCTTCTGATTGAACATCGCCACAACGACGCCGCGATTCCGTTCGGGCGGATCGACAACGAAACTCACGAGAGAATTCGTCGTGCCGCCGCCGACCAACATGCCCGGCCGCACCTGCAGGTTTGTTACGAACCCATCGCTCGGCGCGACCACCGTTGTCTGATCGAGATCGTAACGGGCGTCGTTTCTCTGCACCTCGATCTGTTTCACTTGCGTTGCCGCGACGTCGACCGACAGTAACGCCTGGACCAATTGCGTTTTCGCCGTCGCCCGCGACGCGCTGGCCACCTTGAATTGGTTCTCAGCAGCGTCGAGTTCCTGTTGGCTGCCCGCCTTCTCGCCCATCAAAGTCTTCTGTCGTTTGCGATTCGCGGACGCAAACTCGAGGTCGGACGAGGCTTGATCCAGCTTCGCCTGAGCCATTTCCACCGACGCCTCCGCCACCTCTTTGCTCTGTTGGGCTTGTTCGAGCGACGCTTCCAAACGAGCCAAGTTGTTCTGGTAGGGAACCGGATCGACCTTGAACAGGACATCGCCCGCCATCACCATCTTATTCGGCTGAACCACGATCTCGGTCACGCGACCCGGACGGCTGAGCTGCGGCGTGACCGGAATCACTTCCTCCAACACGATCGCTTTGGACGTGAAGGGGTGAAAGTATTGTGCACAAAACAGCAACGCAACAATCAACGATGGTCCAACCGACGCCAAAACGATCGCCAACGGCAAGGTTAGCCGCAACAGTTTCAGTTTGGCGAACACCAACCAAATCGCGCCACAATAAAGCGCAGCAAGAATCCAACTCATCGGTCTTGCTCCTCGGCAGCACGAGCCAATTGATCGACGTGCCTCTGCAGTTCATCGAGCCGACGCAGCAGTCCGTCGTCGCTGCTTTCCGCCGATCCCAACGTTGCACTCTCTTCCGCAGGCGAGTTCAAAATTCGATAAAGATAGAGCACGTAAAGACAACTCAAAACGGCAGGGATCATGATCGGCCTCCTGTCACGTTTTGCAACTTCGCGACACTCGCTTCGAGAGCATCAATCTTTCGCCTCAGTTGTTCGTCGTGTGTCGACTGAGTGATCGAACCGGCGTCAGAATCGATAACTGAATCTGAATCGATACCTGAATTACACTGCAGTGGCGTCGCACTGTAATCCCAGTACGCCCACACGATTGCAACCACCCAGAGAACGCCCGTCGGCAAACCGAACCAACCACAAATATTGACCGCTGCGACTTGAGGGTGGTTGCGTTTGCTCGCGATTCGCCCCGGCAGGGCGGCGATCCCAACCAGAACAGCGACAGCGACCAGAACAAAAACAAACAAAAAGACCAACGCCACGACTCGCAGCAAAGGTCCCGCTGCCGCGTATTGATATTCCATCAGACTTCGTCAAACCTCTTCATCGAACGCAGTAGGTTTCACCGATCGGCGAGAGGGACGAGTTTTACCTATCCATCTCAAAACGACACGTGCCAGGAACAGCAATGCGTTCCCGGCACGAGATCGGATTCGACGTCAAAACAGTTTATGAGAACTCCACTGCCCGTCCGCGTTCGCCACGTCTCGCAATCGCGAAACGCGGCCAACGCATAACGACATTCAGTGTCATCCTGTCTTGCGACAGTGGCGTTAGCGAGCGCCGCCGCTCTCGCTGAGTTTCCGCATCACCTCGTCCAGGTTGAAGCTCGCCGCCTTTTGACGTGGCGGGAATTCTTGGAACGTCTTCAAGAACTCGCCGACATAGTCCTGAGCAGGCACTAGCAGAAAGACGTGGTCGAGCAACCAATCGTAGTACGTGTTCGACGTGATATCCGCACGTTCATAAGGGTCGGTGCGCAAGTTGAAGATCTTTGGAATTCGGAGCGACACAAACGGCTCGGCCCAAATTTGCAACGTTCCTGCAACACGCTGCTCGAGGAAAACGATCTTCCAGTTATCAAACCGAAGGCTGGTCAACTGTTGGTCGTCATTGCAGTAGAAGAACGACTCACGCGGGCTTTTTTCTTCTTCGCCGGTCAAGTACGGCAACAGGTTGTAACCATCCAAGTGCACTTTGTAATCGCGACCGATCGCTTTGTGCCCTTTAAGCAGTTTCTCTTTGATGTTGTCTTCACCGGCCATCGCCAAAATCGTTGGCAACCAATCCAGGTGTGATACGATCTCGTTGGAAACCGTCCCCGGTTTGATTTTGCCTGGGAACCGAACCATCGCGGGAACGCGGTACGCACCTTCCCAGTTCGTGTTTTTCTCGCTGCGGAATGGCGTCATTGCCGCGTCGGGCCAACTGTTCATGTGTGGCCCGTTATCGGTGCTGTACATCACGAACGTGTTGTCGGTGATTCCGAGTTCATCGATCTTGTCGAGAACCGTGCCCACGTTTTTGTCGTGGTCGATCATCGCGTCGGCGTACTCGCTCATCCAACGCCCGGATTGACCGCGGCTCTCAGGCTTGACGTGCGTGCGGAAGTGCATGTGGGTGAAGTTGACCCAAACGAAGAACGGTTTGTCGGCTTTCGTTTGACGTTCCATGAAGTCGACGGCGCGATCGGCAATGTCATCATCGATCGTTTCCATACGCTTTTTCGTCAACGGACCGGTGTCTTGGATGCGTCCATCGGAAAAGCTGTGCAGCACACCACGAGGGCCGTACTTTTTGCGGAACTCGGGGTCTTTCGGATAGTCCGGCAGTTCCGGCTCTTCTTCGGCGTTGAGGTGGTAGAGGTTTCCGTAGAACTCATCAAATCCGTGATTGGTCGGCAACATTTCGTCACGGTCACCGAGGTGATTCTTTCCGAATTGACCGGTCGCATACCCGAGTGGCTTGAGCAAACCGGCAATAGTCGGATCCTCGACTTGAATGCCCAATTCCGCACCGGGCAGCCCCACCTTCGTCAGGCCGGTACGCATCCCGTGTTGCCCCAGGATGAACGACGACCGACCCGCCGTGCAGCTTTGCTCAGCATAGTAATCGGTGAACATCATTCCTTCGCGCGCGACGCGATCGATATTCGGGGTTTGATATCCCATCAAGCCGTGTGTGTATTGGCTGATGTTGGCCCGCCCGACATCGTCACCCCAAATGATGACAATGTTGGGGCGTTTCGCGTCGTCAGCCTGCACGCATAAAGGACTGAGCGCGGACACGATCAAGGCCGCTACCGTCAAGCGGAATCGTGACATCTGAAAATTCATCGGATCTCTTACATGTGAGTAGGATTGGAAAAGCCTGTGCAGTCCGGCTGCACACAATACGAGAGTGACCGCGGAGGATCGGACGCACTATATCACTTCCTCAATCGATGGATGCGCAGGAAGAACGCAGATCGCTCAATTGACGAAAGAAAAACCAGATTGTCGGCGAGACAGTTGGTCAGGCAAGCCGGCCGACGTGCAACTGTTCGTGGACACAACCGTACTGGCACGATACCTCGATTTTGCCTCGCAGGCGGCGAGATTCCGCGGAATTGGACGAATCCTCTCATTCCAGTTTCGATTTCGCACACCCTCCGCACACGCATCTGCTTCTATTCAGTGCACACATGATTGACAAACGTCGATCAATCAATCCAGTGCTTCGATAAAACGATCACGCAAACTACTCCGAACTGCGACTCGCAAGTTGCGGTAGCGATCATATCGCCGACCGCCTAACGGAAGTGAATTTTTCGTGAAACCTAACCGGGGGCACCGATATGTTTACCGGAATAGGATTGCTACGCCCGTGTTGGGCATTTTTGAGCGTAGCCCTGGCAAGGTGAAACTCTGCAAGGGTTTGTTGATTGAGTCGCACACCGCATGACAACGATTCGCAGTCTGGAAGCTAGCCCCGGTTAGTGTTTGGTTAACCGCGGCTAACGCGGTACGGCTGAATAAATCAGCAGCCCGTTGGCAACTTTCGCTACGGGATTTCGACATGTCGAATTTGGAATTGATCGCATCCGCTCGACAACTGGATCGACCTAACCGCGTTTGGGACGTGGAATTTTCGCTCGGGTTGGATTGAGACCTTTCTGCTTTTTGCCCGCCCGGCGGCCTTTGCCTCGTCCGCCCGATTTGGGTTTCTCCTCGGGCAACTCGACGTCCGAGAGCGGTTTGCCGATGTTTTCCTTTAACTGCAGAACACGATCGCGCAACCGGGCGGCTCGCTCGAATTCGAGTTCTTCCGCGGCGGCTAGCATTTCATTCTCGAGCGCATCGACGTATTCCAACGTGATGTAGGTGACTTCGCCCTCCGCGGTCGCCTGCCGTTCGGCTTCGCGATGTTTTGCGGCATCGGATTCGATTCCGGATCGGATTGTTTTGAACACCGTCTTC
>JBICHZ010000139.1:0-4991 GCA_043101355.1 Rhodopirellula sp. JB044
TCGAATTGCAGGGAACAGATTGTGGACTCTTACTGCCGCACTCAGAGCGACTGTTACTTTTGGGGCGATTGTACGTACGCCTGTTTCCTGTAAAGCGAGTCTCGCGGAAGGTTCATCAAGTTAACGAGATCTTGTTTTGACGGACCTCGGAATCGACCATTCCTCACATTTGAAGCCACGACGCAAGCGCGCCCTCCATCCAAAAGACAGTGACCAACGGCAATCACTGCAAATAGGTACACCCATATTCTCTTCGTTAAGATTTCGAGCGCTACCTTCTTCAATTCTTCATGCCCGCATGGGCTTACTCGCACACACCAACGAGAACCCTGCACACGCGACCCGCGAGTGAAACACGCGCCGATCTTTTCACCGAACAAGATCCGCCAGCGATGCTTGACACCCGCTACTTATCTCCTATCCTCCTTCGCCAGCGAGCACCCAGTCGCTATTGGCTGTCGACCTTCATTCAGACGAACACGCTGAGACGCTCACGATGGTGACCGAATACACCCTGCTGCACGTGCATCCGGGATTCCAAAAGAAGTTCGAGTCGACGCTTCCCGTTGCCCTCGAACTGATCACGAACGCGAGTGGCTACATCAGTCACGACGTTCAGCGATCGGTTGACGACTCGAGCCAGTACATGCTGATCGTTCGCTGGAAATCGAAAGCAGACTCTTGCGAAAACTTTCGAACCTCCGGCCGACTGCACAAGATCAAGCTGCTGTTGCACAAGTTTTATGAGATCTATCCGGTCACCCATTTCTACGAAACGGTGACTCTCGAAACGCCAGAGCCCACAGTCAGTGAAGACCATCCGACCACGCTGGTCGGCGACGAATAACTCCTATCTGTTACCGCAACCCTCTTTCTAGCAACGGGTTAGATCGCGATCGGCGGGGACGTTCAACACGCCCCCGACCGAACGCTGAGCTGCCTTCGCCCGGCATCACTCGATTTCGAATCGACACCGGCTCCACCCAAGCTTCTGTGAGCTTTGCAGTGCCGTTCGATTCTCGCACGAATCTTGATACTCACATGACTCAACTAGCGCTGATTCTGTGCGCGTGCTCGCGAAGCACTGCTGTGCGGATTGACTGACCAACGCTACAGGAGCAGTCAAACCGATCGACGAAAGCGCCACTTGCCGCACCACGTTCTCCGTTGCACAGCGGACACTTGCCTCGCTTTTGCACGTGCAGTCCCTTATCGATTTTCACCAGAATACGTTGAACAGATCAGGTTGATGGTCACTCGATACCGTTCGTCGAAATCGTCCGACTAAACAACCGCTCCCGTGACCAGATGAATGCGTCCATCCGGTTTCCTGTAGCGCACGTCCACTGTCTGCAGAGGGAACCACAGCCTTTAGAACTCGCCTCGTCGACGCATTTTGAAACTTCACGTAATCAAAATTCGGCTTTCACATTGCGTACGAATCATCAAAACCGCCGGATAAACACCT
This sequence comes from Rhodopirellula sp. JB044, assembly GCA_043101355.1. Lineage (GTDB taxonomy): Bacteria > Planctomycetota > Planctomycetia > Pirellulales > Pirellulaceae > Rhodopirellula. The sequence continues at coordinate 1,469 of JBICHZ010000139.1, forward strand.
CGCAAGATTGTTAAGAAACGGACGCGCAGCGTGGTCTGCGCCGTCGTTTCGATCCGCCTGCTTCTGGCGATGCTTGACGATGAAAATTTTTCGTCTCCATACTACGCCCGACAGCTCAGCGACCTCCTCTGCCCAACCAACGGGCAAGCGTTACCAAACTGGCTGTCCCCTTTCCGACATAAGGTTTGTTCCACGCCGGAAAGTCAAAATGGGAAGCCAAACGTGGTCACCCAAGTGCACGAAGTGCGCGCCTCTGAACTCCCCCCAAAAAATCCAATCAGCCAAGCGTGCTCGCTTTCAAACAGTACCGCGTGGCGTCCAACAGCACGGACGAGAGTATCAAGAGATGAACCAAATCGTAGAGATACTTCCGGCAATCGTCGCGTTACTCGTAACGCTCGCTTGCGTGCCCCTGTCAATCTATTTCGCTCGAAAACTGGGTGTGCTCGATACCCCAGACGCGAGAAAGGTGCATGTCACGGCAACACCCCGACTCGGTGGAATCGGAATCATCACCGGGATTCTCAGTGGCGTTCTGGTTTCGGTGATCACACTCGAACTTATCGACTACCCACTGTCGAAGTCGGTTTACCAACAACTCCTCGCTGTCTGCGGTGCGAGCCTGTTTGTCTTTGGAGTTGGCCTCGTTGATGATATCCGCTCGGTTTCCTCACGATTCAAACTCATTTCGCTACTCACCGCAGCGGCGATGGTATGCGGTGGCGGAGGAGTGATCGGCGAATTGTGGTTTGGGGGCGAACTTTGGGTCAACCTTGGCTGGGTCAACTGGCTGCTGACCATGTTTTGGGTCGTGGCGATTGCGGTCGCGATCAACTTCATTGACGGACTCGATGGGCTCGCCGGCGGTATCGCATTGATTGCTTCGAGCGTACTCGCGATCTGTTTGCTACTCAATGGACAGGTCGCCGCGGCAATCATTCCGCTGGCTCTGGCGGGTAGTTTGATCGGGTTTCTGTTCTACAACTGGCACCCAGCCAAGACGTTTATGGGTGACTCCGGAAGCATGACAATCGGTTTCCTACTCGCCGCGATGATGGTCGTTGCCAACCCGTTGATCGGGACGATGCGAGGCGTGTTCCTTCCCTCACTCGCGCTGAGCATTCCAATTGCGGACACCGTATTGACGATGTTTCGCCGACGATACCAACAACGTCGCTCGATTTTCTCAGCCGAACGCGGACACATCCATCATCGCCTCCTCGATCGCGGGTTCTCGCACATGCAGGCCGTGATCTTCCTCCATGCCGTATCGCTTTTGGCGGTTGGAATCGGGCTCATTGCGTTGTCGATGGAAGGCTGGAGCACGCTAGGCGGTTTCGCCTTGCTGATTCCTCTCTTGTGGGGCACGTTTCGATTTGCGGGATCGGTTCGAACCGAAGAGATGGTCCAAGCACTTCGTGACAAACGGCAGCTCGACCGGGCGTCGCGTCGCCATCGCGACAGCTTTGAAAGCCTGCAACTCGAATTCAATCACGTCACCACGATCAGCCAATGGTGGCAGGGCGTTTGCAGAGCTGCCGAACACCTCGATTTCGTCAAAGTTGAAATCTGCTTCCCCGGCCCCGAATCCAAAAGTCGTCGTCTGGTCTGGGAGAGCAACAACCCAGAATTGCTCTCCTGCGAAAGACTCCACGCTACCATCCCCATTGCCGAACGAAAAAGCCATGGAGCGTCTGTGCCGGCAACCGTCGAAGTCGCGGCGCATGACTCACTCGAACTCGCCAGCGAACGCATGGTGCTGTTCTCTCGATTGGTCACCGATTACAGCCTCGAAGTCGTCCGCAAGAAGGAAGCCGCAATGACCGTCGGGTCCGGCTTCGACACGGCACGAAACGCAGCGAATGACAAACCCAACATGGCCAGTTCGATTTCGCCTGGCCAATTCGGCCACCTCCGCGTCGCGTTGGTCCATGACTTCCTCTACACCTACTGCGGCGCCGAGAAGGTTGTCGAACAACTGATCAAGGTGTTCCCGCACTGCGACGTATACTCACTTTTCGACTTCCTTGATGAGGACCAACGAGGCTTTCTCCAGGACAGGCCGGTCACGACCTCGTTCATTCAAAATCTTCCGATGGCGAAGGCAAAGCATCGTGCGTATCTGCCGTTGATGCCGCTTGCGATTGAACAACTCGATGTTTCCGGCTACGACCTGATCGTCTCGAGCTCCTATCTCGCGGCCAAAGGAGTCATTACCGGCCCCGATCAATTACACGTCTGCTATTGCCACAGCCCGGTGCGGTACGCGTGGGACCTTCAACACCAATATCTCGATCGAGCCGGACTGAAATTTGGTCCTCGCGGGATAATGGCACGTGCGATTTTGCACTACATCCGCAACTGGGATGTACGCTCGGCGTTGGGAGTGGACCAGTTCATCGCAAACAGCAACTTCATCTCGCGACGAATCGAAAAGGTCTATCGCCGCAAATCCAAGGTCGTCCATCCTCCCGTCGACACGGAGCAGTTCTCCCTGTCAACTCAGCCCCGCGAAGATTTCTATCTCGTGGCCGGTCGGATGGTTCCTTACAAGCGAACGCCGATGATTGTTGAAGCGTTCACGCAGCTCCGCGATCGCAAGCTCGTTGTGATCGGCGACGGTCCGGACATGGAAGCGGTGCGTCAAATCGCGGGACCCAACGTCGAAATCATTGGACACGCTCCGATGGAAACTCTCGTTGACCACATGCAACGTGCGAAGGCACTCGTATTTGCCGCCGAAGAAGATTTCGGAATCGTGCCCGTTGAAGCACTTAGCTGCGGCACGCCGGTAATCGCCTACAACAAAGGCGGCGTCACCGAGTCAGTCGTCGACGGTGAACACGGTTTGTTCTTCGATGAACAAACTCCGGAATCCCTCATCGAAGCGATTGAACGATTCGAAACCCAAATCGAGTTCAGCCTGTTCGATCCAGAAGAGTTGCACCGACGGAGCACCGAGTTCTCATCGTCGCGGTTCGTCGCTGAGATTGAGAATCACGTTATACGCTGGACCGAACGTCGTTGGGAAGTGAAGTCAAAGCTCGCTCGCATACGTCATCGTTTGATCGAACAAGGTCTTGGCGAAGAGACTGTGCCCAAACCTCACGTTAGCGATCTAAACGCGCCTGCCGGCAATGCCGCTGGGGCGTCGCAGGAACCTGCCGTGGCCGCACCAAATACCTAGTCGATTGTTGCACCGACAGGCGTTCAACCTACTCGTTGAACGCAAGCTCCCGTATCAATCATTGCAAACCAATCCAAAGCCAGCGAACATGAGCCAGATCACTGCCACGACGCCTGAGCTTTCGTCACACGGATACCGAGACGACCAACGCGAGACGATCGCGCGAAAAGCGGCAGACCCCAAGCCGCACTTGGTGATCGAGCCCGTTAGCGGTTGGCGATCGTTGCGACTCGGGGACATCTGGGAGTTTCGCGATCTGTTGTTCACGTTAGGCATGCGAGACGTCAAACTCGTCTACAACCAGACGTTACTCGGTGTGGCGTGGGTTGTTCTCCA
>JBICHZ010000140.1:0-23705 GCA_043101355.1 Rhodopirellula sp. JB044
TCCATGCTTACTCTCCACCTTTCCTGTTGGAAACGCAGTTACACTTCACGTTCAGGGCGGTAACGAAATCCCTGTCCAGGACTTTCACCCGGCAATTCAATCGCCTACACAGACGTACTCGCCGATCACTCCGTGATCGGAACGTCCCTCACGATCCGATCACGCAATGATCGACGACGTTAGTGTGCGTCAACAGTTGCACATGAATCGCCAAAAGTCTTGGCAACGTCGGCGATGTCCGCATCAACATGTTGCGGCACAGCAGAGCCGGAACAACCGTCCCGGCATTTGCCTGCAGCCCTCGCGCCGCTTTGCGCACAATCCAAAACCGTAGCGAATTGCGACTTTTTTGAGCTAACGGGATTTCGCAAAACCTTACCCGCCCATGGCTTTGGAGATCCCTACCACTGGGCCAAACTTCGCGCCGGTTCGCTGCATCGGGGGCTGAATTCGTAGCATCTGCGACTAAGATGGCCGCTTTCCATTCTCTCAGCTCGAGGTGCTCTGTGGTTCGATTCGTTTGGCTCGTTGTTTTTGCGATCATCTCAACCGGCTCCGTCTTCGCACAACCTCTGCACAACCCCAAACACAGCGACGCCCGAGACCCGTTCCACCCGATCCAACGTTGGCTGCCAACCCCCGGCGTCTATCGCACCGCATCGGGTGCCCCCGGTCCACAGTATTGGCAACAACGAGCGGACTACGAAATCGACGTCACCCTCAACGATGTCGACCGCAGCCTGTCGGGCGATTGCCGCATCACCTACCACAACGATTCGCCGCACACGCTGACTTACGTTTGGGTCCAACTCGACCAGAACCGATTCCGCAACGATTCGGCCGCGATCCAAAGCCAAACGGCTCCTTCTCTCGCGGGGCGTTCGCCGTTTAAATCGATACAAACGTTACTCGCCCAGTCCGCGTTTGACGGCGGTTACAAAATCGACTCGGTCGAACAAATCGGGACAGACAACACATCTCGCGACCTGACCTACCTCGTCGTCGACACGATGATGCGGATCGACCTGCCCGATCCATTGCCGCCCGGCGAATCGACGCGGATCGCAATCGGCTACCACTACAACATTGTCGACGCCAAGATGATCCGCGCCCGCGGCGGATACGAACTGTTCGAAGACGGCAACACGATCTACGAAATCGCTCAATGGTTCCCCCGGGTCGCCGCTTACACCGACTACACCGGTTGGCAACACGATCAATTCCTCGGCAGCGGTGAGTTCACGTTGGAACTCGGCGACTACGACGTCAACATCACCGTCCCGGCCGACATGGTCGTCGCGGCAACCGGAACGCTGTCTAACCCCGATTCGGTGCTGAAAGAAGAATGGGCAGAACGGCTCGCCTCGATCGAAGAGAGCAAAACGCCGACGTTCATCGTCACGCCCGAAGAAGCCAAATCTAACGAGTCCGCCGGTTCGCCTGCGAAGAAGAACTCAAAGACGAAGAACAAAGGCAAGAACAAACGGAAAAAATCTGCGACCGGCGAAGGCACGAAGACCTGGTCATTCCACGCCGACAACGTTCGCGATTTCGCGTGGGCGGCGAGCCGTAAGTTCATCTGGGACGCGATGCCGGTTCAAATCGGCGACCGCACCGTCACGGCGATGTCGTACTATCCGCACGAAGCCGAACCGCTGTGGAGCCAATACTCGACCGAGTCCATCGCACACACGCTCGAAGTCTACGGACGTTACACGTTCGACTACCCCTACGAGGTCGCCATCAGCGTCAACGGGCCGGTCTACGGGATGGAGTATCCGACGATTTGCTTCAACGGTCCTCGCCCCGAAGACGACGGCACGTACAGCAAAGCGACCAAGTACAGTTTGATCAGCGTGATCATTCACGAGGTCGGGCACAATTTTTTCCCGATGATTGTCAACAGCGACGAACGGCAATGGACGTGGATGGACGAAGGCCTCAACACGTTCCTGCAATACCTCGCCGAACAAGAGTGGGAAGAAGACTACCCGTCGAGCCGCGGTCCCGCCGAAAAGATCGTGCCGTACATGCGAGGCGGGCACCAACGACCGATCATGACCGGCAGCGACGAGATCCTGCAGTTCGGCAACAACGCATACGCCAAACCCGCCGCCGCACTCAACATCCTCCGCGAAACGGTGCTCGGCCGCGAACGATTCGACTACGCGTTCCGCGAATACTGCCGACGCTGGAAATTCAAACGCCCCACGCCTGCTGATTTCTTCCGCAGCATGGAAGACGCCTCCGGTACGAACCTGGATTGGTTTTGGCGCGGGTGGTTCTACAGCACCGATCACGTCGACCTGGCCATCGATTCCGTCGAGTTGTTCGTGATCGACAGCGGAGACCCCGACGAGTCGTACGAACGCAAACGGCTCGAAGAGGAAAGCCGCGAAGACACGCCGACCACCGAACGCAACCGAAACCTACGACGCCGGATCGATTGGCAACCCGGCCTCAAGGATTTCTACAACTCGCCTGAGTACGACGAAGACAAAGTCGAAGAGTCAGACCGAAAGGCGTACCAGAAATTCCTCGACGGTCTCGACGACGATCAACGAGCGCTTCTGCGGCGGACCACTCGGTTCTACGTCATCAAGTTCGCCAACAAGGGCGGCCTTGTGATGCCGATCCCGCTGCGAGTCCACTACGCCGACAACACGCAAGAACACTTCGTGTTTCCACCCGAGATCTGGCGACGCAACTCCAAAGAAGTTCAAAAGCTGCTGCTGACTGAAAAGGAGATCGTCCGACTCGAAATCGATCCTAAACGTGAAATCGCGGACACGAACACCGCCAACAATCACTGGCCCCCTAAACTCGAACCGTCCCGCTTCCAACTCTTTAAAAAGGAAACGAAGAAGAACGAGATGCAAAAGGCGCGCGGCGACGAAAAAAATGGCGACGAGAAAGACAGCGAGAAGGACGACGACGGAAACGACGACATCGATGAGGGCAACGAAGAGAAAAGCAGCGAGAAAGAAGACGGTGCCCAAGAGAGTTCCGCCGAAACAACCGAGTCCGACGCCGAGGACACACCCGTCGACGCCGATGCCGAGTCATCGGTGACCGAGGATTCCCAGCCGAAGAAACGGAACCCGAAAAAACGTCGAAAACGAGATCGCAAGCGTCAACCGAAAAAGGCCGATGGACCGACGATTGCCGAAGAGGTCACGCAGTAATGCTCGCGATCACGTTCGCCTTCCTTTCGACCGTGCTGCTGCACCCGTCCGCCGAATCACTCGCTGAGGTGCAGTGGAACGCGTCGACGCAAAAGGTCGAGGTCGCGCTGCGATTGCGAATCGCGGATGAACAACGGTTGCTGCAATCGGTTTCGTCGCAGTCCGCGACGGCAATCCTCGCTGACGAAGCCGCACTCGAGCGAGCCGGTCTTTCGGTGATCCGACGTCGAATCGGGTTCGGAAAACTCAACGACCTGCAAACGAACTCCAACGTTCAGGAAAAGCCCAACGGCGCGGACGTCGCCAAACGGTACCAATGGATCGGCCGCCGCAGCGAAGGTGGGCACGCGTGGTGGTTCTTTGAAATCGCAACGCCGTCGGGTCGCCCGACTCATCTACGCTGCACTCTTTTTGAAAAGCCCAACGACCCGCGAAATCGCAACGACTCGTCGCACGATCATCTTCACGCGATGCCCGTCAGCACTTTCTTGATCCTGCCGGACGCACTGCCGGCATCGGTTTCTCCCGTCAAAGGTCGCTCGTCGTCGCCGCGTCCGAATTCGATGACGATGACGCCTGAACACCCGATGTCGGAAATCCAATGGGTGGTTCCCGCCTCGTGACCACATGTCTCGTGACCGCGTGTCTGCTAAACATCGGACCGGCTCGATTCCCGGTTTCGATATAGGAATTGTGTGAAGGAAGTTGGCAGGAACGCGAATCCGCCTATACTGGAACTTCCCAACGAGAGGGGCGACGCGATATCGTCGGCCCTTTTTCGTTGTCGAACGTTCCATCTGGTCCCATTATTCAACGAAAACGCATGACCCTGGCCGATCAATACAGCTCCGACGGCTGTGCCATTTCCTTCGAATTGTTTCCACCGAAAACTCCCCTGGGCATCGACGCACTGTGCGAGAACGTGGAACGGTTGATGCAGTTTCGGCCAAAATACTTTACCTGCACCTACGGAGCCGGCGGATCGAGCCAGCGAACGACGTTGGACGTGCTCGCCCGCGTGAAAGAAATCACCCAATTGCCAGTCGCCTCGCACCTGACCTGTGTCGGTTCCACCACCGAGCAGCTCTGCGATTACCTGCAAAAGGCGACGGACCTCGGCGTCGATTACATCGTCGCCCTGCGCGGGGACCCGCCCAAGGGTTCGAGTGAGTTCACCGTGACCGAAGGCGGTTTGCGGTATGCTAACGAACTCGTGGAACTGATCCGTGCCCGATTTGACCATCTCGGGATTGCCGTCGCCGGTTATCCGGAGGTCCACCAAGAGGCACCGGACGCGAAGACCGACCTGGATAACCTGAAACGAAAAGTCGACGCCGGTTCGGACATCATCATTACGCAGTTGTTCTACGACAACGCGGACTTCTATCGATTCCGGGATGATTGCGTCGCCGCGGGAATCAACATCCCGATCGTGCCGGGCGTTCTGCCGGTGACGAATTTCAAACAGGCCCAACGGATTGCGGGAATGTGCAAAGCCGCGATCCCCGCAGGTTTGGCCGCCGAAATGGGCCGCGACGATTCTCCGGAACATCAATTCCGAGTTGGCGTCGAACACGCTCGCCAGCAAACGATCGACCTGCTGGAAAACGGCGTTCCCGGAATCCATTACTACGTGCTCAACAAATCCGACGCCGCGATCGAACTGCTCGACGGCCTGCAACTGGCCGGCCAAGCTCAATAGCTAACCTCAGCTCTGTTTTCGGGTAATGGATCTTGTCAAAGATCCTGCCGCATAAGGATCTTTGACAAGATCCCGCTGCCACCTTCCCGACATGCGAGCCGCGTTGGAACGTTCGCGCGAGTCCCCCCAATCTCCCGAGTTCCGATTTTCACGGTAGAAAGGGCTCAACCGATCGACCGGGTTGTGCCGATGAATCAGGTGAAGTGCTTTGTCACAGCAATGAATTGGGGGGCACCGCGGATCGAACACGCGATCTGCGGCTCAAATGGCCGTCTCTTCTGAGACTCATTTCCCAACGTCAAGAGACGACAAAGCAGTAGCCATCTCTGAGTGCCTGTTTCCCTTCGCCGTCGGTTTTTGTCCGATCGCGACGGTGGTGCTCGTGTCGCCTAACGGGAAATTCACGTGATTCGTCGATTCGTACTACTGTCCATCGCTTGCGGCGTCATCGCGATTTCCGCGGCAACCTGCTCGACCGCGTCCGCCCAAGTCCCCGCGCCGGGAATGGCCGGTGCGATGGGTGGCCCCGGTGCCGGATACGGCCAACAACAGGCCTTCGGCCAAGCCTGGGGTAGCTCGGCTGCCAACGTTGATTGGAACCGATTCTATCACTACCCCTACGTCTACTACCCCCAAAACTTCTGGGGGCAAGAATACTTCAAGAGCAGCGATAGCCTCTATCACCGCTACCCGACCGAGATGCGGATCCCTGTCTATAATAAGAAGTGGCACAACTACTACCCGAGTAACCGCCGGTTCCACAAGGGACACCACTTCATCCTGGACACCTTCTAAACGAAGGGCGAGATCGCTCTGAGCCGAACAACAACTTCGAAAACGACGGGGCCACCGCAGCGACGCGGTCGGCCCCTTTCTCTACAACGATTGCTCGCTTCGACAGCCGCCTGTTTCTGGCTGATCGACGCTGAAGGAACGATCGTTTACCTCTCCCCCGAAATGCTCGCGTGGCTCGGGGTGGACGAGGAAGTCACCGCCCCCATCGCCGCCGCGATCACACCGGATCCGGTCATGTGGGAAAACGGCTCGATCCAGCGTGGCCATCTGACACGTCGGTTGCATGTCCCTGCCGCACCACCGACGCCGAACACGTCTGCCACGGCCGCGACCAATCATTCGCATGGCGTTCGCGAAGTCACCGCGCACTTCGTCAAACTCGTCGCGAGAGCCGAACAGGAAACCGAAACCGCAAACAGTCCGCTCATTCTCGGTTGCCTCGGTGACTTCATCGACGACGCCGACATTCCCTGGACGTTGTGGTTCGGTGAGCAGGGAGTTCGCGAATCGGCGAAACTCGACGAACAGATCGCGAAATTCCGAGCCCGACAAAACCGGCGGGCGAACATGCTGCTCGCCGGTACGACGCCGGCATCGAGACAACTTCGCTCGCGAGTCGAACTGGCGTGTCGCATTCGATGTCACCTTTCGATCACCGGTCCGAACGGTTGCGGTGCGAACGAACTCGCCTCGATGATGCATCACGCGTCCTCGCCCAACGAAGCTCTCGTTTGCCTCGACGCTTCCTTGATGGACGCCGAACTGCTCGAAGCCTACGCGTCACCGGTCGTCGCCGATCTTCGCGAGAACCAACAAACCACCGGCACTCTGATCCTCGATCGGTTTTGCGAAATGCCATCCGACGGGCAGAGCAGGCTGCGTGAATGGCTCGAAACGTGGCCCGCCCGTCTGCGATTGATCGGCATCCTCGATTCGGAAACGACCGCGTCGTCGCCGTTGATCGAACCGCTCGCCGATGCGATGCAGTTGTACCCGATCGAAATCCCGGACCTTTCGAAACGTGCCGACGATTTGGAGTTGATGACGTCGGGGTTGTTGCGTTCGACGCGTTTCTCTCGCGAGGTCCTCGATTTGCTTCGGTCCTACCCGTGGCCGGGTCAATGGGAAGAACTGACCGCGGCGATTCAATTCGCCAACGAAATGGCGACCGGCGAACGTATCGGCCGGGAACATTTACCGCTCGCCATCCGATCGTACCGAGCACCGCAACACAAAACCGCATTGGTCGACTCGAGCGAAAATCGAACCACGATCGGACCGCGACCGCCGTCGCCTCGCGATTTTAAACTCGAGTCGCTCGACGCGACGCTCGCCGAATACGAGGCGACGCTGATCACCAAAGCGATGGAGGCCGCCGATGGCAACAAAGCCGAAGCGGCACGGCGATTGGGAATCAGCCGATCACGACTGCTGCGGAAACTCGGCGAACTCCCATGACCCATCCGTTTCTCGAATCAAACAACAACGAATCGCCCGCGATCGAGCTGACGTGGTGGTGGGTCGGGCCGACCGACATAACGTTGTATCAAGATCTGATTCGCTGGATCGCGAGCGATCGATCTCCCCGCCGACCAGAAGCGACGTGGGAAATCATCCCCAGCGAAGACGTTCCATCGCTGCCGCGAACCAGTGGCAGACAGCGCGGCGTTGTGATTTGGGTGATCCCCGAAACCGGCATCGCTGATCTGATCAAACGAATCGCCAAGGTGCGCACCACCCGCCCCGGATATCAGCACCTCACCGCTGGCCTCGCATCCCCAAACGAACAACGATTCCTCACCGAAGTCGGCACACGCGGCCACGTCCAACACGGGAAAGATTGGCCAACGATCGCCAACGCGATCAGCCCCCACTCCCACGCGTGAGCCGAAAAGCGTAAGCACTCGGGTTTTGGCCGGGTTGGGTTTTCGTGCCGGGTTGGGTTTGGGAACTCGGTTGGCAATTCGCCCCGAGGCCTTACGGCTGTTCGGCTCACCCAACGTCGCTCGGGATTTCCAAGACCGAGAGCAAGCACCTTCCGCCGAGCTCGCCCCGGCGGAGGTCGCAAGTGATCGCTACCGAGAACAGCGGATCGTCCCCTACGAGAGACAACCCGCTATCGCCACGCGAAGCATGACCTACTCCGTGCACCGAACGTAAATCCGGACACCACCGGCTACTTCGTCAGTTTCAACACGTACGCGAAGTCACATGGTTTTTCGGAAGGCATCTTCACATTCAACCCAGCGTCGGTTCGTTCGAAACGGATCGTTTCGTCGCTGCCGAGCATCTCGACCGAACCGATTTCATCACTCCAGTATTCCGATCCCTTGCCGAGCGCACGGATCGTGACCTCACCCGACTCGGGCCAGGCAAGAATCGTTGCGTAAACCACATCACCTTTTTGCGAAAAACGCACTTCATCCGACGTGAACGGTTTGTCCTTCGATTCCGACACGTGCCCCGTTGAAACCGTGGTGGGTCCTTCGCCGAACACTTTCCAGTAGGTCGTGTCATAGATCGACTCGCCGTTGACCTTCAACCATCCGCCGATCGCTCGCAGGATGTCTTGGTCTTCCTGCGGGATCGTTCCATCCGAACGAGGTCCGACGTTGAGCAACAAGCAACCGTTCTTCGAAACAATGTCGACCAAGTCATCGACCAAACGATCGGGAGTCTTGTACTTCTGGTTCTCGGTATACCCCCACGAACTCGAACTGACCGCGGTATCGGTTTGCCAGAACGGGGTGCGGATCTTGTCCATCTTCGACCGCTCCTTGTCGAGTACCGCAGCGGACTCAGGGAACGCTTGCCACTTGTAATTGATAATCCCGATGTCGCTGCCTGAACCGCTGGTTTTGTTGTAGTAGTAGGCGGCGAACTTCTTCAAGTGATCCGAGAACTTGTTCTCGTTGTAGTTAACATGTCGCGACGGAGTGATCCCGAAGTCGAACCAAAACAGGTCCGGTTGATACTTGTCGATCAACTCACACGAACGGGCCAACCAATCGTCTTTGAACTGTTGGTCCTGCGGCGGGAAGAAGTGCTGATAGTCCCACGCATTCTCTTTGAACAAGAACGGCATCGGACGCCCGTAAAGATCCGCGTACTGAGGATCCGCGTTATCGAAGTTTTCGTTGCGGACATAGAACATCCAATTGAACGCCCGGTGGCTGCTGACGCCAAACTTCAACCCTTCGGCACGAATCGCTTCGGACAACTCCTCGATCACGTCACGTTTCGGCCCCATCTCGGTCGCGTCCCAACGGGTGTAGTCGCATTCGTACATTGGGAAACCGTCGTGGTGCTCGGCAACCGGCACGACGTATTTCGCACCGGTTTCCTTGAACAGCTTCGCCCACTCGGCGGCGTCAAACTTCTCCGCCTTGAACATCGGGATGAAGTCTTTGTAGCCGAACGTCTTTTGCGGGCCGTAGGTTTTGATGTGGTGCTCGAAAAAGTTGTCTCCACGCCGGCCTTTGTTGATATACATCTGGCGTGGGTACCATTCGCTGCCGAATGCGGGAACGCTGTACGCACCCCAGTGAATAAAGATGCCGAACTTGGCGTCTTTGTACCACTGCGGAATCTCGTATTTCTCGAGTGACGACCATTCGGGTTGAAACGGTCCGGCCTGTGCAGCCGTTTCGATTCTTTCAACCGCCGCGGCGACCTTCGGATGCGGTGCGGTGCGATCGACTGCGGTGGTCGATTGGGCGGACAATGACGAGGTGACAAACACCGTCGCCGCTGCAGAAAGCGTCATGGAGAGACGTCGAAACGTATTCATAAGGTGATTACCAGGCATCAAGGGGTGGGGTAGGGACATGTCGGATCACATGGCACCGTGCTTCCTTGGCGACGGTTGCCACAAACCGACCGGGGTCAGATCCGGTCGGTCGCGAATCAATGGAAACCACGTATTCCTACGCGGCAGATGCGTCGGTTCGTTCAAACCGGGTGAAGGTTCGCACGCCGAAGATTGCGATCGCAATGAAACAAATCATTGGCAGATAGAACGAGTTACGGACACCGAGTTCGTCAATGAATTTGCCCTGCAGTAGTGGCAACAACGCACCACCGACGATCGCCATGATCAACCCTGCCGAACCAAGTTTGGCTTCCTCGGCAGGCAAACCCTTCAGCGCGATCCCGTAGATCGTAGGGAACATCAACGACATGCAGGCTGAGATCAGAACCAGGCACGTCAAACCGGTCTTCCCTTCGAGGAAGATGGCTCCGGCGGTGAACGCGATCGCTGCCGCCGCGAGTGCGGCGAGCAAACGACCGGGGCTGATGTACTTCAGCAAGAACGTGCAAACGAATCGGCTCGTTAGGAAGATCACCATCGCGGCAATGTTCCACGTCTGCGCCTCGGCGAGCGAAAGACTGACGAGTTCCATGCCGTAGTGGATGATGAACGTCCAGCACGTGATCTGAGCACCGACGTAGAACGCCTGCGCCACAACACCTTCGCGGTAGTGCGGTTTGCTAAGCAGTCGTCCAATGATCTCGGTCATCGGGGCGTCCGGATGCTCCGAAGCAAACGTCGGCATCTTCGTCACGGCGAACAGTACGAGGAAACACAACACCACGATCGCGATGACGACGTACGGCGTTCGCACGACGGCGAGGTCATGCAACTGCATCGTCTGGAACGCGTCCGGGTCGGTCACCTGCATGTTGGCGAGGCCCTTGCCGACCGCTTCATCGAGCGTTCCGTATTCCTCGGCAAAATTCGGCAGGCCGTCGGGATAGTCGGCTTCGACATACGCCACCGCCGCGGGGGCTTTGCTTTCCATGTTCGATCGAAATTCGCCGACCTGCAAATTCGGTGCGATCACGGTCGTGGCGATCACCATTCCGGTCAACGACCCGATCGGATTGAACGCTTGAGCGAGGTTCAGTCGCTGGGTCGCTGTTTCGGGTGGCCCCATCGCGAGAATGTAAGGGTTGCAGCTCGTTTCGAGGAACGCTAACCCGAACGTGAGCACGTAGAACCCGGCGATGAAGATCCAAAAGTTCTGATTCAAACTCGCCGGAATGCTCAACAACGCACCCGCCGCGTAGAGTGCAAACCCGACCATGATCGCACCCTTGTAGGAGAACTTCCGAATGAAGTACGCCGCGGGCAAGGCCATCGTGAAATAGCCGCCGTAGAAAGCGAACTGCACCAACGAACTCTGGGTGTTGCTGATCTGGAAGACTTCTTTGAACACCTTCACCAACGGATTGGTAATGTCGTTGGCGAATCCCCACAACGCGAAACAGCATGTCGTCAGGACGAACGCCGCGAAATATTCCTTGGGGATCACCTCAATGCCGCGTGACACGGGTTCGGTGGGGCTGTCTAAACCGCTGGCGTCATCCGCTGCGTCCGGCTGAGAAGAATCAATCGACATGAATTACTGCCTTGACCACCCCGGTTTCGGGATCGGTCCATGAGGGGAAGGAAGCTGCAACATCCTCGAACTTCGCATGATGCGTTATCCAAGGTTGAGTATCGATGGTGCCCTTTTCGATCAGATCGATGATCCGCGTGAAGTCCCGCGAGAGGGCGTTGCGCGACGCCATCAACGTGAGTTCACGTCGGTGCATCGCCGGGGCATGTGGGAAGTTCAGGTTCTGCTGAGTAATACCGACGTAAACGACTCGGCCACCGAACGCAGCCAACTCGAGCGAGCGAGCCATCGAATGGTGGTTCCCGGTCGCGTCGATCACCACGTCGGCTCGTTGATTCGACGTCATCTCGTCGAGTTTTTCGATGTCGGAGTCCTCACCGGTGACCTTCAGAGTATCGGTGACACCCATCTTTTCACGGACAAACTCCAACCGCGTTTCGCTGATGTCGGCCACGATCGGCCGGGCACCCGCGACTTTGATGAATTCGAGCGCCGAAAGTCCGATCGGACCGGCACCAATCACCAAAACGTTCTCTCCTTCCTTCACCCCGGCACGGTCGACCGCGTGACACCCGATCGCGAGAGTCTCCACCAAAGCGGACTGTTCGTAGGAAAGGTTGTTGGCGACGTGGAGCTTTCGCGCCGGAAGAATCATCTTCTCGGTCAAACCGCCGTCGCACATCACACCGAGCGTTTGATGGTGTTCGCAGCAGTTGGTCAAACCACGACGGCAGGAGTAACACTTTTGACAGTTGATATAGGGTTCAACGGAACACTTATCGCCCACCGAAACGTTCGTCACGCCTTCGCCGACGGCCAATACCTCGACCCCGAGTTCGTGACCGGGGATCCGTGGGTAAGAAAAGAACGGGAATTTCCCAAGATACCCGCCCAAGTCGGTTCCACAAACACCGACGACGTGAATTCGCACCAACGCTTCGCCCTCGGCGGGAGCGGGCGGTTCAGGCAGATCAATGGTGGCCCAGGTCTTGGGCTCTTCGAGTTGGAGGGCTTTCATTTTCGATTCGACGTGTGGATAGGTTAGGTTTCGTGAAAGCGAATTAGTTGTTTTCGGGGAGACCTTCCAGGTGCCCTACGTTTTTGACCGGTTCGAAGATCTTCAATACGTCTTCGAGCAATGACTGGTCGATCGGCTCTGCCAACCACTCGGTCCACTTGCGGATGTTTTTCGGGTTCGCACTGCCGGCAATTGTCGTGGTCATGTCGGGATGGGCACACGAGTATTGCAGCGCGAGTTGAGCGATATCGACGCCATTCTTCTCGCAGTGTTCGGCTGCCTTGCGAGCCACATCGCGAACTTCCTGCGGGTCTTTATGCCAATCCGGAAGCGGTGCGTTGGTCAACAAACGTGCCGCGAATGGGCCGCCGTTCATGATGCCAACGCCTTTCGGTTTGAGTTCCGGCAACAACTCGTCGGCCAATCGGGTGTTTTGCAACGTGTACTGGTTGTACGAAAGAATGCAATCCAGATCCGCTTGCGCCGAAATCTCGCGGAACACCTTCATCGGATAACCGCTGATACCGACATAACGAACCTTGCCGGCCTCTTGGATTTTGCGAAGTGCGGGCAACGTTTCGCTGACAATCTGATCGAGCGGCACGAACTCGATGTCGTGACACAACATGATGTCCAAGTGGTCGGTGCCGAGACGCTGCAAACTGACGTCAACACTCTCGGCGACCCGTTTGGCGGAGAAGTCAAATTTATCGACGTCGTACCGGCCCAACTTGCTGCACATCATGTAGCTGTCGCGAGGCACGTCTTTCAACGCGATTCCGAGCAACACTTCCGACTTTCCACGCCCGTAGTAGGCCGACGTGTCGATGAAGTTTAAACCGAGTTCGAGGGCCGTACGAACGCTTTCGAACACGTCGTCCAACTGCACGCTGCGGAATTCCGAACCGAGCGACGAGGCGCCGAAACTGAGGATGGGCAATTCGAGATCGTTATTGCCTAGTTTGCGAGTTTCCATGACCGGGACTTTTTGTGAGGAATGAGTTTGAAACGACTCGTGCGGACCAACAGGCGTTTAGACAAAACACCGCCAATGGTTGGTGTTCCTATTCTTCAAACCGTTGGTAACATCCGCGGATTGGCGAAAGCCGTGATGAGAAACGGACAAACGCACGCCGGTGGACGAAACACAGATGGCTTCAGATAGGTACTCAATTGGGCGGCCGCCTCACGGATGAAACCACCGCCGCCTATAAAAACGCGAAAACCGATGCCCCCGCGTTTCGAATAAATTCACCGTCAATCAACGAAATTCGGTGTGACGACCTCTATGTCGGCAACGAATCCAGCTGGCAACAAATCCAGCCGGCAACGAATCCAGCCGGCGACAAACTCAGCCAACAAACAGCGGCAACAAGTGTCGGTCGTAAATGTTCTCGGTGACTTGTTTGCCAACGATGTCTTCGTTCGCCTTGAGCATGTCCGTGTACCGGGCACCGGCTTTCGCGGCGACCTTGAACGAGACGTGCAACAACTGACGCATGCTCGGGTTGAACATCGGATTGGATTGCACGTGGCGAATCGCCGAGGCGAACTCAGTTCCGCTGTAGGCCTTGACCGTTGCTTCATCCGGGAGCGCCTTCGGATCGACATCGATCACGCTCGCGTAAGGAGCCGAGAGTTCTTCGACGTGTTGCAACGCGTAGACGTAGATCTCTTTGGCGAGTTCCAATCCGTCTCCGCCTGCTTCGGCCAAACCGATCAACTCTTCCAACCACGTCGTGCCAGCGGTCTTCAGGTGAACGCCCGCGCCGGTGCGTTTGAGCGATTCACGAATGATCGGGTACAGGCTGAACTTGTCACTGCCGCTGTGAACGCTGAGTTTGAGAACTTCGGGCAACCCGTATGCCTTCACCGCGTGATCAATCACCGCGAGGTCGTCGTTGAACTCACGTTCGAATTGCGTCAGGTCGCCGACGTAGTCGACGCCTTTGTTGAACCGACCGGTGAACTTCGGCGCGATCGTTTGAACAGGAACCTTCTCGTCGGCGAGTGCTGCCAAGATGATCAGCAACTCCGGTGGCGTTTGTGGCGAATCGGTTTCGTCCATCGACACCTCAGCGATCACGCCGTCTTTGCCTTTGGCCGATTCGAGATGTTTGTAAATCTCGGATGCTTCTTTCACCGCGAGCAAATACTGCTTCGCGACCCGGCGGACGTCGTCTTTGGTCACGTTGAGCGGACTCGAAAGGCCAGCCAGTTCGAGCGTTCCGATCAACTCGCCGTGACGATCAACGAAGCCTTCGACTTCGCTGTCCGAGGCGGCTTTGCCGATCGAGTCAGCCACGTCGATCGTGAAGAAATCGCTGCAGGGCAGGAACGGTTCGACGGTTGCGAGTTGAATATGGTCGGCATCGACGTGCCACGGCTTGTCCCAACCGAGTTGGTCGACGGCAACCTTCGCCGCGTCGTAAACGCTCTGGGGCTCGGACCCGACGAACGTGTGCTCGCGGTTCGACTTGTTCCAAACCGGAGTGACGTCCACGCCGTCTGCGGCGAGTTTTTGGAATGCGCGAAGTTGCGCAGCCGCTTGGTGGGCGAAGCGGTCGCCGACACCAAATGAATATTTTTCGATGGTAAGCATAGATCCTTTTCCCGGTGAATTGAGGAGCCTATTCTTACCCAAACGCTGTGACACTGAATAGCCAGGTCACACATTTGCATGCGCATTCTTAACCGGAAACCAAGCCCGGTCCGATCAGGCAACTCAGGCCGGCCTGGCGAGCAAATTGCCGCTCCGATTCAGTGTTTCCGAGCAAGCCGATCATGCCGATTTTGCACCGTTCGCGGTAGCGGACGGCACACCGTCATGTGAAGCATGACCTACACGGCATGCTTCCCCGCGAGCAGAAGTGCGTGAGCACTCGGGCTTTGGGCCGGTTCGGCCACGAACATCGATCGACGTTCCCACCCGAGGTCTTACGGCCATTCGGCTCAAAGAACGTCGCTCGGGATTTCCAACACCGAGAGTAGGCGTTGGTTATTCAGCGATCCGATGTCTTGAAATTGTTTGGGGGGATGGATCGCGGATTGTCCGCCTCAGAGAGGCGGACCTACGTTGATAATCTACTGCGAGACGCCCTGCAGGAGCTCAAGCGACAATGTCGCGTTTCGGCCGCTGCCTAGGACCTGGCCGAGCCCGATCTGGATACCGCTCGGGGCGGAATCGATGTTCGGCGGTAGAGTCACCGGCACCTCTTGTTTGTTGCTCAATAGAAACGTTTCGGCTCCCGGCCCGCCGGACATTTTCCCGACCACCAACGCTCCGTCGCCGCCCCGCTCTTCGCTCGATTTCGCAATCCACTCGGGCGTCGTCTTTGCGAATGCGACCACCACGCCCGTGTTGGAGGCGAGATCACGAAGCACCGGCTGGATCTGCGACATCGAATCGGCGGGTACTTCACTGGCAAGGCGAGAAAGCGACTCGTATGCGTTTTGGATTTGCTCGCCTCGCTGCGGATCGTTCGCGTCCATTTGATAGACCGAATCGAGAGCCGAACTCACCTGAGCGATCTTAGCGGTGACGTCAAACGCCGGTGCTTCGGGCAGCGTCGGCAAACTCATGTCGGTCGATCCAGCAGCCCCCTCTTCGCTGGGCATCTCCTCGATCGGGGACGAATCACCGAACAAATCGTCCGAATTCGAACCCGCACCGGGGAGATCCAAACCGGATGCAGCCCCCCCACTTTCGGCGACCGGTAGCTCGGGCGAAAACGAATCGGGCAGCCCCATTTCGTCGGTTGCGGTCTCAACGAAGTCACCGTTGGTGGTTGGATCGACCATTTCGCCAGCCCCGATGTCCTCGATCGCTGTCGGTTCTCCGCCGAAACTGTCGTCCGCCGGTGGCGTGAACGAATCGATTGGGTTGCCGGTATCCGGGGCCATCACAGGGGCGCCGGTGATTTCCTCCAGAGCCGACGCAGTCGGGTCGGGTGCGCTTGCCCCCGCAGTCTCGTCGCTCAGTTCGTCACCGATCGACCGTCCGGTCACCGGCTCGCTCGATTGCATGTCGTCTTCCACAATCCGCGGCTCGAAATTATCGAGCGGCATGGGAGTGTTCGCACGCACCGCAGTGCTCGATCCGCCGAGACGCGGCAACACGTCACTGATGACAGGAATGTCTTGACCGAGGAAATGCAGAATCGTCCCCACGATCGGCAACGACAACATTCCGCCCACGGCCACGCCAAGAATGGTCTTGATCGGCGATCCACTCTTTCGTCGTCGCCGGCTGGTGACATCCATCATGACCTCGGCGGGTTTGCTGCCGCGGATGTCATCTGCATCGTCCTCGAGCATGAACTCCGATAGATCATCGTCGCTCATCGACTCCGGAGTTATCGCGGTCGTCGCGGCCAACTGATCCGAATTGTCCTCGGCGTGTTCCATCTCGTCGATTGCGATCGACTCTTCGGACAACTCCTCCAACCCCGCGTTGTCATCATTCAGCGTGTCGTCTGCACCTTGGAATGCGATCGTGTCGTCTTCTTCGACCGTTTCCATTTGCGAAAAATCGTCATCCTCGACCGTCGCGCTCGATGGATCCACCACCGACTGGGTTGGTTCCGCGTCTTCCAATTCCGCGTGTTCCAATTCCACGCCGGCCAATCCCAACGCGCCCGCACCAGCGGAGGCAGCCGACGCCGCCAGGGGGGCTGCCGCAGCGACTCCGGCAGTGGCGGCCGCAACGGGGGCCATCGACGACTCTCCCGAGGGTGTGCTCGGGGCATCAGACCACTGGTCATTCCCCCAATCATCCGACGGACTCGACAGTTCCGCTTGGTCGCCAATGATCACCAACGACGGCGGCATGACCGCGTTGATCTCTTTCGCGGACAGCGTTTCTAAACACCACGGACACTGGGCTTGTGCCGATCCAGACGCCGGGCCTCCAGCCAAAAACGCTTCAGGTACCCGAACGGATTCGTGACATCGGGGACACTTCGTAACCAACATGAGCGGAGCCGAATTTATTGCGAAAGAGAACGTGATCCAATCAGAAGCGGCCGCATTATAGCCTCCCGGGAGTGAAGATTCAGCCCCGCAAATGGTTGCAAATCGCCGCAGCGAGTTCAGTTCTCGATCGATGCCATGTGCTCGTCTTCGTTCTTGATCTCGTGATTGAGAATCTCCAGAAGAGTCTGCAGGAAAACGACAACCATCGGCCCCACGAGGATCCCGATCGGGCCGAAGACGGAAACGCCGCCGATCACGCTGAGCAACGCAAAAAGCGGATGCAATTGGCTGCGTCCCTGCAACACGTACACCTTGATCACATTATCAATCGACGAAACCACGCCCGCCCCCCAAAGGGCCAGCAACACGGCCGGTATCCAACGTTGATCCACCACGCCGAGCCACAACGCGCACGGCACCCAAACCGACGCCGCACCCAGAAACGGGACAAGCGCCATCAAACTGGTCAGGAACAACAACAGCACAATCTGTTCAAAACCACACACCCAAAACCCGAGCGTCGCCAAAATGCCCTGCACGATCGCGCTGGCGACGCTGGCCAACACGACCGCCCGACTCGTCCGATCGAACTCCATCAGCAATTGATGTTCGTAGGCGTCGTCCATCGGGGACAGACGCATTAATGTGGCGATCATTCGCGGCCCATCGAGCAGAAAGAAATAGACCGAGATCACCAGGATCACCAACCCGAAAACGATCTGCGCCAGCACACTGCCCGTCGCACTGGTCAAACGAACAAACCGCGGCTGCAGCGATTCACGGGCCCCGCGAATCAAACGGCCAAAGTCCGCTTTGTCCGGATTGGCCAACAACTTCAACTGACTCTGCAGCGCGCCGCCCAACTTCAAGTGCATCCACGTGCGAATCGACGCGGCAGTAAACACGGCGTTTTGTTCGAACTGCTCGGCCACGTTCAACGTTAACAACGGATTCAGCTTCCCGATCGAAACCTCATCGCTCTGCTGTTTGTCGGCGGCCCGCATTGCGTCGGCGAATGCCTTTGTGTTCTCGATCGCTGCCTCCGCCGCGTCCGACGACGCCAAACTGCCCGGCACATCTTCCTGCAGGTACTCAATAATCAACGCGGCTTTGTCTAGCTCGTTGGCTTTGCTCACAAAGTCGAACTGGGGGTCAGCGATCGTTTCCGGCATGTCAATCGCCGGCACCGCAACGCCCATCGTGTCGACAATCCGATCGAGTTCGCGGAAATGTTCCGCATGCGGCAGATCCAGCCCCAATTGGCCGCGAACCCGATCCATCGCTACCGACGCACTGCCGTTCATTCGCGACAACAATACCGTGAACTGCGTCGTCGCGATGGAGATCAACATCAACAACGGCATCAACACAATGAACAACACGAGCGACGTGGTCAGCCCGGCCGACAATCGCTTGCGGCGATTCGTTTTGACCAACAACCACTGATAGACCGGACGAAAGATCACCACCAAAAGCGCCGCCAGAAACAACGGCACAAAGAACCCGACCATCACCTGATAGAACAGCACCCCGACGGCCAGGATTCCGATCACCAACATGACCACGGACATGATCCGCGACAGCGACGGCAGTTGCGGGAACAACGCCTGTTTCCCGGCAACGCTTTCGTCGAGTGTTTCGTTCGCAGGCGTTTCGGCGCCGGCCGGCCGCCCGGTCGCACGCTCGTTTGCGACAACGTTCGACGCGTCTTCGATTTTTTCTTCGCCGCGGGCTTCACCACCTCGCTCAGTTTCCCGAGCGTTCGTTTCACGCGTTGGATCGCGACGCGGAGATTCGGCGTTTGCCTGTGGGGTCGTTTCCGCCGTGTTTTTGGCAGCCGATTCAGTTCGTTTGGATCGGTTTCTTCGTCGGGTCATCGGTCGCTCGGTAAGTTCCCCGCGGCGCCGCGGGAAGGAAGAATCGAAATAATCAGAATTATCGTCAGAATCGTCAAAGTCGACCAAGGGCCCAGACCGATACCACTCCCGGACAGAGATCTCGCGTCGCTCGGTGGAGCGTACGGCGTGAGAACTTTGTAGGGGGGCTTTCCAATTCAACGGTTTGCACGGAAGTCCATGACGTGAATGCCTTGTGGCGTTCGCAAACATGGGTTTCACGGCGACCGCCGATCCAGGGAAGTCCAGGGCATGAAACGCTCGCTGCTATACCGCTACACTGCTTACTTGCAACTCGGGCTCGCGCTCCTGCTTGCCAGCGGTTGTGCACCTACTCAGCCATTCTTTCTGAACGAATCGCCCGACCTGAAGTATTACCTTCAAACGGCGACGCAGATTGAATATCCCGACGTGGAGGTGGAAAGTCTACCCGACACGACGCAAACGTTGCGTCCACTGACGATCGGCAACCACGATTATCAGTTCTGGAATCTGCAGCTCGAGGAAGCAGTCTCGATCGCGCTGGCCAACGCGAAGTTCTTCGTCACCACCAGTGGCATCGCGGAACAACGTCAAAACGTCGCTGACCAATTCATCAGCGGAACCGCCGACCAGTTCGGCAGCGTCTACGACGTCGCGATCAGCCAATCGACCACGCAGTCGGTTCCACTGACCGTCGACGCCAACGGCAACCGAGTCTTGCCACGAGGAGTCTTGCGTGCCAACCAAGTCGGCGGTGTCGAAGACGCCTTGGCGGAATTCGATGCACAAGCGAGCGGATTCCTGAACTACAGCAACACGGACCGTCCCAACAACAGCCCCGTCGCGGCAACCCAAGCCGATGACGTGACGTTCCAACAAGCCATCAGCAAACGTCTCGCGACCGGTGGCGTTGCGACTTTGCGAAACCAACTCGTTTACAGCGATAACAACCTCCGCGACATCGCACAGAACCTCCGTACCGTCGACAGCGACTACACCGTTTCGATCGAAGCTCAAGTGCAACAGCCGTTGATGCGAAACCGCGGCACCCTGATCAACCGCATCCCGGTTGTCTTGGCCAGCCTCAACGAAGACGTGTCGATCGCCGAATACGAAATCCAAGTCCGTAACCTGGTCCGCGACGTCGAGGTCGCTTACTGGGACCTGTACGTCGCCTATCGCGGCGTGGCAACGGCCATCATCGGTCGCAACAGTGCGATCGCAACGGCCCAGTTCGCACGGCTCGCTCTCGAGAACGGTACCGGAACGCGTCAGGAACTCGCCCAAGCTGTCGAACAGTACTACCAATTCCGTGGCTTGCTCGAATCGGCCATCGCCGGATCAAACCTGCCCGGTTCGGACCGCCAAGGTGTTTACGGTGCCGAGCGACGTCTGCGTGAACTGCTCGGCATCTCGCCGACCGACGGTCGTTTGATCCGCCCGATCGACGAACCCACCATCGCCCGCGTCGAACATGACTGGAATGAATCGGTCGCCCAGGCTCTGTACCTGTCGCCGGAACTGCGTCAAACCAAAACCCGCATCAAACAACAAGACCTCGAACTGATCTCCGCGAAGAACCAAATCCTCCCCGAAGTGAACCTGTCGTTGCTCTACCGCTGGGTCGGCGTCGGCGACCACCTCGGTCCACCGTCGGGCAGCGATGCTCCACCGGTTTTCCCAGGCAGCAGTGCCTTGGACACACTCACCGATGGCAACTTCCAGGAAGGTGCGATTCGACTCGAAGTCACTCCGGCCGCGTTCGGTGCCCGTCGCGAACTGACTCGAATCCGTGGTGCGAAATTGCGATTGGTCCGCGAACGAGCCAACCTGCAAGAGAAAGAACGCTTGCTCGTCAGCCGCCTTTCCGACGCGGTCGCAAAAGTGTCCACCCATTATCAATTGGTTCAAACCAACGCACAACGTTGGCAAGCCGCCGAGCAAGAAGTCGAAGCCCGCTTGGCCGAATTCAAGAACGGCCGCAGCCCGGTCAACGTCGTCCTGCAAAGTCAACAACGTAAAGCTCAAGCACAAATCGACTACTACCGTGCCCTAGGCGAATACAACAAATCACTCAACTACGTCGACTACCTCAAAGGCACCATGCTCGCCAACAACAACATCGTGCTGCGAGAAGGTCCTTGGAACAAGAAAGCGTACTGGGACGCCCTCGAACGAGCCCGCGAACGCAGTGCCGGTAAGGAACTCGTCTATGGCGTGAGCCGACCAGGCGTCGTCCGCACCGGACCACTCCGCGACGCCGCCTCGGCATCGGAAATTATCGGCAGCGGTACGATGACGCACGGACAAACCCTGTCGCCTGAGTCGATGATGCTCAACGAACCGGGCCTCAGTGGCGAGTACGGTGACTCGATCAACGATCCACTCGGAATCAACCTCGATCCTTATCGCAGCCCGGTGGAAGTCAACGATCAACCGCTCAGCGAACTCGGCGACTCACCAGCAGAACTGTTCAGCCCCGCACCGGCCGGAAGCGGCCTGCAAGAAAGCGTGCCCACCCCGGCACCCACGCTCGAGACAACACCCAACATGATCCCGACACCGCAAGGTCAACTCGACAGCACCTCGACCGGACAACCATCACAATGGCAGTCTGCTCGACACGTCAAACAACCCGCACGTGTCCAACCGGTCAACTATGACACCCCGGCACCGGCCGAGTACGCACCCGCACCAGTGCGACGGATGGCGATTCCTCGATAGAACGAAATCGCAACATCCCTCAACCAAACATCGCTTTTTCCGTGTAGGGGCGGAGGCTTGAGTGGTTGTCGCCGGGGACGCGCCCCGGATCAACGACAACGCTCCCACGACTAGCTCGATCGGTTTACCTCGGTAAGCCCATCGGGCTTTTCGTCGTTCACACGCAACAGCGGAGAACCCATCAGCCGCTCGACGTTATCCGCGGTTTTCTGCCGGCCAACCGGAGCGAACCCACGTCGGCTGATTCGAGCAGGTGAGTCTCGCAATCGCCCCGTAGGCCGGACCGAGCGAAGCGACGTTCCGGCAATCCACACTATCGCCGGGTGCGCGTCGCGAAGCCTCCTTCATTCGGCCAACTTCATTCGGCCTCCCTCATTCGGCCAACTTCAATCACGAACCGATCAGCCGACGCCAACCGCTTCGCACGCCACCGTGCGAAGCTCAAACCAGGCTTTGCTTACTCCGCAACACCTTGTTGCCCGGAGGCGGTGGTCGTTGGCAACTTCGGAATCGGAATGTTTTCAAACCGGTCACGATTGATCTTCGTCGCCATGCTACCCGGTGTGGTCGGTGGAACCGAACGGGTGACCAAAATGGTTGGTTCGACACCGTCGAGCGTCAACCCCGCGACCGCTTCGCGAACCGCGGCAACGCGAGCATCCGTTTCAGCCGCGTTGACTCCCTCGAGCACGTGAATCTCACGACGAGTCAGCGGCGACTGGGTCGCGATCCAACGGACTCGGTTTTGACCCGCCGCCAACAACGCTCCGTCGCCGGCACGGAACAACTCGTGCCCGATCGTGTTATGGCTGCGCCAACCGTTATTCTTCATAATTTCAAACGGAGTGACGACCTGAATCGCATCAGCCTCGTTGAACGGGTCGGGCCATGCGGTGTTCCGCCAATAAGCCATCTTCTTATTGTGAAGCCACGTACCGAAGTCCGCCGATGCGGTCGACGTCAGTCCCACCATCAGAAGGAACATCCAGATGGTCGGTTTTCGAAAGACAGTCACAGCCATCACGATTGAAATCCTTCTCGAGAAACAATTGCATGCGTGCGGCCGTTCGTTGCCAACCGCTATGAGGCCCACTGTTCGTGGCAATCCCCGGGGTCGACCCGGTCAACCCTCAACGATGAAATCGACATCTCAGCCCAACCGGGTTAGCACGAACACCCTGCAGACCCCAACCTCCCCCATCCGTTACAAATTACCTCGGTCTACCTCGCCGAACGTGTGAACGAGCTGCCCAAACGCGGCCACGATGTAACCTGCTCTCCTCATTCGCACCCCATCCATTCAACCCGACTCGACCCTCAATCTTTGCCACCCAAACCGACATGGCCCCGACTCCTCCGACTCCCGCAGCACCCACACCACCGATGACGCTTTGTTGGAAAACCTCGCGCCGCACGATATCGATCGAGGACCGACCGCGCGTGATGGGCATTCTCAACGTCACGCCGGATAGCTTTTCCGACGGCGGACGATTTTTCGAGAACGACAATCTTTCCGAACAGCTTCGCGTCGACGCAGCCGTCGCGGCGGGGCTCCAAATGCAAGCCGACGGGGCGGACATCATCGACATCGGCGGCGAAAGCACACGCCCCTATTCCACGCCCGTCGACGAGGCCACCGAGACCGATCGCGTCGTCCCCATCATCGCCGCTCTCGCGACGAAACTCGACATTCCGATCAGCATCGACACCAGCAAAGCCAGCGTCGCATCGGCCGCCATCGATGCCGGCGCCGAAATCATCAACGATGTCACCGGCCTCGAAGGCGATCCGAAAATGGCCGAACTGGCTAAGCAATCAGGCGTCGGTGTTTGCGTCATGCACATGCGGGGAACGCCCCAAACGATGCAGGATGACCCAACCTATGAAAACGTTGTCGAAGAAATCCGCGACTACCTGATCGCCCGACGAGACGCCTGCCTTTCACTCGGCATCGAACTCGAAAAGATATGCCTGGACCCCGGAGTCGGGTTCGGCAAAACACACGAACATAACTTCGAACTCATTCGC
>JBICHZ010000141.1:0-3711 GCA_043101355.1 Rhodopirellula sp. JB044
CTTTGGGACGAGGTCCGCCGGGGCGAGAGAAGTCGGCGCCCTGCGACACAACGATCGTGCTGCGAAAGTCGTTGCGTTCCTGAGCAAACGATCGGGTGGAGTTGCCGGTTCCCGGACGCGCGCCACCGTCGACGATCGTGCCTTCGATGACGTTCCCGCCGATTTGGCCTCGGACGACATCGCCGGGCAAAACGGTGCCGGGCGGGTAGGTTTGCGGGATCACATTCCCATTGGGGATGGGCCCGTTGGGAAAAAATGTGTCCTGCCCCACCAGGCTCGGGCTCATCGCCAGCAAAAACATCAGGGCGACAATCGAATGCCTCGGCATCGCCAGACCGACTGAACGGCGACGGTTGATGCCGTCACCAACGACACGGTCGGCCAGGGTTGATCGAAGCGAAGAATCCGGATTCAAACTATGCGTCCCTCTTGATCGAGAATGTCATCGCTCCGTTGTCCTGTCGTGGCAATCCCCTTCCTGGGCCGTGGGCTATTGTACCCTGTTCGCTCGAAATCGCCCACCTTTTTGCTCAATTCACACTGCTTGGAATCGTTCAGGACGGTATCCCGCTCGGCGCCATCCGCGCATCCCGAAGACTCGGGTAGGCTGTGACGGCCGGTCGGATGCGGATCGGTGCGTTTCCTTGCCTCCTATGCGGATTTTTTGTGACACAGACTGCCAACGCCAGCCATCCGGAACTGCCCAAACTGTTGATCGTCGGGTGCGGTTATCTGGGCATGCGTGTCGGCAAACAAGCCGCATCAAAAGGATGGTCCGTTGCCGCCACCACCCGCCACCGCCGCGCAGAAATCGCGGCGGCTGGATTCTTGCCCGTGCAATTTGACTGGAACGATTCCAGAGATCTCCGGCAAATCGCCCGCGTCATCGAACAGGAAAGCATCGATCGCGTTTTAATCTCGGTCAGTTACGATCGAAACAGCAAAGTGGATCGGTTTGCCTCGCAGGTGGACGGGTTCAGTCGGCTGCTGCGGGTGATCGACGAGGCCTCGGTGCGATCCCAAAACGGGGCGTCGAAAGGCCCCGGCAACAGGGGATTGGACGTTTGCTACATCAGCACCACTGGCGTCTACCATCAGACGGGCGGCGTGTGGGTTGATGAGCGATCACCGACTTTCCCGACACGCGCCGGCGGCCGAGCTCACCTGAGGGCTGAATCGCGAATGGCGGCGTGTTTGCCCAACTCGAGCTGGACCACGTTGCGGCTGTCGGGAATCTACGGCCCCGGCCGAGTGCCTCGCGCCGCGGACGTGCGGGCCGGGAAACCGATCGCGTCGCCGCCGGACGGACATCTGAACCTCATTCATGTCGAGGACGCGGCCTCGGCGGTGATTGCGGCGTTTGCTCGCAAGGGGACCGCGGGCGGTTCCGATGGCGGAGGTTCTCGCGAGCGGCTGTACGTGGTCAGTGACGATTCGCCCGTGATCCGCCGGCAATTCTACGAAGAGATCGCCGATCAGACCGGTTCGCCTTCGCCGGTGTTCGTCGACCCGGCGGAAGATTCCGGCGTGCGTTTTCGCAGTGAAACGGACAAACGCATCTGGAACCGTCGCTTCAAACGCGACCTCGTCGCCAAGCTGCGGTTTCCCACCTATGTCGAAGGGCTCCGCAGTATCCTCTGAATTCCGTGACATTCCTTGAATTCCGTGACGCCCTACGGTGTCTTCTAAAGCCCTGACGATCTGAATGCCCCTGACGACCTGACTGCCATGGCGATTTGCATGGACGTTACGCACCCACTCGACGGCCGCTAATATTACCTGCATGAATAGCTCAACCACGAACAGTTCAACACTGCCCGCTGCCAATTTCGATCTGAATCAACCCTTCCCGCCGTCGGGTGATCAACCGGCAGCGATCGAGAAATTGACCGCCGGGTTTCTTTCCGGGAAATCTTCGCAGACGTTGCTCGGGGCGACCGGTACCGGGAAGACGTACACGATGGCGAACGTGATCGCGAACCTGGGCCGGCCCGCTTTGATCCTCAGCCACAACAAAACACTCGCGGCGCAGTTGTATGGTGAGTTCAAAGAGTTCTTTCCCAACAACGCGGTCCACTATTTCGTCAGCTATTACGACTACTATCAACCCGAAGCCTACATCCCGCAGCGCGACGTTTATATCGAGAAAGACTCTTCGATCAACGAAGAAATCGACCGGCTGCGTTTGGCCACAACGAGTTCGCTGGTCAGCCGCCGGGACGTCGTCATCGTGGCATCGGTCAGCAGTATCTATGGTCTCGGTTCACCGAAGGACTACAAGGAACTCGTGATCGACATCCACTGCGGGGAAACAACTCGGCGGGATCACCTGTTATTGAAGTTGGTCGATGTGCAGTACGACCGAAATGACTTTGCATTCGAACGTGGCAAGTTCCGTGTCCGCGGTGACTCCATCGAGGTCTGGCCGACTTACGAAGAGTTCGCGTACCGGATCGAAATGTGGGGCGACGAGATCGAACGCATCTCGCTGATCAAACCGCTAACCGGCGAAACCATCAACACGGTCAAGGATCTGTATATCTATCCGGCGAAGCACTTCGTGATGCCCGAGGATCGGATTCAAGCGGCACTGAAATCATTGAGGACCGAACTCGCCGAACAGTTGGAGGTGTTCCAGTCGCAAGGAAAGTTGCTCGAAGCACAACGGTTGTCGGCGCGTACCAAGTTCGATCTCGAGATGCTCGCCGAAGTCGGGCACTGCCCCGGCATCGAAAATTACTCGCGGCCCCTTTCTGGCAAACCGCCCGGAGCCACGCCGGATACTCTTTACGACTTTTTCCCGAAGGACATGGTGACGTTCGTTGACGAGTCGCACGTGACCGTGCCTCAGGTGCGAGCGATGTATGCGGGTGACCGAAGTCGAAAACTGACGCTGGTCGAGCACGGATTCCGATTGCCCAGTGCGCTCGATAACCGGCCGCTGAAATTCGAGGAGTGGGAAGAACGTACCGGGCAGATCTGTTACGTCAGCGCGACGCCGAGCGACTACGAACTCGAACGGACCGGAGGCGAAGTAGTCGAACAGATCATCCGTCCGACGGGTCTTCTCGATCCTCTCGTGGAAGTCATCTCGGCGCGAGGACAGGTGAATCACTTGCTCGAAGAGGTTCGCATCCGCGCCGCTCGCAACGAACGCGTGCTCGTCACCGCTCTGACGAAACGGCTCGCCGAAGACTTGTCGAACTATTTCCAAGAGCAGGCCGTTCGCTGCCGGTGGTTGCACAGTGAACTCAATGCGTTCGAACGAGTCGATCTGTTGCAGGAACTTCGCACAGGCCAGTTTGACTGTTTGGTCGGCGTGAACCTGTTGCGGGAAGGACTCGATTTGCCCGAGGTCTCCTTGGTTGCGATTCTCGATGCCGACAAAGAAGGTTTCTTGCGGAGCGAAACGAGTTTGATTCAAACGATCGGTCGTGCCGCTCGGAACGCAAACTCTCGTGTCTTTTTGTATGCAGACAAAATCACCGATTCGATGCAGATGGCGATCGACGAAACCGAGCGTCGTCGAAGAATCCAACAGGCGTACAACGACGAACACGGGATTATCCCGAAGACGGTGTTCAAAACAATCCGATCCGGAATCGAATCCGATGCCGCAAAACATCGCGAAGCCGAACGGCAGGCGACCGCGGAGGGCGAAGTCACCTACATCACGTTGGAATACGTCGATGCGCTCGAGAATGAAATGCT
>JBICHZ010000142.1:0-21151 GCA_043101355.1 Rhodopirellula sp. JB044
TCACTTATCTGGTCAGTTATCTCGGTGTGAACCATTTGGTTGCACCGGCGGTTGCGGCAAACAGCAGTACTCTGATGACAGGGTTTCTGTCCGTCGATGTGTGTCTCGCTTTTCTCGCATTGTTTTTGTTGAACGTCGTGCTGATGCGAAAGCTTCGTCCGTCATGGCTCGAGTCGCTAAGGATTCACGCTGCAAACGGGTTCTATGTGGATGAGATCTACCGTCGGGCGTTTGGCCGAATCGCCAGTTCCTGATCCGCCACAAACGCAAACCTGAAACGTCTGAAGACAATTTCTCTCAACTCAATCACACCCAAGGTACAACCTATGTTTTCGCCTAACGAAATTGTGACGAAGACCGTGACGAGCAAACCGGAAATCGGTCCGGTTATCGACGCACCCAACCAGCCGGATTATCTCGACGAGGTCATCCAGTGGGCAGAGCAAAAGATCGCACCGGTTTGGCCACTGAAGGACTATGTGGCTGTGAATCCTTATGCCGGCTTTGCCTGCCAAGAGTTCCTCTCGACGCGAGAGTATCTCCGCACGTTGTCGGACCTGGAGTTCTTCATGCCGGTGGACTACTACCGGCAACAACTGGCGCAGGGAGAACTGCATCGCAACGACATTTCCGCCGCAGTCGATGAGTTAGTCGCCGATCGCGTGGACGGTTCTGAACGAATCGACGTCAACCAAGTTGTCTCACTGCTTCGAGAGACCGCCCAACCGGGGCCGACCGCAGACGCGGAGTTTGCTAAGACAGAGAACCCGAACCGTACACTGTTCACGCTCTGCGAGATCATCGACTCGAAGACATCGACCGATTGGTGCCAAACGATCCTATCGGAAATTTCTAAACACTGTGCGGCTCACTACGACAACGGCCAAGCGACCTGGTCGAGCCCTCATCGCGACCTGCCTCTCTTCACAGCGTGGCAATTGGAAAAACGACACGACCGGTCCTTCGAGATACTCGGCGTATCAGGATTCCGCGACTATGTCGCCACGTTACCGCACGATGGGAGGTCGGCGTTGTGTGTCCTGCTGCAGCAACTCGGTCTGCCGCGAGAGTTGTGGAAGGACTACCTTTTGTGCACCGCGTTGACGATGCCCGGATGGAGTTCGTGGACGCGATATCAGCAACGCGAAGCCGAAAATGCCGGCCGCGGAAATGATGACTTTGTCGGCTTGATTGCGATTCGGCTCGCGTATGAAGTCGCGTTGTCGAATCATCTGAATTTTCATGTCGCGTGGTCTTCTTACGCTCAGGTTCACGTACAGAATCGAGAAAAGGCGACGCATCCGAGCGATCACGATCTGCTGCGGTACGCGTTGCTGAAAGCAAGCGAGATTGCGTTTCGAAACCGGTTGCTGTCGGATCTGAACGGCGATGTATCTGCGGCGACACCAGGCCATCGGATCACTTCGCATGTAGAGGACGCCGGTTCGACGACGTCATCCCGCTCGCTCGCACAAATGGTGTTTTGCATCGACGTGCGATCCGAACGGGTTCGCCGACACCTCGAAGCCACCTCGGCCGAGATCGAAACGTTTGGGTTTGCCGGGTTCTTTGGCGTGCCGATGGAATTCGTTAAATTGGGCGCCACTCAAGGTTCACCGAACGTTCCCGCCTTGATCACGCCGGCGTTCAAGGTGCACGAACAAATCGACAACGGCGACGCAGAAGTGAACGCGAAGGCGATCGAGCAACGAGGGCGACTGCGGTTCATGCGGAAAGCCTGGAAAGAGTTCCAGTCATCGTCCGTTAGCACGTTTGCGTTCGTGGAAAGCACCGGTTTGTTGTACGGTTGGAAACTGCTGTCTCGGTCACTCGGTTGGACAAAGCCAACGGGCAAGCGATTCGACGGTGTCGGTTTGCATGATCATGCCAAGATGTCACCGTCGCTCGACAGTTGTGTCGATCATGGATTCGGTATCACCGAACAAACCAACCTGGCGGAATCCATATTGCGAGGAATGGGCATCGTTGACGACTTCGGTCGCTTGGTGGTCTTTTGTGGTCACGCGTGTGAGGTCGAAAACAATCCGCTGCAGGCGGGGCTGGATTGCGGCGCGTGTGGTGGTCACTCGGGCGAACCCAACGCACGCTTCGCGGCAAAGCTGCTCAACCATTCGCAGGTCCGCGCCGCCCTGTGCGAGCGTGGCATCGAGATTCCGACCGACACGCACTTCGTTGCCGCGCTGCACAACACGACGACTGACGAAATCAAGTTTCTCGACGATCACTTGATTCCTCAGTCTCACC
The DNA here is from genome assembly GCA_043101355.1 of Rhodopirellula sp. JB044. GTDB lineage: Bacteria > Planctomycetota > Planctomycetia > Pirellulales > Pirellulaceae > Rhodopirellula. The sequence goes on from JBICHZ010000142.1 coordinate 2,266, forward strand.
TTGGCGATCGTGAGCAATTGGATGCCTTGGCCGCCGACGCGTCGCAGCGGACTCGCAGCGAGCGATTGCGATCGTTGCCGGGCCCCAACGAAGACGATTTGACAAGGCGGAGCCGAGACTGGTCAGAAGTGCGTCCGGAATGGGGGCTCGCCGGAAATGCGGCATTCGTTGCCGCACCGCGATCGTTGACGCAGTCCGTATCACTCGACGGAAGGTCGTTCCTGCATAGTTACGACTACCGCAAAGACTCCGGTTTTGCCGTCTTGGAACAAATCATGACGGCACCGATGGTCGTCGCCAACTGGATCAACATGCAGTACTACGCATCAACGGTGGATCCGATTCATTTCGGCAGCGGAAACAAAACGGTGCACAACGTTGTCGGCCAGTTTGGCGTCTTCTCGGGTAACGGGGGGGATCTGCTGACCGGTTTGCCGTGGCAGTCGGTCCACGACGGTCAACGGTACCAACATCATCCGCTCCGGTTGCTCGCCGTGTTGGCGGCTCCTCGCCTGGCGATTGAATCGATTCTCGAAAAACACGCCAACGTCGCGCATCTGGTCGCGAGCGGATGGCTTCATTTGATCGCGGTGGAGGACGGCGAGTTCTATCGCTACACCGAACAGCAAAACTGGGAGAAGACCTCCGGAACGCTGCAACCGATCGACGCCTAACTCGCAAGACAACCTTCTTCCTAACAAAACGGTATCCCAAAAATGTCAACCACTATATCTCTAAAACCAGCGTCGCCAATTGCATCGCTTGCCTCGACATTTGAGTCCGCGGCGAGTCCGATCGAATGGTTGATCATCACACATAACGATCCGCAGTTGCTCCGTTCGCTGGCATCGGCATTCGAAGAAGAATCGGTTGCGTTTCTTCCGATATCTCAGGATTCATGGGACAGTGACGATGTTGATCTTGAAGAGGCGATCGCGTGGGCGATGCGACAAACAAAGATCACGAACCTGCTGCTCGTGGGTGATTCTCAAGCCGCCGCGGAGCCGTCAACGTTCAAGTCACGGTGGGGATCCGAACAGGAATCAGGCGGCTACGCCCGACTACTCGCAGGTGCGCAACGCAAATGTGCGGACGACCGCCGAGCCAGAGAAGAGCTCGCCGGGCATATCGACCGACTGCGTGCGATGCCGGTCGTTCGTGAACGACTCTTATGCGGCGTGCTAGCCGTAAACGGGCTGTATTACCGTTGCGAGAGCGGGCTGTTCCTGGCGTACGATTCGGATGCGGAACGCTTTGAACCGCTGTTAGTGACTTAAACCCAACTGGCGATAAGGCAGGTCCTTGGCCGCGTTATTTACGCGACGCGAAACATCACACTCGTGAACCACAGTTCGACGCATTAGTGAACAATGGGTGTGACATAACTGTCTTTCGCGTCGGCCGTGATGTTTCAGGGTTGGCATCATGATTACGTATTACAGAGTTGCTCGGTCCTTTTCACGCAGTTTCTGAATCACGCAAGTGACAACTGCATATGCTTCGTCCTGCCTTGTCCGACCGACCTCTTTACCCGATCTCCTCTCTGACCGGCCTGAAGATCGGTGACCAGGGTAGTGATCGGTGACCGTGTTTGTGAAGCATGCCGCGTCGTTCGATTTAAGAAAAGTGAACCGCGTAGGCCAATTTGGTGTCCAATTAGAAGCGGACGCATTTTCTATCGAATGACGTTCGCAAATCGAACTTCACCTAGGCGAAAGGGGACACCGATGACAAAGAGCGATGGGCCGAACGGATGTCTTGCTTGTCTTGGCGGCATGCTGATATCGGGGTTGTCCGTCGTCGGCAAACTCGCGGACGAGGGTGCCGACGTCGGTCGACGTGCTCTCAAACATGCTCCGCCTCCCTCGCGAGTTGTACGTCCACAGACGAGCAGGTTCTTGGAAATGACCGACGTAGCGGATGTCGATTTTTTCCCGGAAGGCAGCCAGTGCCATTTTGTCCGCTCCTCGGATCTCTACTCCATGACCAAATCGGAACCGATCCCGGGTGCGTCTGGGGACTCTCACTCCATGGTGACCGTGACGAGGATCGTTCCGAAGGCGTTAAAGGCCGGCGAGCAGGTCGAAGATCTATTGCCTGCACTTCCCGAATCGGAAGATCAATACGAAGAGGCGGAACAAGTTGATGGCGTCACGTACCGGTGGGTTCAGTAGCGTCGGTGGGATCGGAGATCGATGCGGGTGCACCGCGTCGGGCGAACCAAGGATAGATCGCGGGGATCACGACGCAGGTGAGCAGCGTGCTGGTCACCAATCCGCCGATCACGACGGTTGCTAGCGGGCGTTGCAGTTCGGCGCCATCGCTCGTTGAGAGTGCCATCGGCAGGAACCCGAGGCTCGCGACCATGGCGGTCATCAACACCGGTCGTAAGCGATCGTTGGCGGCATTTTTTGCGGACTCTCGCGGAGTTCTGCCGGCTTTGCGATGGTTTTCGGCATCGGCAACCCATACCAATCCGTTCAAAACCGCAACACCGAAGAGTGCAATAAAACCCACACCGGCAGCGATGCTGAATGGCATTTGACGAAGCGCCAATGCAAAGATCCCACCGCTCGCGGCGATCGGAACGCACGTGAAAATCAACGTGGCCAAACGCAACGATCCGAACGATGTGAACAGCAACATGAAGATGATGATCAGTACCATCGGCGTGATGATCGCGAGCCGTCGGCTGGCCGATTGCAGGTTTTCAAAATCGCCACCCCAATGTAATTCGTACCCGGCTGGTAACTTCACATCGCTCTGGACAGCCGACATCGCGTCAGCGACGAAAGACGCCACGTCTCGGCCACGGACATTGGCCGAGACAAAAGTTCGACGGCGTCCGTCTTCGTGTTCGACCGTCGGCGGCGTCTGTTCCAAACGGATCGTTGCCAATTCATAGAGCGGAACCGGTTTTCCTCCTGCCAACGCCACTGGCAACTGATTCAGCTTTTCCACATGGTCCCGCCACAGCGCAGGCAAACGAACGCGGATCGGGAACCGGGCTCGGCCGTCGAGAACCTCTCCGACCGGTCGCCCGCCGATCGCGGCAACAACGTCCATCACTTGGCTGGCTTCGATCCCATAGCGTGCCAATGCACCGCGATCCGGTTCGATGGTCAGTGTTTCCAGTGTGGATTGAATGTCGGCTTTGACGTCAGCGGCACCCGGTACACTCCTGAGTGTCCGTTCGATTTGTTTCGCTTTCGTTGCGAGCACGTCGAGGTCATCACCGTAGATCAAAATGGCCACGTCGGCTTTCACGCCAGCGACCAATTCATCGACTCGCATCTCGATCGGTTGGGTGAACCCGAACGCCACACCGGGAACGTTTTCATTCAGAACGAATTCCATCTCGCCAATCAGTTCCTCGCGTGTTTTCGGTGTTGGCCAACGGTCGGGCGGATGCAACATCACCCAAACATCGCTTTGGTGAACTCCCATGACGTCGTTGGCGATTTCCGGGCGTCCTGTTTTGGTAAACACGGTTGCGACTTCCGGTAGGGCGAGCAGATGCGACTCGATCTGTTGAGCCATTTGTTCGGCACCTTCGAGCGATGCGCTGGGCAGTCGAACCGCTTCAACGAGCAGATCGCCTTCGTTGAGCCGAGGCATGAATTCGGCACCGAGGTTGAGGGCAACCGGGATGCTGACCGCAAAAATGCCAAACGCGACGATTGTCGTCACGAGGGGCGAAGCGATCGCTGCACCCACAGTCGGCAGGTAGATCTTCTTAAGTATCCGGATCAGCCATAGGTCTTTCTCGTGCGTTTGCTTTGGCAAGGCCAATGACGAGAGAGCCGGCATCAATGTCATCGAAAGAAGGAAGGAACCGAACAACGCGCAGAGCACGGTCAGTGCCATCGGGCGAAACATTTTTCCTTCGGTGCCTTCGAGCAGTAGCACCGGCACATAGACGATCGCAATGATAAGTTCGCCGAACATGGTCGGTCCGCGAACCTCCACGCATGCATCGCGAATGATTTTCAGTCGAGCCGTGCCGTTGACGCCGTTGGATAAACGTCGCACGCAATTTTCGACCATGATGACGGATGAGTCGACGATCAAACCGAAGTCAATGGCACCAAGGCTCATCAAACTCGCCGAGATCCCCAGCGCCCACATCATGTTGGTTGCAAAAAGCATCGACAGCGGAATCGCGAGGGCGACGATGATTCCGGCTCGCAAGCTGCCGAGGGTCAGCAACAAAACGATCGCGACCAACACACCGCCTTCGAGCAGATTTTTCATCACCGTTTGGAGCGTGCGATTGATCAGCGACTCGCGGTCATAGATGATTTCCAACGTAACATCGCTGGGCAGAGTAGTTCGTATTTCGTCGATACGTTGTTTGGCCTTGCCGACAACGTCTCGTGAGTTTTCTCCGATTCGCATCATCACCATTCCGGTAACCGCTTCGCCACGCCCGTCGCGACTGACGGCGCCTTGTCGTGGCATGGCCTCGATCGATACGTCCGCAATATTGGAAACGAGCAGAGGCGATCCGTTCTCGCTGCGTCTGAGGACAATGTCGCCGATGTCGTCGACTCCGCTCAGCAACGCTTCCCCGCGAATGAACCGTTGCTCGTCATGATGAACGACGTATCCACCACCGGCACTCGCGTTTGCGTTCTCGATGCGTTCATACATTTCGGCGAAAGTCAGCCCTTGTGCCATCAGCGAATCAGGGTCCGGTCGAACTTCGAAGGTTTGATAAAAACCACCCATCACGTTGATTTCAGTCACACCGTCGACTTGTCTTAATTTAGGTGCGATCTCCCAATCCAGTAGCGTCCGCAGTTCTAACGGTGAACGTAGATCGCTGCGGACTTCGAACTGCAGGATTTCTCCGAGTGCGGTCGTCATCGGTCCGAGCTCGGGAGGGCCGTATCCGTCCGGGATGCTCGCCGCGGCCGCTGAGAGTCTTTGGTTGACTTGGTGGTTGGCAAAGTAAACGTCCGTGCCTTCGTTGAACACGATCGTGATCACCGACAAACCAAACTTCGAGACGCTGCGGATCTCTTCCACGTCGGGCAAACCGCCCATCGCCCATTCGATCGGATAGGTAACGAGTCGTTCGACACCGACCGGTGGCAATGAGCCCGCCGGTGTGATCACGGTGACCTGGGTGTTTGTCAGATCCGGTACCGCATCGATCGGCAGCATCAATGCGCTGCGGGCACCGGCGGCAGCCATTGCGAGAACGACGATGATTACAAGGAAGCGATTCTTCAGCGAGAATTCAATTAGCTTTTCCAACACCGCTCTATTCCTCACCTTCGAGGAGGAGTTGGCTCTTGAGCAGGAAGGCTCCGGACACCACGACGACCTGGCCGGGCGAAAGGCCTTGGAGAATCTCAACGCGTTGCTCGCTCGCTTCGCCGAGTTTCACCGGGACGGGGAGGTAACCGTCTCCGTCGGCAACGAAGACGCTCTCAATGCCTTCTAAATCAACAACAGCCGATCGTGGCACGGTTACGACATCACGCCGTATCTGCGTAGGAACAGACACCCGCGCGAACTGTCCCGGACGAAAACGCGCGTCCGAATTATCGACTTGTGCGACTAGAGGAATCGCTCCTGTCTGGGGATCCACCTGGCGTCCAACGTAGTGAACCGTTGCTGTTTGCGGTTCACCATCGACCGACGGGACCGTTACCGATACGGTGTCTCCTTCGCGAACGTGGATCGAACCCCAATCGCGGTCTCGGATATCCGCCTCGACCCAAAGGTGCTCAGTATCGGCGATCACGAATAGTTCTTCGTCAGCGGAGACCCGTTCGGTGGCCGAAAACGTTCGTCGTTCCACGGTTCCCGATATCGGTGAGCGAACCGTCAGACGTGCGACATCGGTGTCATTGGGCGAAAGATCCAAACCGCTCGCCGAGGTTGGTGTTGATCCGATCAGCGTCGCGAGCGTTTGTCGTGCGATGAGAACTTTTCGTTCCGCACTGGCGAGATCCGCTTGCGCGTTCAACATTGCCTGTTCGGTTTCAAAGAGTGCCTGTTCGATCGTCGCTTGCAGTTCAGCCGCTGCCTGCTGTCGATCGCTCTCTCGTTCGCGAACAATGCGCCCGCTGATCGCGCCGCTATCACCGATACTGCCAACGGACCTCGCGATCTTATCAGCCAGCATTGATTTACTGTACGCGGTCAACACCCTTCCGCCAAACATCCCGGTGGTTTGATCGCTCACCATCTGTTCGATCTTTTCGACCGGTTGGCCGTCTCGGATCATGTCGACTAGGACGCGAACTCCTTTGTGAATCTCGTTTTCCCAATCCGCCGCTTTGGATGCGATCTGTTGCTGCGAAAGCGCCGCAAGAATGCTGTTGCGTGCGTCGCCGATTGGCGGACTGCTCAGTTCCGCAATCGGATCTCCTTTGCGTACCGAGTCGCCGACTTTCACCAAAACGGATCGCAATACTCCGTCGGTCGGCATGCGGATCGCGACGTGTTTGGTGTCGTCGTACGCAAACCGACCGGGCAGAACTCGGTGGAGTTGCATGTCAGTCCTGCGAACAGTTTCGGTCGCTAGATCTGCGTGCGCCTTTTGGGTTTCGCTGAAGCGGATGCGGTTGGCCTGATTGCCGCCGGTTGATTCAAACGTGGTACCCGAGTCGTCTGGGGATACGGCGGACTCGTCGTTCAGGATCTGATACACCGTCCATCCGGATCCACCCAAGAGGATGATCGCCGCGAGCGCAGCGAAGGATTTCTTCCAAGTCATTCCAAGGTTCATTCAATTGCGTTGTCAAAGGCGCAGCAGTTGCCACGTCGGTTCGTTTCAAGACGTCAAACGAAACGATTGCTTAACAACGCATCACGCAAGAGAGCGCAGAACGGTGGCGTCGGTCTGCCATCGTGACGAGCAATTGTCTCGACTCGTCATTCTGAATGGCGACGATGGCCAGCGTGGGGTATCCGTCGAGATGAACGGATTGCACGTCATGGATTCGTGACGTAACGAAGGAAACCTGCGATCCCTGTGCTTGCCCAGGCGTGTATTCCTGCGGCAGCGAATGAGGGACACCGGACTCGTCGTGTTCCGAATGGTCGTCGCCACAGTGCGGCATCGTGAAATGCCAGTGCACTTTAGAGAGGTCAATCGAACCGTGGGCGGTGTCGCTGTGTTGTCGCGAAAGATGAACGGCGAGATGCGTAGGCGACTCAAACGAATCGTGCCGATGCGACGTCGGCACAGGTAGCGGTAAGAGCAACACTCCCATCAACATAACGAGGCAGCGATCGAGAAAACCGATCCTACGCCGCGATTGTTTAGAAAGAATGTGTTTGCCGTTCATGGTTTCAGTGTAGTTTTACGGTCTGTCCCTGGCCAGATCGTTTCGCCGTAAATTCGATCGGCCAAACGTTAACTCAGACCATGCCTCCGTTGGCTCGGATGGTTTGACCGTTGACCCACGCTCCGTCGGGACCTGCCAGGAACGAGACGACGTTGGCGATATCCTCCGGGGTTCCGAGGCGTTCGAGAGGTGCGGTCTTGGCAAGTTGCTCGACCAACTCGTCCGATTTGCCTTTGAGGAAAAGGTCCGTCGCGGTCGGTCCGGGAGCCACTGCGTTGACGGTGATGTTTCGCCCACGCATCTCCTTCGCCATGATCGCGGTCATCGTTTCCACGGCGGCCTTGATCCCCGCGTAGACGCCGTACTTCTCAAATTTCATTCCCACGACCGTCGTCGAAAAGTTGACGATCCGTCCGCCGTCTCGTAGCCGGTTGCCCGCCTCTCGCAGGGTGTTGAACGTGCCGCGGAAGTTAACCGCAACCTGGGTATCGAAAACGTCGTCGTCGCATTCCGCGATCGGGGACAATTTCATGATGCCGGCGTTGTTGACCAAGACGTCAACGCCACCGAATTTCGCCTCGGCGTCTTCAAACATCTGCTTCACGGATTCCGAATCGGATACGTCCGCTCGAACTGCGATGGCGGTTCCCCCCTTGGATTCGATATCGCCGACGATTTCGTTGGCCGCGTCTTCACTGCCCGCATAATTCACGACCATGTTGAACCCGTCCGCTGCTAACCTTCGTGCCACAGCAGCACCGATCCCTCGTGAAGATCCGGTAACGATCGCAGTTCGTTGTGTCTGATTCATGTCAATCTCTTTTTCATAAGTTTATTGTTTCGGGCCGTTTGCCGATCCGGATCAGCCGACCGGCCAGTTGCACGTGACGCGACAGGAAAGAATACCGATCAGGCAATGGTGTGAAAGTGCATTCAGAGGGGCGGTAGGCATCGCCGCGTCTATCAGAAAGATAAGCCCGCAAAGTAGTACATTCCGATTGTGTCGGGCAGTGCACACGGCAATGAGAAGTAAGCGGACACTGATCATCCGATCGGCGCTATTACCCCAAAAAAGGTGTCGGAAACCTTTACTGAAACCGGAATAAAGGTGTCCGACACCCTTTTGGGTGCAATGTCGTGGCAAACGGTATTACGACAAGAAGATATAGCGGACGGACATGTAGAGTCCGATGGCTAGCATCAGGGCGCCGGTAGCGTGGCGAGCCCACCACTCGATTTTGCCGACGGCATTGAAGGCGTTGCCGAGTCGTTTCGATCCGAACGCGATCAGCATCGCGAACGCGATCACGGGCAGTGCCGTGCCGACTCCGTAAAGCAGCGGCATCGTGATCGCCGAACCCGCACCGAGTGAGGCCATGACGTTGCCGAAAAACAACGCCGCTGATGTCGGGCAGAACGCGAGTGCGAAGAGAATCCCTAGTATCAACGATCCCCAAATGCCTAGCGAATCAACTCGTTTTCGCATGTTGTCCGACACGCCTTTGCCTGCCAGGTTGATCTCAATGAGGCCGAGCAGGAACATGGCGACGAGGATCAACAGCGGTCCGAGTAGCATGTGCATGTATTTCTGCAGGAAGACCGAAACCTGCGGTACCGACATCATCGTATTGACGAGTACCCAGGCGAGTCCGAGGTACGCGATCACGCGGCCGAGCGTGTACAGCACACCGGCGAGCAAGACGCGTCGCGTGTCCTCGACGCGGCCTCCGATGTAACTGATCGCGGCAATGTTCGTAGCAAGGGGACAGGGGCTGATGGACGTCAGCACACCGAGCCACAATGCCGAGAATGCCGCCACGGTAAATTCGCTCATCGGTTCGCCTCGAGGAGAGTAGGCGTTTCGCTGAGATAGCTCTTGACTCCCTGTCGCACGTAGTCTTCGAACGCCTCAGGCCGTCCGATTAATTGCCAAATCTTTGGCATCGCCTTCCAGCGTGTTACCTTTGCGTCGTTGACGTCCAGGAGGATCAAGGTCGGTGATTTGATTTTGTAGTAGGTCGTCAGTTGACTGTTCTTTTCATCTTCAAAGTCGATCAATCGAACTTCGACGGCTCGGGTTTTCAGTTCCGCCGCGAACCCCTTGGTCACCGCTTGTTGAGTCATGGTCCCAATCCGTTTGCACGTCGGGCAGCGCTGCGTGCGGTGAAAGTACACGGCAATGACTTGGTTCGGTGGCGGTTGAACTTGCTCTTGCGCGAGCGTTTCGGTTTTGTGCGTTGGTTGTTGAGCGGTGGCGGTACACACCAAGCCACATGACACCGCGATTGCCAAGAAGATTCGTTGCATGGCATTTTCTCGTTTAAGTTGCTTTCGTAATTCCGCTTCCATGATGGACGCAGTGACGTGGCGTTTAGGTTTCCAGCATCTCGCGGGTCTGCTGGGCGACATACTGTTGGAACGCCTGTTCGTCACCAACAAATTCCCAAACCCGGTTCAGGTTTCGCCAATCGGCCGGTTTCCCATCGACCATGCGAATCAAGACAACCGTTGACGAAAAAATCTCATATCGTTCTGCGTCGGGTTGGTTGGCGGGGGCTTCGTAGTTGGTCGTTTTCCACTGAATCTCACCAGAAGCCATCTCGTCAGCGAAATTCCGCGTGATCGCATCGTGGGCGTACCGTTCGATGTTTTGACACGTCGGACAGCGCACGTTCCCGTGGTAAAACGTGGCGACGATGCCGTTGGTTGGATTCAGGACGGCATCAACGTCCGGCGAAGATGTCGAAACCGAAGAATCGGTTTGTTTGGCGACCGCGGTAACAACGGCCACCGCGACGAAAGCGAGCATTGCGATCGTGAATAGTTTTCTCGTGGCACTCATGGAAATCTGCCTTGTAAGAAATGTGACTGGTTTGACTGTGACGTGTCCGCGCCGAGTTTTTGCGCACGTGTTTCGTCGACGCGAAATCAGGGACAAGCGTTTTGCTCACGGATTGATGACGCTCAGGACTTCGTCGACCGATGCGACTTTGCCGACGATCTTCACCTCGCCATCGACCGCGAGAGCGGGAGTGCTCATGATGCCGAACTTGACAATCTCGTTGATGTCTTCGACCTTCTGCACGTCGGCTTGGACGCCGGACTGTTTGAGTGCCGTTTCGACATTCTCTTTTAGTTGGACGCACTTGCGGCAACCGGTTCCGAGTACTTGGATGGTGGTCATTGGTCTTTCCTAATTAAGGTTGGGGTAACGAAGTGTTTGCAAGGTTGGGGGCTGATAACGCGATCGTTTCGGTCGATGGTTGAGCGTTCGTCGGATAGAGCGTTCCGTACCCCATTCCGGCCAACGTCGCCATCACAACGACGAGTAATACAAAGACGGTGGTTTTCGCGTTGCCGATGACGCTGCGGATGACCAAGATGCTCGGGAGGGAAAGTGCAGGCCCGGCCAGCAACAACGCCAACGCGGGGCCGGATGCCATGCCGTTTCGCATCAGGGCTTCTAAGATCGGAACTTCGGTCAGCGTCGCGAAGTAAAACAGGCTGCCGATTACCGACGCGATCAGGTTGGATGTGAAGCTGTTGTCGCCAACCAAATCCGCGACTTGTTTTTCAGGGATGAGGGCGCCGAGGAAGCCAACGAAGAAGACGCCACCGAAGAGCAGCGGAACGAGCAGTTTGGAAAACTCCCACGTGTTGTCCATCCACTGGCCAAAGTCCTCCCGGTCCAACCATGCGAGACTCATCGCGGTGACGATGATTCCCATGACTCCGGCGAGGTACCAACGGTAATGATGAATGATGGTGACCCACGACTGCACGTCCTCAATGGTGGCGATTTCGGTCTTGGCTAGGCGAACCACTTCAGCTTGTTCGTGTCCCAGCACAGCCGATTTCAGGCGAAGGTCGTAGCTCGTTTCGGTTTCGTACTGCAGCGTTGCGGCGAACTGAGTCCCGTCGACTAGCTCAACGTTCTTATCGCCAGGGTTGAACCAATCACTGAAGACCAGGAACAGCAGCATGGCAGCGAGCATGGTCGCGGATTGCCACAGAGGTCGTTTGGACGCCGGCGGGTCGGGCATCGCCAAGGTGGTTTGGTTGCGGTCTTCTTCGCTCGCTCGGAAGAAGACTGACATCAGCAGTCCGATGATCACGCCAAACACGATCGCGCCGATCACGCGAGCGACGCCGAGTTCAAATCCCAGCACACGTGCGGTGAGAAAGATCGCCAGGACATTGATCGCAGGTCCCGCGTAGAGAAAACACGCGGCCGGGCCGAGACCGGCGCCGATGCGGTAGATGCCCGCGAACATCGGCAGCACGCTGCAGGAGCAAACGGCCAACACCGTGCCGGAGATAGACGCGACGCTGTAGGCCTCGGTTTTGTTCGCCTTGGGGCCGAGGTGCTTCAGCACGGATTCTTTGGTGAGGAACGTCGTGATCGCGCCGGCGATGAAGAGTGCCGGAACGACGCAGGCGAGTGTGTGGTTGCGGGCGTACCACTGCAGCAGCACGAAGGCTTCGACGATCGCTCCGGTGACTTTCGCCGCGATCGGGTTGGCGTCGGCGGGAAAGTTCGGCGTGGCGAGCGGAACGAAGTAGGCAAACAGAAAGATGGCCAAAAAGGTAGCGAAGATTTTCCATTCCCGGTTCATGACTCTCGTTTTCCGTTCGTGCGTATTTGCACAAAAATGCAAGTAATGGGTGAAAAAAAATGCCGCCGTTAGGACAGCACTTTCAATTGGCTTTTGATGTGTCCTTCCACGACCGATTCGATGCATCCGAACAGTCCCGTCAAACACTTGACTTTCAAACGGTAGAACACCATTTGCCCGTGCTTTTCGCTCTCGACGATTCCTGCGTTTTTGAGTTGCGTCAGGTGCCGGGAAACGGTGGACATGTCCGTCCCAATGGCGTCGGTCAAATCGCAGACGCACACTTCGTCCTCTTCCGCCAAGACATCGATCAGTTTCAGGCGGGCCGGATGAGCGAGTGCCTTGAGCACCTTCACCCGTGTTTCGTATTTCGCTTTTTCTTCTTTATTCATCGCCGCAACTTTCCTGTCAGCAGTTTTGTCATTTGCTTATTTGCAACTTTAACCAAATGCGGGAGTCGGTCAACCCTGCGTCAACGTTGATCGGTCCTTAAAGTCGCGCATTCTTGCCAGGCTTCTTTCGCTCGCTGCTGCTGATTCATTGGGGTACTGCGCATATTTCGCGTTCTCTAATTTTTTTGCATCTTCCAGTCGCGGTCGGAGGGCACGTTTTGGGGAGCCCTGCGCTGTTTAGCGTCGGGTTGCGAGTGATAACCCGCCACAGCACGCCTGTGTCCCCTTGGATGGTTGTTTGGCTCTCGCCAAAGGTGGTTCTTTTTAGTTTGGGGGACTCAACGCTATTTTCGTGGCTCCATCAAACAGCGGCCATCGTCGTTGTAAATGGAAACAGGCGGCTCGGATGATTGTGCAGTATCGGACTGGGCTTTGACGCGTTATCAGGCGTGCGGTGTGCTCTTGTTCGGTACACGAATTCTCCGAGTCAACTTATGCGACCGGTGCCACTGCGGTGGTGTACCCGGGCACTGCTTCCTCTATTGTCCGAAAGGGCTTTTATGTTGGCGATTTATCTCAGAGCGAGGGTTCTCACCCCTGCCGTCCTGCTGCTTCTCGCGTTCGGCGGTTGTGGTTCGGAACAGAACACGGTGATTGAGCCAAGCCAAGGCTATGTGCCGACTGCCCAAGAGCAGCAAACCTTGGCTCGAAAGAAAGAAGCGTTGCAAGACAACGAAAGAAGTCAGCAACGCTAAGAAGTCGCGTCACGCGCGTTCGAAGACCTTCATTTATTGATCTTCGAAATTTCTATTTCGATTCTTCTCCGCAATCGAGCCCGTTAGCAGTCCTGCGATGCGGCACACACGGTTGTCGTGGTGACTCGGAGCGTTTGCTCCGTCGCTACGTCTGGAGGGGAGATATGTACTAAACGTTTCCTTTTTTCCTTGAAATGAGTATGAGAATGTCACAACAAAAACGAAGTCGGCAAGGTGGTTTTACCTTGGTCGAATTGCTTGTCGTCATCGCCATTATTGGTGTGTTGGTGGGATTGCTGTTGCCGGCTGTCCAAGCCGCTCGTGAGGCTGCACGACGAATGAGTTGCAGCAACAACTTCAAACAAATCGGACTTGCGATTCACAACTACCATTCCGCGTTCAATCAACTGCCCGGCCACATGGAAGGCACGGCGCTGCTGAGTAATCCGAGTTCGTGGTACAACCCGCAGGACGAAGCAAACCAGCGGTCGCTGAGTATCTTCGTCGGGTTGCTGCCATTCATGGAGCAACAAGCGTTATGGGATCAAATCAGTAACCCGAACATGACCGACCTTTTGGCGTCGGGCGGTTCGCGACCTGCCGGACAGCCTTGGCCGGCGATGGGGCCCACGGTGACAGACGACACGAACACGTCGCCGAGTGTTTCGTCATTGAATACCGGGTACGCCCCGTGGATGACCGAGATCCCGACGCTGCGTTGCCCGAGCGATCCTGGAGTTGGTCTCCCGGCGATGGGACGAACGAACTACGCCGCCTGCGTTGGTGACGCGATCCACTACATGGATAACGGGGAAGTGTTGTTTAACTTGACCGGTATCTGGACGTACGGACCGGAAAAGAAACAGGCCTGCGACCGCGGTGCGTTTTATCCTCGTGCGAAACATAAGTTCCGTGACTTCCTCGATGGTTTGTCGAACACCATCGCGGCCGCGGAGATCGCGACCTACCTCGGTGACAACGCGATCACCGGGATCGGACGGTCCATCGGCGGTGGCGATGCGAGTGATCATCGTGCCGATCCGACGTTCTGTCGTACGGCAGACGGACCGAACACGATCGATCCGACTCGGCCTCAGTTCTGGGGCCCCGACGCAACGTATATCATGCCTGCCAACGAAGGTCGTGGGTATCGTTGGGCCAGCGGTATGCATCCTTACAGCGTCGTCAACACGATCCTGCCGCCCAACCGAGAAATCTGCTTGCTTTACGGTGACACGGGCGCCGGCACCGTTCCTCCGAGTAGCCGGCACCAAGGCGGTGTTCATGTCTTGATGGGCGACGGAGCGGTTAAGTTCATTACCGATTCGATCGAAGCAGGAAGCTCAACATCCGGTACCGTGGTTGCGGTTTATGACGGAGGCACCGGGACCCGCGCACCGGGGTCGCCCAGCCCGTATGGTTTGTGGGGATCGCTCGGTACCCGGGCGAGCCGCGAGGTCATCGACGAAGAGTTCTAAGGGACAGGCATCACAGTTCATCGACGTCTAGCGAATGCGTGCGATATCGGCTCCGACAGCCGGTGTTGCACGCATCTTTGTTGCGCCGGTGTCAGTGCCCCGCCGCCGTTTGTATCGGATGCGAGGTCGTTGACACGCGTTCATCGGCTGCGATCCGACGTGCCGGGATGACGCACCGAGAAAAGGAGACTCGCGTCGGAAGATCGCCGTTGACATTCCTAATACACTGGCATATCGTTAATCGCAGATGGGCGATTTTGGATGGCTCGGAATGTCAGGCAGTGATCGACAAATGTGTTCTTACCCCGAATTCAGCGACGAAGGAGCGACGTTTCGCCGGACCAAGCTTGCGTGGGTTCTCACCGATCCGACTCGAGTGAAGATACTGCGTTTCATGATGTCGGTTGACTCTGCGTCGCGGGGTGAACTGGTCGAACGTTTGGAAATTGCCGAACCGGTTCTGACGCGTCACCTCGACGTTCTTTGTGAGGTGAGTTTGCTCGTTGGCGACACCGGACAGGGAACGGTTCGCTACCGCGTCGATGAGAGTCAAATCAACCGCATGAAAAATTCGGCGAGTGAATTCTCTACTTTTTTGGATGTTTTTATCGCAAAGCGTCGATGAACGATAAGCATTTCGCATTGGAGAGAGAGATGAAAACAAATGAAACGTGTCCCTCCGACGAAAAAGGGATCGGCTTCTTCGAACGCTATCTGACGGTCTGGGTCGGGTTGTGTATCGTCGTGGGGATTTTGCTGGGCAAGATCGCTCCGGGTGTCGCGAAATCGCTCGACGCCCTGGCGATTGATGTCAACGGCGCACCGGTGATTTCGATACCGATCGCGATCTGTCTGTTCTTCATGATGTACCCGATCATGGTCAAGATCGATTTCGGCGAGGTGGTGCGGGCCGGGAAGTCGGTTCGTCCGGTGCTCGTTACGTTGTTCATCAACTGGGCGATCAAACCGTTTACGATGTACGCGATCGCGAGCTTCTTTCTGGGCACAGTGTTTCTCGGTTTCATCGGTCCCGAGGCGGTTGACTACGTGAAGGCACCGCTCGGTGTGGAACTCGAAGTCGGGGCGGCCTATGGGTCGGGCGAAGCGGTTTTGGTCGACGGGGTGAAGATGTTGCAGGTGCCGTTGTGGCGAAGTTATCTCGCCGGCTGCATTCTGTTGGGCATCGCACCCTGCACAGCGATGGTATTGGTTTGGGGATACTTAGCCAAAGGCAACGACGGTCACACGTTGGTGATGGTTGCGATCAACTCGTTGACGATGTTGCTTCTTTACGGAGTGCTCGGCGGGGTTCTGCTCGGCGTGGGGCAGTTGCCCGTTCCTTGGCAGGCGTTGCTGTTGTCGATCGGAGTTTATGTCGCGTTGCCGTTGGTCGCGGGGTATCTCTCGCGTCGATGGTTGATCGCGGCCAAAGGTGAGGTTTGGTTCCGCGAGACGTTTCTCCGTTACCTCGCGCCGGTAACCACGACGGCTTTGTTGGCGACGTTGGTTTTGTTGTTTTCATTCAAGGGCGAAACGATTGTCGAGAATCCGCTGACCATCCTGTGGATTGCGATTCCGCTGACGATTCAAACGTTGGTGATTTTTGCGTTTGGATATGTTGTCTGCAAAGTGATGGGGTTCCGATATGACGAGGCCGCGCCCACGGCCATGATCGGTGCATCGAACCACTTCGAAGTCGCAATCGCTACCGCGACGATGCTCTACGGGTTGTCGTCGGGGGCGGCACTGGCAACGGTGGTCGGCGTGCTGATCGAGGTGCCGTTGATGTTGGGGCTGGTTCGTTTCTGTCTGCGGACGCAGCAGTGGTTTCCTGTCGAGTCGATCGATGTTGACACGAACGTTGTCAAAACCGATTTTTCTCAGGAGCCTGTCCAGTGAGCGATACGCAACACAAGGAGTGTCACGGAGCGATGTTTCCCGAAAGCATCGCCATGGGCAGGCAATCAGGGAAAGTGTTTTCAGTGAAAATCAAACCGCCCGCGGGCATGACGCGGTCGCGTCCCCAGATCGAGACCAATGACCAGCAATGGGATGAGTGCCAAAAATGCCCGGAGTTCAACAGTTGTTACCAGATCTCGATGGCGAAAGTCGCGCTCGAGAATTGGGTTGCCTCCAACTATTGAAAACCGAACCGACGCACGGGTGAGTCGGCGGCGAAAAGGCAACTTTTCACGCGTTTGTCGCAATACGTTTTGATTACCGCATTCGATATCAAAAGAATGCCGTGCCAAACTGAAAAGAGGAGAAGTGATGGGATCGAGCTGCGATCGTTCCAAACCGAGCTGCTGTGAAACCGCATCGGCGTTGCCGACTGTTGAACACCAAACGCCGAGCAGTCAGCCACAAACGAGGACGGACTCGGTGGGTGATGAGACTCTTCCCGTAGCGATTCTCGGTGCCGGCCCCGTTGGGCTCGCTGCGGCCGCGAACCTTTGCGAACGCGGGCGGAAATTTGTGGTGTTGGAAGCCGGTGATCGAGTCGCTGCGAACATGTGGCAATGGCGACACGTGCGGCTGTTCACTCCATGGAAGTACCTGATTGATCCGGTCGGGGCGCGGTTGCTTGCTGCGGCGGGAAATTGGAAGTCGCCCGACCCGGACAAAGTCCCGTATGCCCAAGACTTTGTTGAGACCTTCCTCGATCCGGTCGCCGCTCTCGCGAGCATCCAACCAAACATTCGGTTGAACCGCGAGGTTGCATCGGTGTCACGAGAGGGACACGATCGGATGAAAGATGGCCATCGCAATGAGGCACCTTTCTTAATCACAGCTCGTAGCCCAACCGGACACGAACGCATTCGGGCGAGCGCGGTGATCGACGCTACGGGGACTTGGCGAACACCTAATCCACTGGGAGCCGGTGGCGTTGCCGCCGACGGAGAGAGCGAAGCCCAGGAACACATCTGCTATGGGATGCCTGACGTTTTGGGACACGATCGCAAACGCTACGCAGGGAAACGAGTGTTGGTCGTCGGTTCAGGGCATTCCGCGATCGGCAATGTCTTGAGCCTTGTCGAACTCGCCAAGAGCGATGCGGACACTTCAGTTGTTTGGGCGATTCGTCGAACCAATCCTCAGAAGCTATGGGGAGGCGGTGAGGCGGACCAAATCGAGGAACGCGGCGAACTCGGGCTCCGTGTCAAACGAGCCGTCGATCGTAAGGAAGTCACTTTGTTGGGCGGACTTTCAATCGCCGCCGTTCGTCGTGAATCGAGTGGTTTGTCGGTTGTGGATACCGAGGGAACGGCGCGAACAACCATTGATGAAATCATCGTTTCGACGGGAGCGAGACCTGACATGAGCATGCTTCGTGAATTGAGGTTGGAGTTCGATTTGGCCACCGAAGCGTCAGCGAAGCTTGGCCCACTGATTGATCCGAATCACCACAGTTGCGGATCGGTCCCGCCACACGGCGAAGCCGAACTGCGTCAACCCGAACGCGGTTTTTATCTGGCGGGAATGAAGAGTTATGGGCGAGCACCGACGTTTTTGTTGATGACCGGATACGAACAAGTTCGGTCGATCGCCGCCAAGCTGTGTGGGGATTGTGTTGCGGCGGAAAACGTTGAGCTGGTCTTGCCCGAAACCGGCGTCTGCTCGACGGACTTGGCGACGCAAGAAGAAGGCAAATGCTGCAGCGGGTGAAACGCTTTCCCAACGTTTGAATGCTGCGAGAGAACACCACCGGTCAGCAAACCGCTGCCCCGGTGGTCTCTTAACGAAGCCACGACCAAGAAACGATCATCCGGCGCCTTTGGCGATCAGAAGCACAGCAACAAATGCGAGCCCGACCGCAACGAGCGTTCGGAACTTGCCGGCGGACAATCGCGTGCTGAATCTCTTCCCGATCGCGATGCCAAACAGTGCGGCGGGGATGATCAACAGGGACTCGATTGTGGCCTGTTGGCTGATGTCGGTTGAGACAAACAGGCCAAAGATTTTGAATACGGACAACGCGAGCAAGAACTGATTGACGAACGCTTTGAATTGTTCCTGGTCCCAATCTTGTTGCAATGCGTAGGCGACCACCGGTGGTCCCGGCATGGTAACCGCACCCATTAAAAATCCGGAAGCAACGCCGATCGTGCTGGCTCCGACCGTTTCGCTCGATTGCTTTTGATCGTCTTCGTCACGCTCAGCATTCTCGCTGTCGGTCTGTTCCGCACGACGGCGGGAAATGTTTCGATTGTGAAACGAATAGGCGATCATCAACAGCAGCGCGATTCCGGTACCGCGGGTCAGCCAGTCGAGGTTGATCGAGTTGAACAGCCAAAGACCTAACGGCAAACCGATCACCGCACCGGCGAGCGCGAACAA